>CAYOAW010000008.1:0-33735 GCA_964402095.1 uncultured Eubacteriales bacterium | reverse complement strand
AAATAAAGAACATACAGGTAAACCGTAAGCAAATAGTCCGTTATGGTAAGCCCTTTTTCACTCGCGAGCTTTTTTAAATCGCTGACAGGTGTTATTCCTTGAACAACTCTGAAATAGTTCGGAATTTTTTTTGCTTTGACTTGATACGCGTTTGCTTCTGCGCGGCTGGCATTTTGAACCGGAGTATAATTCTTTTTGTAATTGTCTTCAAGCTCTTCCGGTGCAATGCCCGTATCAAGGCTGATGAATTCGCCGTTGTTCGGGATATCAAAACCTTTGAGCATAAGGTACTTTGCGGCGATGGTTTTAATCAGCATCAAGCCGGAAAAACCGTCACCGATACCGTGGAATATTTCGAGGCAGAGGCGTCTTTTATAATACAGGATGCGTATAGCAGGGCGCGTGACATCAAAGATATCGAAAGGACGGCAAGGATAGCTGCTTTCCTCCGCAACGATCTTGGTGTTTTCGGTTCGCTCCAGATAATCCCAGAACAAACCATGGCTGGCGTGCGAGAAAAAATATTTTGCGTAAGGGTAAACCTCATCGACCGCCTGCTGAAGAAGCACGGGATCAATATCATCTTTCATCACGAACCCCATACGGTATGTATTGCTCCAGTTCCTGGTCCGTGAGGCGGGGTAGATTGTTGCGGCGTTGTCAAACTTAAACCAGTGTGCTTCAACATTATTCGGAACCGATTTATCAACGTTGCCGAGTGACATAATTTACTCCTTTTCACCCTGAATTTTTCCGGATTTTTTCGCTGTAAATTTCTTATAGACAAATGATGAACCGAGAGCAACAAGGATAATTCCGCCGATAGCAAGATAAAAATAGGGCGATTTGAAGTCAAGAACACCTGCAAGAAAAGTCCAGGCTATAATCAGCGGCAGCAGCCCTGCTATCGAACCGAACATGAATTTTTTATATCGGATATCCATTGCGCCAAGCAAAAGGCTGCTCAGGTCGCAGGCGAGAACACCGGAGAGTTTCAGGATAAAAACAAAAACAGTTTCATTGTCGCTTTTGATTTCGTCCAGCTTCTTGATTTTCGGAAATCTGCCGGTTAATTTCACAATCAGGTCTTTGCCCGCAAAGCGCCCGAGAAAAAACGGAAGGGAAAGGCTTAAAACAACACCGGTCAGGTTGACAGCGAATGCCTGCCATACATTCGGAAAAATCAGGCCAACCGCAACATACAGAATCGGGAGCGGGAAGACAAGCGAAAAGGATTTGACAACATAGAAAAGGACAATGGCAGCCGCTGCGAGGAACAAATTTTCGGGGGCATAATTTTTAAGATCCTGGGCGGTCAGCCCTTTGTGTTTAAAGTATACAATACACAAAACGGCCGTACAAAGCATCAGGATGGCGGAACCGGACTGAAGCACTTTGACAGCCTTGCTGTAATCACGCTTTTTTGTTCCGGGTTCGGAATTCTTCACCGTGTCAACCCCATTTCAGACAATTTATAATTAAACTTTACAGGTAAAATGACGCTGTGTCAAGCAATTGCTTCTTTATACAATACTGAAAAATTCAAAATTCATACAGATGCTTTTATAATTCAACGTGCGGAGAGTATCGGGAATTTATTTGTATTGCTCCCTTATTTGATTGTAAG
This sequence comes from uncultured Eubacteriales bacterium, assembly GCA_964402095.1. Lineage (GTDB taxonomy): Bacteria > Bacillota > Clostridia > Oscillospirales > Acutalibacteraceae > UBA1447. The sequence continues at coordinate 32,108 of CAYOAW010000008.1, read as the reverse complement.
CGGAATTGACAAAAAGCGCGAAGCGAGGCTAAAATATAACAATACAAGGTGTAAGATTTAAACGAATATAATATAATGCTCCGGTTATGCGGCCTGCCGGTTCTTTTCTTTCTCGACATTTTCTGTATAATCTGCTAAGATGATTTCACAGGTATAAAAACAAAGTGAGCGTTGATATTTATGAGTAATCTTGATAATCTTAAAGCTGAAATGCAGTGCCTGCCTCAGAACACTAAAATTATTTTAAATTATCTGAAGTATCTCGGTTATTCGGAGCATTTTGACGAGCCTGTTCCGGTTGCGCGCGCATACGCGATTGAGTCGCTGCTTTGCCGCCATGAAAAATATCTCTATGAAAATGATTTTATCGCCGGATCTGTCAGAGGGTTGATTTCCGGACCAATTGATATTCCGGATGAGACGCTGAAACGGGCTGACAGTATATGCGGCAGTTACGGGTCAAACGGTTTTCGTACCAATGCCGACCATTTCGCACCCGACTATGAAACTTTTCTTCGGGACGGTGTCTGCGGTACGGTTGAAAAAATCCGAAGCTCGCTTGAATCCCATGCGCATGATAAAGATGCCGAAAAGAAAAGAGTGTTTCTTTGTGCGGCGGAAATTTCGATGACTGCCTTCGGTAAGATGATTGAACAATACGCAGGCGCCGCATTGAAGAAAGCCGGCAGTGTTAAAAACCCGCGGCAAAAAGAAAATTTGATGGAAATTGCCGCCATTTGCGGCAAAATCAAATGGGAAAAGCCCGGGACGTTTCATGAAGCGCTGCAGCTTGTCTGGTTTGCGCATATCGCTTTTTTATATGAAGGCCGCTATGCTATGGCACTTGGACGGCTTGACCAGTATTTGTACCCGTTTTATGCCGCTGATATTGCCGGTGGTATTTTGACACAATCGCGCGCGCTTGAACTGGTGGAATGCACGCTGTATAAAATCGGTGAAAGAAGGTTTTATGCGGGTGATGATGTTGTCAATATCGCCATAGGCGGCGTGAAGCCGGACGGCAGCGGAGCGGTTAACGACCTGTCTTATATTATTTTGGAAGCGGTAAAAAACTGCAATATTCCCGGGCCTAACCTTTCCGCGCGTATTTATGAAAATGTGCCTGAACATTTTCTGGATGAATGCCTGAAAGTAATCGGCACGGGGCTGGGCTATCCGGCCTTAATGAACGATGAGGTCAATATTCCAGCACTGCTCCGGCACGGATACAGTTTGGAAGACTGCAGAAATTACTGCATGGTGGGCTGCATCGAAAACTTTATTCAGGGTAAACAGCCTCCATGGTCCGACGGGCGGTACAATGTGCCGAAATATATCGAGCTTGCGCTGAACAACGGATACAGTATGCTTGATGGGACAAAACTCGGCCCCGAAACCGGCAGTGTGTCAGCCTTTACAACCATGGATTTGTTTATGGGCGCGCTTGAAGAGCAGATGCGGTACGGCGCTTCCGAATATATGATGTATTTCCGCAATGATAACGAGCGCTATAACCGTGTGATGTATTCACAGCCGTTTCTTTCATGTTTTTGCTTTGACTGCATCGGGAGAGGATTGGATATTAACGACGGCGGCGCCTTTTACCCCTCGGTGCACGGCGCAGCTTGTATGGGGATAGCAACTGTAGCGGATTCCCTTGCGGCGGTTGAAGACCTTGTTTTTATAAAAAAAGCGGTGACGATGGAAACACTGAGAGATGCCTTGCTGAAGAATTTCGAAGGTTATGAGAACCTTCGTCCGGAGATGCTCCGCGCGCCGAAATACGGGAACAATCTTGATGCCGCCGATAAATACGCGGTTTGGTATGTTCTGTTTACAAATCAGCTGTTTTCAAAATACCGGACTTATGACGGCGGAGCGATATACACGGCAATGGCATCAAATGTCAGCAATATCCCCGCCGGACGGGAGGTTGCGGCAACGCCCGACGGCAGAAAATCGGGCGAGCCCCTGAGCGATGCCGCTTCCCCGATGCATGGCATGGATGTCAACGGGCCGACCTCGGTGATAAATTCTATGACAAAACCGGATTATACACTTGTGTCCTGCGGGACGGTGCTTAATCAAAAATTCAGCCCGTCTATGTTTTCGGATGACAGAAAACGCAAAAAACTTCTTGGACTGATAAAAACCTATTTCAAAAAGGGCGGACAGGAAATACAGATCAATGCCATTTCCCGCGGGGTATTATTTGACGCGATGAAAAATCCGCAGGAGTACAAAAATCTGGTTGTCAGGGTTTCCGGTTTCAGCGCCTATTATATAACACTGAGCAAAGAAGTGCAGGAGGATATCCTCAAGCGTACCGAGCAGGAATAAATAACAGGCAGGAGAATGATGATGAACACAGCTAAAGCCGCAATCTTCAGCGGACCGGGAAAACCTTTTCAAATAAAGGAATATGAATTGACTGCACCGCCCGCGGGTATGGCGAAAATCAAGCTTATCGCAAGCGGAATCTGCGGTACGGATATCCATATTTACAGGGGTAAAATACCGGTGCCGTTTCCGTCAATTATCGGGCATGAGTTTGTGGGACTGGTTGAAGAGATTTCTTCTTCAGACAGCAAAATGTACGGAATCAATACAGGGGACAGGGTGATTGTCGATATTGCCTGCCCATGCGGCGAGTGCCTGCTTTGCAGGGAAGGCGACGACGCCAACTGCCTGAATATGGGGCTTGCAAACGGCGGCAATCCCGACACCGCGCCGCATTTTTACGGCGGTTTCGGCGAATACAATTATTCGCCCGTAAAGAATCTTATCAAAATTCCGGAACGCATTGACGCGAAAACAGCCTGCGTTTTTGCCTGTGCCGGCCCGACCGCACTCCACGCTTTCAGCTTGGCAAAAAAGGCGGGAGTCAGACTCCATAAAGATCAGACGGCTGTTGTTCAGGGGCTGGGCCCCGTAGGCGCTTTCGCCCTTATTTATCTTGCAGCCCTGGGAATCAAAAATTTGATTGCGGTAACAGGCAGGGACAATGAAGAGAAAAACGCGATGGCATATACATTGGGTGCGTCAAAGGTTCTCAGCTTTGAGAAAAACGGATACGAAGAGATAATTCGATTTATTAAAGAAGCATCGGGCGGCAGAGGGGCTGATTTGGTATATGAGGCATCCGGGAATCTTCATGCGGTGCCACAGGGATTAGAGATGCTCAGAAACCGCGGAGTTTACCTGATCCCCGGGCAGTATTCCGACAGCGGCACGGTTGCGATACCTCCGCAGGCTATTACTTTCAAGGCTCTTCATATCATCGGTTCTTCACAGTACGCTGTACAGGATGTAAACGAATACCTTTCGTTTCTTGCGGCAAATCCGGAACTGATGAAAAACATATTACCGCTCGCGAGCTGTTACCAGGTGGAAGAAGCCAATGAAGCCGTCGAGGCTGCCAAATCCGGTAAACACATTAAGACGATGTTTGTTAATAAAAAAGAGGGAAAAACCGAATGATCATAAAAATTTCCGACAAGAGCGAAAATGATTTTATCAGCAGGGAAAAGTGGCGCGTTTTTGACGATGACGGCGAAACGCAGATGGCATCGGGCGGTGTCAGCACCCGCAGAAGCAGGTTTGCGGGGAATTATATCAGCACATTGACCGTTGGCGGCCTTTCGACAAGCCCGGAGTTCCGCAGGCGTGGCTGTGTGCGCAAAATATTTGAGGAAGTATTTCTTCTCGCCCCCGAACGCGGATGGACGGTCAGCTTGCTGCACCCCTTTTCGTTTTCATATTACCGTCAGTTCGGTTATGAGAAAATTGCGGACCATAAGGTTTTGGAATTTCCGATGAAAGCGCTTGACTGTTTTGAGAGATGTTCCGAACTCGGCAGGCTGAATAACGAGGGAAGGCTCCGTGACGCGCTGTCGGTCTTTGAAAAATTTGCTCTAAACAGAAATATTATGTTTGAACGCTTCGACAGCGGGAATTATTTTTTGGAACCGAAAAAAGGCGAACCGTCCACTTTTATCTGGTATGATAAGCAGGGCAAGCCGGCTTCTTATATAACGCTCGGCACTGAAAACTATTTTTCGGTTAACCGAATGATCAGCATAAATCTGAATGTCTATGAGATGGCATTCACATCACCGGAATCTCTATACAGCCTGTTTGGTTTTATGCGCATGTATGAGGGCGAGCTTGATACGGTAAAAATCCATAACTGCGCAATGTCCCCCGAAATCGACTTTATGCTGAAACATTATATGGATACGAAATATACCATTTTGCCTGACATTATGGGCAGAATTTTGAATGTGGAAAAAATTCTCGGGGCAAACAGCTATCCCGAAGAGCACGGACATTTCATCGTCAAAGTTAACGATACGCTTGATTTTACGAAAGGTGTTTATGAGGTTGAATATTCCGGCGGAGCGGCGGATATAAAAAAGATTGCCGATACCGGCAAGTATGACCTTTGCGCACCGATGCCCGCATTTACGCAGATGCTTTACGGCTATGAAAGCCTTAACGCGCAAAAAGCAGGATATATGCAGGGCGTGGAAATGAAAACGGATGCCAAAGATTTTTTCAGGGCATTCCCTAAGCGCGATAACGGTTTGTTTGAACATTTTTAATAATCTGAAAGGTGATTTTGCGTGAGCAAGTACGATATTGAAACGGTCAGAAAAAAGCTTGAAAACATGACACTCTATGTCATCCCGTATACACACCCCGATTGGTCCTGGTGCCACACAAGGCAGTGGCATGAAAGGCGCTATGTTTCGGCTTTTGAGGAACTGCTTGATTTGCTTGAAAAAGATAAAACCGCGACATGGTATATGGATTGTTATACCACGGAACTTGCGCCTGTGATAGAAAGAAAGCCTGAACTGATACCGAAAATCCGCGCCGCGACGGCTTCCGGCAGAGTTGCCGTATGCGGCGCTTTTTCAAATGTACGCCCGAATATGACGGCGGATGAAGCGTATGTCAGGAATTTAATAATCGGGCGGAAAAAGTTTTCGGAGATATTCCCCGAAGCCGATCTGAGCGTTCATGCGGATACGGTTGATGTTGCTTTGGGCCATCCTCAAATACCGCAACTGCTGAAAAAGGCGGGTTATAAGTATTTCCGCGCCGGCCGGCCATATGATGTTTTACGCAAAAAAGGGATCCCTCACGCATTTTTTTGGGAAGGCAGTGACGGAAGCAAAGTTTTGTGCTGGTGGGCGCATTATGATGCGCTGGGCTTTAAAAAAGATGCCGTTTTAATCAATGAAGACAAAGATTGGGAGCAAACGGTCTGCGATTTTTACGAACATGCACTGGAAAAATTTACTGCCGCATCTCCGGTGGATATCGCATGGCTGCCGCAAGGCAGTGACGACGCGCTGCCTTTAAAAGTTTTCAATTCGGATATACCTATTGATTTCGTTAACTTCTTCAAAAAATGGAACTTGCGGGAAACCTCTGAAATGCTGTTTTCAACACCGCCGCTGTTTTTTGCAGAGCTGATGAAAAGGCGGGAAAAAATTCAGACCGTCAGTGGAACCATTGACCCGTGCGATGTTTGCTATAATGTTGCATGGGGCGGAGAAAAGGGGCTTGCGCCGCTTCGCTTGAAAAGCGCGGAGCATATAGCCGATGCTGAAAAATGGATGAGTGCTGCCGCGCTTGCCGGGGCAGGTGATTTTTCTGCGACAGAGGGTCTGTGGGAAAAATGCTTAACATCCTCCGCTCATGCTTCGCAATGGGTTTTTACGGAGGATGAAGAAGAACTTTACGGATTTGCGGCAGACAGCCTGAAAAAAGCGGATGAGCTGCGTTTCAAAGCAATGAAGAACCTGACAGAAAAACTGAAGCTGCCCGCCGCGGCCATTGCGGTGGTTTACAACAGCCACGACAAGCCGTTGAAAAAAGCTGTTGAATTGACGGTTACCTGCGGAAAAATTGAAGAACTTGAGCTTTGTGACGGCAGAGGCGAAAAAATTGATTTCCAAATACTGGAGCCTTTTGAGTACGGTGACGAGGTATGGGAATACAGGATAACAGCCTTATTGCAGCTGCCTCCAAACGGGGTCAATGTTATCTGCGCCGCAAAGGGGGATATATCCTGCCGAACCGGCGGTATTTATAAACGTCCCGAAAAAAGCGCACACCGGGCCGTGTCTGAACAGTTTTCGATGGACAACAGCATCATTAGGCTTGATTTCAATAACGGAAATTTGGAAAAAATAACCGATAAAACAAACGGCACCGTGATCGAATCCGGCAAAGTAAACTGGAATACGCTTGAGTTTACCGGAATTGATACGGATAAAGGCGGCCTTCACGCCGGGCCGGAAACCGGCAGATCACGGGTTATTTGGACTGATTGGATTGTTAAGGAATCCGGGCCGGTGCGCTGGCGCTGCACATTGAACGGCTCCGACGGTTTGCGGAATTTTTCACAGGATATTGTTTTAGAGGCCGGCTCCCATACCATTATGTTTGAAACACGAACGGATAATTGGCCGGTATGCGCGGGGTACCTGGCTGCGAAAATACCGGTGCCTTCCAAAACCAGGCTTTTCGGCGGCATACCGTTCGGGAGCGAAGTAAAAGCGATTGACAAGGAACCGTATAACGGTAGGGAAGAGGGCTGGAGTGATTTTCACAGGCAATGGGACGGATTGTTTTTCGCCAAGGATTTTGCCGCGGCGCAAAGCGAAAGTTTTACAGCCGCGCTTTGCCATATATCCGGGGACAGATATTATAAGTATGAAAAAGCAGAGAACTCGCTTGCCGGTATCCTGATAAATTGCGCTTATCCGTACAAAAACACCTGTGAGGAATATATGAATATCGATATGTTCCAAAGCCCTGGAAAACACAAATTCAGTTATGCGGTGATCATAGGCGGTGCGGATACCGGTGCTGAAAATATTATCTCTCAGGCGGCTTCGCTTCGCAATGATCCTGTTTTGCTGAGACCGTACAGAAATATGAATTGTTCATGTGATTTACCCGCATATGGTTCTTTTGCCTTTATCGATTCGCCGAATATCATGCTTTCTGCGTTATATTATCAGGGCGGAGATATAATTGCGCGCGTATGGGAAGCGGGCGGAAGAAATACCGTGAGCCGGCTGACACTGCAGAAGCCTGTTGCCGAAGTGCGGGCGGAAAATCTGATAGGGGAAGAGGATGAAAGCGCTGCCCCGAAAATCGAAAACGGGGCGGTTGTATTTAACAGCAAACCCTATGAAATAAACACTTTCAGAATAAAGATTGATGCATCACGGAAAGGATTTTAAACCATGGAAAATAATGAGAACTTCACACTTATTGTCAGGCCTATGGAAGCGGGTGATACGGACCTTCTTTATGGGCATTTTTGCGATCTTTCAGAATGGAGCAGGAAAAAATTCAGGCCTCATGATTTTACGATGGAAACTGCCCGCAGATTTACCGGAGAAGGCCTTTCGGACCCCGAATGCAAACGCTTTATCGCGATTGCCGAAAAAGACAGCGCTATATCAGCCGCGGGCTACTGCTTTTTGGCCGGCTGGAGCAAAGATACGCCTTGGCTCGGCATTGCGGTAGGTGATAAATGGCAGGGGATGGGCGTTGGCAGAAGAATGATGGAATATATGATTATGTTTGCCCGTGAAAACGGCAAAAAAGAACTGCACCTTACCACTGACAAGGATAATATTGCCGGGCAAAAGCTCTATAAAAAATGCGGCTTCGTTATCACCGGCGAAGGCAAAGAAGATGACTATAAACTGATGATGACGCTGTAATAAACCCCATCAACGCTGCAGGCCGCCCCATGTTGTAAAGCTAATTTACTTTACTGAATAGGGCGGCCGAACATTGGCCTTGAATTTTGCCGGCTGCAGGGCTCAAGTCCGGAAAGAAGCAATCTTGCATTTGTACGGTCTGAGTGTTATAATATCCCCAACAATTTAAAAGCAAGAATCAGGAGGTGTCGTAGTGGTTTCTCAAAAAACAAAGTCTTCTGTTTTTAAAAAACTGTTCAGCATTATTCTTGTTTCCGGTTCGATTGTTTCATCCATATTTCCGTATGCAAGTGCTGCGGGAGCAGCCAAAAAAGGAACAAACTATCCCGCTGTTTTTGTTTCCGGTTATGCAGGCTGGGGGGAGTACGAGCATTTTAACAACGCGCTTCCGTATTGGGGCAGGCTGAACGGCGACCTGATTGAATATTTGAATTCAAAAGGGATTGAAAGCTATGCTGCTTCCGTCAACCCTCTTGGCAGTGCTTGGGACAGGGCATGCGAGCTTTACGCGCAGTTGAGCGGAACGGTTGTCGATTACGGCGCGGTGCATTCTAAAACATATAAGCATCTCCGCTTTGGCCACGATTTCAGCAAAGAACCTTTAATAAACGGCTGGGGCAAAAAAGACGCTGACGGAGAATTGAAAAAGGTCAATTTTATTGCACATAGTTTTGGCGGCGCAACCGTGAGGCTGTTGGCCGAACTTTTAGCTAACGGCTCCCCGGAAGAAATGAAAAATACTTCCGCAAGTACGGTATCGGGCCTTTTTACAGGCGGAAAAGCCGGTTGGATTTACAGCATAACAACACTCGCATCGCCCCATAACGGGACGGATTCTGTTTTGATTTTTTCACCGGTCGAAGTTTTGCCGGCATTTGATTCTTTTAAGCAGCTCGAAAAATTCACTTCCGACCCTTTGGTCAAGAATGTATACGGAACCGCAAAATCTCTTTCGATTTTGCGGATCAAGGATACCGGTCTGTATGATTTGTTTATTGATGGGGCTGACGAATTAAATGAGCATATCACAACAATAAAAACAATTTATTATTTCTCAATTCCGAATGACGGCACAGTATCTTCGCCGCCGGCGATCGAGAGGATTCCGGATAAGGCCGTGACGGACCCTCTTTTTCGGGCAAATATATTTTTGATGGGAAGAGCATCGCTTGTTACGGAGAAGGGGACAGCTGTTGATAAAAGCTGGTATAACAATGACGGCGTGGTTAACACAATATCGACAAGAGCGCCGAAAAATGAGCCCCAAAGAGTTTTCAATGCAAACAAAATCGAACCCGGAGTATGGAATATTATGAAAACTTACCATGGCGACCATGCTGCGATCATTGGAGGGCTGACATATGCTGTTGATATCAATGAACTTTATCTGAATCAGCTGAAACTGATAAACTCGCTGTAAATTATGCGGCAGAATCTGAATGATGCACGGCTTATGCGCAAAACACTTGTCTTTTTTCAGCGGGACGATAGACTTGGTCTTATTTTAAAATGAGGTGAAACAATGCTTGTAAAAACCCATCGGATATTTTGCACTAAACTGGCTGCCCTGTTTCTTGCTTTTATAATTGCAGCTGTTTCCGCCTTGCCGGCTGCCGCTGCTCCCGTTAAGCCGAAAACAGGAACAGATTATCCTTTTGTTTTTGTTTCGGGTTTCGCCGGCTGGGGACAATATGACAAACTTTATGATACCGTAAAATACTGGGGCGGCATTAAAGATGATTTAATAAAATATTTGAATACGCAGGGGTTTGAGTGTTTTGCCTCATCGGTTGACCCGGTTAAAAGCGCATGGGACAGAGCATGCGAGCTTTATGCTCAAATGACAGGACAGGTGACAGACTACGGCGAGGCCCATTCCAAAACTTACGGCCATGAACGCTTCGGTCCGGATTTCAGCGGCAGCCGTTTGATTAATGATTGGGGCAGGAAAGATGCCGGCGGGAGAATTAAAAAGGTCAACTTTATTTGCCACAGCTTTGGGGGAGCAACAGCCCGTGTGCTGGCTCAATTGATGGCTTACGGATCCAAGGAAGAAATAAAGGGAACAGAAAACGGCAAAGTATCCGGGTTGTTTACAGGCGGGAAATCCGGCTGGATAAACAGCATAACAACCCTTGCTTCTCCGCATAACGGAACAACGCTGACAGTGATTGCGGACCCTGCCTACGCATTGATTTCCGGTACAGGCAAATTGATTTCATTTACAGGTATTCAGAATGTCGACCTTTCCAAAACCGATGTCTTCGGGGCTTATGATTATCTGGGAGGCCTTGGCAAAGTAACTTCCGAGGGGATAGGGCAAGATACGGGTGTTTACGATTTAAGTGTGGATGGAGCGGCGGAACTCAACAAAACGCTTTCACCGTTAAAAAATGTTTACTACTTTTCGGTGCCTTGCGACGCGACATCGGCAGTTAAAAATTCGAATGAGAGAATACCGAATCCCATGCTGTCGGAACCTATTCTATGGCCGTCAACACTGCTTATGGGAAGCATGACGGGGATAACGGCCGGAGGAATTGTTATTAACGAAACCTGGCTTAATAACGACGGGGTTGTCAATACGGTTTCCTGCACGGCACCGGCCGGTGAAGCGCATAAAATTTTCGATGCAGGCAATATTAAACCGGGAATTTGGAATATTATGAAAACTTTTAAAGGAGATCATGCTTCCATCGTTGGCGGCACGATGCAGGTGTTTGATGTGGATGCCTATTATTTAGCACAGCTGAAACTGGTTGATTCGCTTTAGAGTTCCGGTATAAACCGGTAAACCGACAGACAGCGGCGGAAAATATCCGTCGCTGTTTTTTGTATGCAAACAAAATCAGTTGAATATAATTATTCACGGTGATACAATATTTTTAAAATATTGCGGAAGCGGGAAGATGAAATGATGAAATTAATAATATCTGTCTTCAAAAAGGCTGCCTGTGTTTTTTTAACAATATTTATTTTTGTTTTTTCGGTATTTCCTTCGGCATCGGCATCCTTCCGTTCAGGTACGAATTATCCGTATGTTTTTGTTGCCGGGTATGCGGGCTGGGGACAGTATGATCAATTTAATCATACCGTTCAATATTGGGGCATGCTGCAAGGCGATTTAATCAAATACCTGAATTCGAAGGGAATCGAAAGCTATGCCTCATCCGTTGACCCTGTCGGCAGCGCATGGGACCGTGCCTGTGAACTTTATGCGCAAATGACAGGAACGGCAGTTGATTACGGCGCAGTGCATTCAGCCGTTTATAAACATGCGCGTTTTGGCACGGATTACAGTAAAAAACCGCTGTTGAAAGGTTGGGGGTCAGCCGATAAAAACGGCCAAAAAAAGAAAGTGAATTTTGTCTGCCACAGTTTTGGGGGCGCGACCGCAAGGCTTTTGACACAACTGCTGGCAAACGGCGATAAGGATGAAGCGGCAGGCACACCGCCGGGCAGAATTTCCGGATTGTTTACCGGCGGAAAAGGCGATTGGGTTCACAGCATAACAACCCTTGCGGCTCCGCATAACGGAACGACACTCACCTTTATTGCAGGGCCTGTTTATAAACCGATATCAGCTGTGAAAACCTTTATTGCCGATACCGGAATAAAAATTCCTTTCCCGGCAAATTCAACTTATACAGACAAATTCGGAATTGCCGCATATATCAAAAACATGAGCAAACTGTTTGCCGACGGAATCGGGAAAGATACCGGCATTTATGATTTAAGTGTGGACGGCGCCGCTGCGCTGAATAAAAAAATTACCATCCGCAAGGATATTTATTATTTTTCTATACCCACCGACGCAACATTGCCTTTCTTGCAGACATCGGCAAGAGTGCCGGATATAAAATACGCAAGCCCTATATTTTGGCCGACAATGCTGTATATCGGTTCAAAAACCGGCAAAACCGAACAGGGCATAGCAATTGATAAAAACTGGTTAAAAAATGACGGGATTGTAAATACCGTATCTTCGGCCGCACCGAAAAACGAACCCCAAAAGAGCTTTGACAAAAAGAATGTCACATCCGGAACTTGGAATATTATGAGTACTTTCAGAGGCGACCATGGCTCGGTAGTCGGTTCCGCTGCGCATGGGACAGATATCTTCGCTTATTATCTGGCTCAGGCTGAATTAATCAATTCGCTTAACAAATAGAAACTGTAAAACCTATAATTAGCTGCTGATATTTCAGGACCAACAGAGAAAAAGCACTGGATTTAACGCTGATTATGCATGAAAAGATATTGCCAAGTTTGTTTTGTTGTGCTATAATACGAAAGAAATTTTATGAGGAGAGATGATAGAATTGGAACAAATGAAAAGGCTTAAATCAAATACCAAAAAGCATATTTGTATGGTTCTTGCAGGTATAATAATCGCATTGTCGGCGTATCCGTCTGCCTTGGCTGCCGATACCGTCAAAACAGGAACAAATTATCCTTATGTCTTTGTTTCAGGTTATTGCGGCTGGGGACAGTATGACAAGATGAACGAAACAATGCAGTATTGGGGGATGCAAAGCGGTAACCTGCTGAAGTATCTTGATACACAGGGATTTGAATGCTACGCCGCCTCGGTTGACCCGGTTGACAGCGCGTGGGACAGAGCATGCGAGCTTTACGCACAAATGACCGGCAATGTTGTTGACTACGGCGCAGTGCATTCGGCCACCTATAAACATGCGCGTTTTGGCACGGATTACAGTAAAAATCCGCTGTTTACCGGCTGGGGAACGGCCGACGCAAACGGCAACCTGAAAAAAGTCAATTTTATTGCTCACAGTTTCGGCGGCGCAACAGTCAGGCTGCTTTCCGATCTTTTGGTGAACGGAGACAAAACCGAAATGGCCGGTACCCCTGCCGGTGAGGTGTCCGGGCTGTTTACGGGCGGGAAAACCGGCTGGATTCACAGCATAACCGCTTTGGCCGCACCGCACAACGGAACAACACTGACGCTTATCGCAAAGCCGATTTATACGGTAACTTCTTCACTTGGAATAAAAGCACTTAACGTTATCAACTCGAATAATTATGGGCCGCTTCAGTATTTGATTAATTTAAGTTATGTGTTTTCCGACGGTATCGGAAAAGATACGGGCGTTTATGATTTAAGCGTGGACGGCGCGGCTGAACTTAATAAAAGATTATCAACCTTTAAGGATATTTATTATTTTTCTGTCCCGGCCGATGCGACTGCCTCTGTTTTGCTCTCAAGCAAAAGAGCGCCGAGCGTAAAGCTTTGCGACGCTCTTTTATGGAGCAATTGCTACTTTCTGGGCAGCAAAGCATTGGTAACGGCCGGCGGAACCGTTATTGACAAAAGCTGGTTTAATAATGACGGCATTGTTAACACGATCTCTTGCACCGCACCTAAAAATGAAGCGCAAAAGACATTTAACTCAAGCGGAATATCACCCGGTATCTGGAATATAATGCCGACTTTCAAAGGCGACCATTTGGCGATTACAGGCGGGTTATCCCGTGCTGTCGATGTGAATTCTTTTTATTTAATTCAGATGGGGCTGATCAACTCGCTTTAAATACCGAATTAACCGATATTAAAACAGCGCCCGGTTCAACCGGACGCTGTTTTGCTGTTTTACTTTTTCTCATTCGATTTTCCGTATTTTTTTAAGTAGCAATCCGGACACATTATACATCGCCGGAACATTTCGGGGAATGCTTTGGGTGAAATCCTGTTTTCAAAGCATGCCGCGCAGAAATGCTTTTTGCACACCTGGCATTCAAAAATTGCCCTCCGGTCAACAGTCATTTTGCAATAATCACAAGCTCTCATATTAAGCCTCCTGTTCAAAAGAACAAGGTGTAAATGATTACAACGGATATTTTTATATATTTACTATATCCCGTTTTGATCAAACTGTCAAGGCTTGCGCAGGCAGATACTCGAGCGGTCGCTTTCCGTTTGGAACAGATCAGCCCTTTATATCATAAACCCGTCGGTTTGCGCCAGGTCGATCAACCCGAGCTGGCAAGCGCCGTCCGTCCCCTCGGGTGCCGTGAAGAGGACTTTATCCCCCCGGCGGTTAAAAGAAGGATGCTGGTGCTCCGACCCTGTCGGAGGAATATGGCCGGTTACAAGCAAGGTATCTTTGCCCGTTTGGGCATTAACCAATACTATCTCACCGGAACCGCTCCGGTCCGAGGCGATCCATCTGCCGCTTCTTGACGGGGCGCAATGATGATATTCCTTGCTTTTTGAAACAAGACGGAAATTTTTGCCGTCTTTTGATCCAATCCAAATCTCATCGGGCGCTTTGATAAATGTCATATAACTTCCGTCATAGTTCCAGGTTTCATGGGTAATCCATTCACCCCACCGCTCCACATAATAAGGGAAGGGGCGTCTTTCGGCGATATCAAAGTGCCACATGCGCTGCAGGGCGTCGCCGCCGGTTTCGTGGCAGAAGAATATGGTATTGTCATCACCCGGGCAGGCCTGGCAGTGCCCCAAAGGGGTATCTGAATAATAGAGAATGTCTGTAACGCCTTTGGAAGGGTCAGTTAAAGCCAGGCAAAAGATGCCGTTTCTTAGCTTGAAAGTCATCGGCAGCAGCCCGCTTTTGCTCGCGGTGTAATGCCCGCAGGGGTGCGCTTTAGCCGGCAGCGCCGCGAGTTCCTTCGTCTGCCCGGTGAGGACATTGAGCGCGAAAACCTTATCGTCTTTGATAATATATCCTTCGTCTTTTTCCCGGTTTAACCCGAACGAGTGGATGCTCCATCCGTCAGCCGCGTCCGCCAAAACCGCTTCAGCACCGGTTTCATCCTCAAGCCTTATCAGCTGGTTGCCTTTTTCGCCGGAGCGGAAAAAGAGGATTTGTTTATCGTCTGCCGTCCAGCTTTCGCAGGAAAAATACATCTTATGGCTCGGGTACACCGAATCAGTCAGCAGACTGTATTCGTATCCAGTTACCGGGTCTTTAATTATTTTTTTAGCAAACATTTTCATCATCCTCTGCTGTTTTTAATTCTGATTAAGTCAGACCTAACCAAACCTCAATTTTTTCATTTTCACTCAGGTTAAAAGTATCAACAATGGTATTACAACTAACATAATCATAATCGCCAGTGTAGACGACAGTCTGTGTCAACTTCAAGTAGCACTTACCGTTATCCTCAAGCAGTTCGGGATAGAGATAAATGTTTACAATTTGCCAACTGTTTGTATTGAGAAATCCAAAATAAACTTCAATTTCATCAGGATAATCAGCCAAGAGTACTTCATACTTATCCAAAACCTGTGATTTTTCTAAAATAGCCTTAAATTTATAATCGCGGTAGGATCCGCCCTTGATTGAAAAATTTCGCTTATGTTTAGCCGCTTCTTCCCAACGACCGTCTTTTTGCCAATATACCGAATACGTGGACACATCTCGCCAAGGCGTAGATGTAATTGTAACGGATATTTTATCACCCAAATAAAAGTTAGCCTTAACACGAGCAAGGCCATTATTGAAATAAAAGTATGAATTAATAACAACAATCAGAAAAATGAATGATAGACAAAAGATAAAAATGATCTTTTTATATTGCTTTAATAATTCAAACATCTTTTTCATATAATCTGATCCACTCCTCCCAAAACGAGTAAAGTAAAAATGCCTCCGACCTAATATAAGGCCGGAGGCTGCAAAAACTTATTCGAACTCCACGCAGACACTCGCCGCGCTGAAAGCCTCAACGCCAAAACTCAGCTTGCCGCCGGCCGCACTGATTTTTTGTTGGGATGCAACGGCTTTTTCATTGATATCGACAAAGAATGCGTTTTTGATTTTTTTGCCGAATTCGAAAACCGCTGTTGTGTTTTTGCCTTCGCACTCGTAAACCCTGAAGATCAGTTTGCCGCTGCCGTCTTCGGCAAGTTTAACGGCGGAAACGGAAACGCTGCCGCTTTCCTGCACCAAAAAGCTGCCGTCAAGGGCAAGCGTGCCTTCGTGTTTTGTGCCGGGAAGGTAAATCAGCGGATGGTTAAAGTCAAAAGCGTATCCGATAAGTCCGGCGTTGGTTTGCGCCGTATCTGCCAGCATGACGGAAAAATTAAAACGGTGAACAGCGACTTCCGGCAGGGGATCCGGGTCAAAGGAACTGCGTATCAGGTCAACCGCAATAGCATTTTCAAAGCCGCGGAAGCCGTATTTTGAGCCGGTAGCTATCATAACAGCGGTGCCGCCGTCCTTCGGTACGGCAAGAGCCCAACTGTTGGCGGGCACGTCGGCATTAAGACCGTCCCTGATTATAGTTCCAAAGGGGATGTCATATTTATATTTGTCGCATTCGTACGCAAACGGCATATAAAAATTCAGCTGCGGTATCGGACTGCCTTTTTGCGATGTTTCGCGCCAGTCGCACTCAACATCAAAATTGAGCCTTGAGCTGTTGTTATCAAGCGTTATGGTGACATCAAGTTTTGAATTTCTGAAAGTGACAGTGTAGGATATCCATTGCTTTAACGCATCCTTGCCGGAGACAGCTTCTTTAACTTTCACATCATTGCACAGCGGATGGATATTCATATATCTGCCGACTCGCCAGGAGGTCATGCCTTCCGCGTCATCCTCCTCAATCAGCCTGAAAACTGCTGAAGGTTTCTGCGGGTCAACCAGTTCCTTCCCTGTTGTTTTGTCTTTAAGGGATATAATGGTACCGTTTTTTGTGTCGAACACAGCTTTTAAAAGACCGTTTTCAAGCACATATTTTTTCATTTTGTTAACTCTCGGGTCTTTTGGGAAATGCACAGGAATTTCGGTCAGTTCTTTTTCACGCAGAAAATAGGTGTTGTAGCCGTATGCAGGCACTTCGGCATCAATAATCAGCCGCATGTACTGATGGCCCCAATAATTTCTGTTTTCAAACTCATTGTGCCTGTTAATATCCAATATTTGATATTTTACAGGATTGCCGTTCCGGTCGCTGATTTCAATCCTTGACTTGTCGCCCGGCCAGTCGAATATGACAACTTCTGTGGGCTCTTTTCTTTTGCGGTCAGAAGGGTTGAAAAAATGAAGAACTCTGGTTTTCCCCTTTCCTCTTTCAGGCTGGGAAACACCGAAATCACGGACCGCGTAACCCGCGCCGCCGCCTTCGGAATTGGAGCTTTTATAATCGTTTTCAGCCATATCAACCGCGGAGGTATCAATCTGCCCGGCAATATTTCTGAGGGATTTGCTTATACCGGTATTGGCGGTTGCTAAAACCTGCTGGAACTGCCCCATGGCGAATTCTCTCGTTTCAATAACGCCCGAACCCGGCAGTATGTCGTGAAAATGGTTGAATAGCGTCTTCTTCCATGCTTCTTTATATTCCGGCAGTGGATAACTTCCGCCGGCAAAAGCGGAGGATACCGCGTTGAAACCTTCTGCTTCAAACAGCTTGGCTTCACTTGTTCTGTTGGCGAGTTTTATTCTTGACTGCGAGGTATAGCAGCCTGTAAATACAAAATTCAGTTCACGGTCAACCAAAGGAAGATTATCCCGGACCTTTTCGAGCTCATTAAAATATTGCCCCAAAGTGCCGAATGCAACTGTTGGGAAAACAGGCCATGAGTTCAGTTCGATGAGCTTTTCAAGGTCGCGCCTTGTCGCACCGCCGCCGTGGTCGCCGACACCGTATACTTTCAGCGCAGTTTTCATCCCGTACTCATCACAGAATGACGGCATATGTGCCGCCATATTTTCATCAATAACACCGTTATACCAAAACGGGTCCCTGTGGACGATGATGGACTTGCCTGACGGCGACTGCCAGCGGTAAAGAAATTCCGTATCATTTCCTCTGCAGTGATAATAGTATTTTACGCCGCCGTTGGCGAGAACTTCCGGCACATTGATATTGTGGCCGAAGGTATCCGGTTCAAAGTCAATATTCAAGGTGTCCGGGTCAATATCAAAAAGCTTGGAGAGGTACTCTTTTGTGTAAAGAATATGCCTTGAAAGACTTTCGCCGTTGGGCATATTCTTGTCGGTTTCCACCCAGGTGGAAGCGGTGATTTCCCATCTGCCTTCTTTTACGCGGGCTTTGATTTCTTCAAGCATTGCAGGAGCGTTTTCTTCGACAATCCTGTAAACCGAAGCCTGTGATTGCGAGAAGGTAAACTCCGGATATTCTTTCATAAGGTTAAGCATAGTGCGGAAAGTATCAAGCGTGACGGCTACAGTTTGGTCGTAACCCCACATCCAGTTCATGTCAATATGAGCGTGTGCGGCGCAGATGACTTTATAGCTTTTTGCCAATGTGCCGAGTTCCAGTATCATTTCTTCCGCGCTTGCCGCTGCTTGGTTGGTAATGGCTCCGTCCTGAGTAAATTTCTCATCAAGATAATTTACGGCATTTTCGATCAGATGATCAAATTTCCCTTCATTTGCGTCCGAAAGCCTTGCCGCGAAATTAAGCTGCGCAAGTATTCGTTCCGCGGCGGGTCCGTTTGTTTTAACCTCCAAACGGTCTAATTTTGCAATAAAAGATGACATTGTTGTCGAACTCCTTTAATTATAAATTTAAGTGTGTTATAACTGAAAACAATGTTACCATAGATTGCCGGGGTTGTCTACAATACAATACAGCCGTCATAAATAATTTTATTGACAACCAAAACAGCAGACATTATAATAAGTGAATTAAAAAGGGAATGAGGTTTCCCGCGGCGAAAGCCGGAACTGCCGAGTAAGCTGATGACTTCTGCTTTTTTATTAAGGCAAAAGGACAGGCTTATTTTTTTATGAGGAGCTGGAAATATTGACAAGCATTTTTTGCGTAGGCGCCGGCGGATTTTTAGGCGCGGTTTTTCGTTATTTGGTAGGCCTTGCTATCCCGGCAAATAATATCTCGCTTCCCGTGTCAACACTTCTGATTAATGTTATTGGCGCTTTCGCAATCGGCTTTATATCAGGCATGATAGGCAACAGAACTGATTTTAATTCAAATTTGGGGCTTTTTTTGACGGTCGGGGTATGCGGCGGATTTACCACATTCTCGACTTTTTCTTTGGAAGTACTGACTTTGATGGAAGGCGGCAAACCGGCGATGGGGTTCATATACGCGTTTTTAAGCTTTGCTTTTTGCGTTGCCGGGGTAATATTGGGCAGACTGCTTGAAAGGGTTTGCGCGGTTTGAGATTTATATCGGCATTGTTCGTTGAATATTGCATGATTTGTTGGTATAATAGCGGTAAAGACTGATGCGCTGCTGTGAAAGATTATTTTCTTAAGCCGTGAGCAACGGGCTGAACTGTCCGGTGCTGCCGGTAAAAAGCAGCCGTAATATGTATGGAGGCAGATATGCAATTGATCCCGAAAAAAGAAATGATTTTTGATGAAAAAAAACCGACAGAGAATTGCCACGCGTCAACAGTACTGCCTATGCCGAACGGTGAAGTGCTGGCGGCATGGTTCGGTGGCACAAGGGAGGGGGCGGATGATGTCGATATATGGCTGAGTATTCGCCGCAGCGGCAAATGGACGGAACCGCAAAGAATTTCAGCCGCGGATAATATACCGCATTGGAACCCGGTTTTGTTTCAAAGAAATGACGGAACCGTCTGCCTGTTCTTCAAAGTCGGCAAAAAAGTGAAGTTTTGGCACACTTGGGTCAGTTTTTCAAAGGATAACGGACGCACATGGAGTTTGCCTGAAGAGCTTGTACCGGGAGACCCGGGCAACGGCAGGGGACCGGTCAAAAATAAATGCCTGCGGCTTTCGGACGGACGTGTGCTTGCCCCGGCATCAAGCGAAAGCGGAGGCAGATGGCTTGCTTTTATTGATATATCCTTTGATGACGGCATAACCTGGCAAAAGCAGCCTGATGTACCCACAAGGAAACCGCACCGCAAATATGTGCCGATGATTCAGCCGACACTTTGGGAATCGGCCCCGGGCAGAATACATATGCTTACCCGTACAAATGCCGGCAGAATTTATCGAAGCGATTCTGAGGATTACGGCGCAACCTGGTGTATGGCGTATCGCACAAAACTGCTGAACAATAACAGCGGGATTGATGCGGTAAAGACCGAAAACGGAGCTTTATTTTTGGTTTCAAATCCGGTTGCGGAAAATTGGGGGCCACGAACGCCGTTAAACCTGATGATGTCCAAAGACAATGGGGAAACATGGGAAGAAGTTTTAATTCTTGAGGCGGACGAGGGCGAATATTCTTATCCTGCAATTACAGCCGATAAAAATAAAATCTATATAACCTACACTTGGAAGCGGGAAAAAATTGCTTACTGGGAGATATTGACAGAACAGGCAGATTAAATTTAAAGAATAGCTCAACATAGCCATTGAGATGCAAAGGAGAGGCGGCATGAACACTTTACATTTGCAATATGTTGTTGAGGTTGAAAAAACCAGTTCGATCAATAAAGCGGCAGAGAATTTATTTATGGCTCAGCCGAATTTAAGCCGCGCCATCAGGGAATTGGAAGACAGTCTGGGTATAACTATTTTTAAACGAACCTCCAAGGGTATTACACCGACTCCGCAGGGTGAGGAATTCCTGCAATACGCAAAAAAAATACTGTCGCAAATTGAAGAAGTGGAAAATATTTATACCGGCGGTAAAAGCGATAAACAGAAATTTTCGATTTCTGTACCGAGGGCAAGCTACATATCCTGCGCTTTTACCGATTTTGCAAAACATATCGACTCTGCCAAACAAGCGGAAATATTCTATAAAGAGACCAATTCCATGCGTGCGGTCAATAATATTCTGCAAGCGGATTACCGACTTGGTATTATCCGTTATCAAAACACATTTGACCGCCACTTTAAAGTGATGCTGCACGAAAAAGACTTGTCATCGGAATTGATAACCGAGTTCTCTTATCTGGCTGTTATGTCAAAGCATTGCCCGCTTGCGGAGAAAGACGATATCGCGCTGACAGATTTAAGCGGGTATATTGAAATCGCGCATGCCGACCCGTTCGTACCGTCGCTGCCGCTGATTGATGCGAGGAAAGCGGAACTGTCCGAATTTGTTGACAAACATATATTTGTTTTTGAGCGGGGAAGCCAGTTTGACCTGCTGAGCAATGTTCACAATACTTTTATGTGGGTTTCGCCTATTCCGAAGCGGCTGCTCGATTTATATGGACTGGTTCAGAGAACATGCAAAGCGAATAAAAAAACTTATAAGGATGTTTTGATTTACAGGAAAGGCTATATCTTTACCGAACTTGACAAACTCTTCATCAAAGAGCTGAATGAGTTAAAACAATCATTTGATTCTGCCGCGGACATTCATCAGGGTATATCGATATGAATATATCGGTATGCCTTTTTTATATTTCACTTCTTCCGCGAATGGCTTTACAATAAAAGTGCAAAACAAGGACGTTTGGAATGAACAAATATTGGAGGTATATGACATGGCAAGATTTACATTACCGAGAGATTTATATCACGGTAAGGGCGCAATCGAAGCATTAAAAACACTAAAGGGAACGAAAGCTTTTGTCGTTTCCGGCGGTACAAGCATGAAAAAATTCGGTTTCCTGGACAAAGTTGTTTCAAATTTGCAGGAAGCGGGAATGAAGACAGAATTATTTGAAGGTGTCGAACCGGATCCTTCCGTTGAAACCGTAATGAAAGGCGCCGAAGCAATGCGGAAATTCAAACCCGATTGGATTGTGTCAATCGGAGGCGGCTCTCCTATTGACGCGGCAAAAGCAATGTGGGCATTTTATGAATATCCCGAAACAACCTTTGAATCACTCTGCATTCCTTTTAATTTTCCGGAACTACGCACAAAAGCGAAATTCTGCGCGATTCCCTCCACATCGGGAACAGCCACAGAGGTAACCGCCTTTTCTGTAATCACGGATTATGAAAAAGGAATAAAATATCCTCTTGCCGATTTTAATATTACGCCGGATGTTGCCATTGTTGATCCGGATTTAGCCGAAACGATGCCCCCGAAACTTACTGCCCATACAGGTATGGATGCAATGACACATGCGATCGAAGCTTATGTATCCACCCTGCATTGTGATTATACCGATCCGCTCGCGCTTCATGCAATAAAAATGATCAGCGAAGATTTGATAGATTCTTTCAACGGCAGCATGGATGCGCGTGACAGAATGCACAACGCGCAGTGCCTTGCGGGCATGGCATTCTCCAATGCTCTTCTCGGGATTGTTCACTCGATGGCGCATAAGACCGGTGCTGCATATACGGGCGGGCATATTGTTCACGGCTGCGCAAATGCTATGTATTTGCCAAAAGTGATTAAATTCAATGCAAAAGATAAAACAGCGGCGAAAAGATATGCCGAAATAGCCAGGTTTATAAACCTTCCGGGAAATACGGCTGATGAACTTGTTGACGCTCTGATAACCCATATAAAAACTATGAACAGCATGCTTGGAATCCCATCCGGCGTAAAGGATTATGAAGGCGGAATTATTGACGAAAAGGAGTTTATGGAGAAATTGCCCAATATTGCCGAGCTGGCTGTTGGGGATGCCTGCACAGGGTCAAATCCGAGGAATATTACGCCTGATGAAATGAGCAAGCTTTTAAAGTGCTGTTTTTATGATACCGAAGTCGATTTTTAATGAATTGATCGTTCAAGCAACAGTAAATTAGACACAAAAAAACGGCGATGCTTGCATGCATCGCCGTTTTTGCCGGCCGGTTATTATGCCGGATGCTCCATCCTTTGCAAAACCATTTGTTTGAGCTCATAGGAAAGCCGGTTAAAGTATTCCGAATATCCGCCGATGCGGACAATCAGGTTTTCGTGTTTTTCGGGATGTTCCAAGGCGTCCAGCATATCTTCTTTGCTTATACAGCTGATTTGAACCTGCATCCCGCCTTGCCGGAAATAACCCGAAATAAGCGGGCGAAGATAGTCTTTAATGTGGGATTTCCGGAGCCTTAGGTTGAGAACCGGTGTGCCCAAAGCGTCGCTTTGCGGCAGTTTTGCCGCGCTGTTTAATAAAGCGGTGACGCCTTTTTTATCTTTGCCGTGAACAGGCCCGATTGAATCGCACAGCGGTTCCCCGGCCGCGCGGCCGTCGGGTGTGGCTCCGACTCTTTTACCCGCATCCGCATAGGTGATAAATTGAATGGAACATGGCAGGAATGCCATGCCAAGATAGGGGATTTCTTGTTTAAAGCCTTCAAAAACCTGCTGCGTAAAATCACGGGCAAGGCTGTCGGCACTTTCATCATCCACCCCGAAACACGGGCAGTTCCGGAGTTTGGCTAAAAAACCGGGTTCCTGCCGATTTAAAAGCGTTATAAATTCTTCGGCAGTATACTCCATCTTTTCATATACCAGTGTTTTTACAGCAAGAAGAGAATCGATGACATTAATTAACCCGGCAACATTAATGATGCTCCAGCCGTATTTCGCGCCGCCTGCGTTAAAGTCTTTTGCCTTGTCAATGCAGTCATCAACAAACAGTGTTCTGACCGGCTGAGGCCTTAATTCCGCTCTGTTTTTTCTGTAGATGTTCACTTCATTCAGCACGGCTTTTGTTTCACTTTGAATTTGCGAGATCAGTTCTTTATAAAACGCTTCAAAGCTTTCGGCTTTTTCCAGATATTTCGGCATACTTTCAAATAAGATCAGAGCCGCATTGATACCCGCGTCTATTGATCCGACATTGGACATACCTGCCAGCATGGTTTCGGTGCATCCGCCGCCGTTAAAACACAACAAATCTTCTTTCGGGATACTGGGAAAATGCTTGGCGAGAGAAGATTGATAGACGTCTTCATTATAAAACGCGGGCTGGCCGCAGCCTGATATCAGTGAATCAGCTGCCGCGTTCCAGATTTCCCCGGGCGTAGATTCCGTTATGCGAAGTTCCATAGTGGGACGCCTCAGACCGCTGACTGCTTTAAGACATTGCAGGGTGAGCGGATTGCAGTCGGGACCCAACGCGCTCGAATAGCCTTCGTTATTATCAACATTAATAAAAAATTCCCGTAAAAGCCCGGTGATGTCCTCATCTTTGTAAAATTCAAATAAATCTGCGTCAAGCCGTCCCGGATTGTCGCATCCGTCCAAATAAAAAATAAAATTCCATCCGACAACCGCTTCATATAATGTTTCCGCAGGCTCAAAGGGAACCTTTTTCAATGCGGCATACAAAGCTTTCGGCGCGTTTGATTTTTCCAGCAATTCCAGTGATCTGGTCTGATATATTTTTATGCCTTCAATAATTTCCGTCAGCCCATCGCGAAAATCATTATCCTCAATCTTTTCTATTCGCTTAATATATGAATTGAAGCCTTCCTTCAATATGCGTTTGTAATTCGGAATGGAATGCACAAAACCGTTCCCGCCGACTGAATGCCGGGTCCGGACCATAGGAAGAAGATCCTTTTCAGCCTTCATCGCGTCAGCGAGATCCTGCCCTTTTTGATTTAAGAGTTTTTCATCTATATTGAAAGTATACGAATAGCCTGGCGCAACGCCGAAAAGTTCGTTAATCTGCCTGCCGCAAGGATACAGGTTGCCGCCGTTGTATTCAGGAAGAGTAAAGCTTTTCCAAAACATTTTTTGAGCGTGCGCAAACCTGAAAAATCTGTCTCGTTCGGGATGTTCAAAAAAACCGCCCGCGTACGGTTCACCTGCATGATAAAATTGAGCTGATAAGCTGTTCATATAATCCCTGCTTCTTACTTTAATAAATAAGGTGATATCAATTAAATATTTTAACATAATTTACACATGAATAATATCTTAAATTTGGATTGCGCTAAAATTATTTTTTGCCCCGGCAACGTAATTTCCGATTACCGGCAACTCAATGATACAAACCGAAAATCCTGATGAAATCTAAGGTTGTTTAATGTAAAGCAGTTTAACTTGTCATCGGTTTCGTGGCATAATCAGCTGAAATATTGCCGAAAATATTTATGATTTCTAAAAATGTATTTTGCTGCCTGTTTGGCGCTGTTCATTCAGGTAAATTTATAGGAAGATGTTGAATAAATCAGATAATATGGTATCCTATATTTAAGCGGATTACCGGGTTGTGCCGAAATTATTATTTTTTGCCTGTATTCCGCAATATTGTTAAAGGATGTGGTTCAGTGAGCTCTCTAGCCAATTCTAAAATCCTTAATGCTGTTCTTGCTTTTCTCATGAGTATTTCTGTCTTTTTCGGCAACATCTTTTACCCTGCTTTAAAACCTTTCTCCCCATCCCCGGAGGTGCCGGTCACAGATGACTCGGAAACGATGTACATCACCCGAAACAACACGAGCGAATATGTGATTGTCCGCGGCGCTGAATGCGGCGCTTCGGAATTGAATGCGGCAACTACGCTTCAAAGCTATCTCGGGCAGATTTGCGGTGTTACTATTCCCCTTGTTACGGACAACAGTACTCCGCAGGTGAAGGAAATTATTGTCGGAAAAACAAACAGGGAAGACGATGGATGGTTTTCCGTCAAGAGGGCAAGCCTTGGCGATGAAGGTTTGATGATCAGAACTTACGGCCAAAAGCTTGTTATCGCGGGCGGAGAAAAAAGAGGAACTTTGTACGGGGTTTATACATTTCTGGAAGAAATATTAGGCTGCCATTGGTATACATCATCGCTGATTGTTGTGCCGCATATGGATGACCTGAAAATTCCGGCGGACATTAACATTGTGCAAAAGCCGACTTTCGAATACCGGGAAACCGACTGGATAAGCCCGAGAGACCAAACCTATAGTATAGCCAACAAGCTTAACGGCAATACCTACAGGTCATTAAGCGAAGCCCAGGGCGGTACGGTGGGCTACACCGGCGGGTTCTGCCACACTTTAACCAATTCCATACTTCCTTCGGACCAGTATTTTGCCATCCATCCCGATTATTACGCATGGGATTCGGATAAAAAAGAGCGCAACCCGAATCAGCTGTGCCTAACCAATCCGGATACACTGAATTTTGTGATACAGCAGGTACGCGGAATTCTTGCCGCTAACCCGGATACACAGATTATTTCGTTGACTCAGGATGATAACCAGGATTATTGCACTTGTGATAATTGCAAAGCTGTTGATGAATATGAAGGTTCTCATTCCGGGACAATGATCCGTTTCGTTAACGCAGTTGCCGATGCTGTCAAGGATGACTATCCGAATGTTGCTATTGACACTTTTGCCTACCAATATACCCGTAAACCTCCGAAACATGTTATCCCGAGGGCGAATGTGATTGTCCGGTTATGCTCGATTGAATGTTGTTTTGCCCATGCGCTCAGTGATACGGACTGCTCGGATAATGCTGATTTCAACAGTGATATTTTAGGCTGGCAAAAAATCTGCAACAGGATATATATATGGGACTATACCACTAATTACGGACACTTTATTGGCCCGTTTAACGATTTGGGCGTTATTCAGAAAAATATGCAGTTTTTTGCGGAGAACCATGTCAAAGGCATTTATGAAGAAGGCAACTACATGGCATCCCAATGCAATGCGGAATTTGCCGAGCTTCGCGCTTATATGCTTGCAAAACTGCTGTGGAATCCAAACCTTGATTATGATGCGGCAATGAACGGTTTCCTCAAGGCTTATTACGGCGAAGGATGGCAATATGTCCGCGAGTATATTGATATGACTACGGACCATACGGGCATTTGCGGTACGCACATGCATATTTTTACCGGGATGACTGATAAGGGTGTGCTGAATTTTAAAATAAATGAGATTAACTACTGCAATGATTTATGGACCAAAGCGGCTGCGCTTGCCGGAACGCAAACACAGCTGAACGATGTAAAAATGTCCGAACTTTCCTGGCGTTATTGGAAAGGATGCAACAAGGTATCGGAGTTTTCAAGGCTTCAGCCTGTATCTGTGTGGCAGGGTGCAAATCAGGCTCTTTATAATGATTATGTAAAATATGGGATTACACGCTGCAGCGAGGGCTCTTTGCTGTCAGCCGACCCTGATTTCTCAAAAGTCCCAAGCAGCTGGCGGTAAGCCTAGGCAGCGCCAAGGCAAAATATCATCGATGAAAGGGTGCGATTCAGTGAATCTTCTTGCAAATTCCAAAATTATTAATTCCTTTCTTTCTGTTCTAATGAGTATCACGGTTTTTTTCGGCAGTATTTTTTATCCGGAACTTAAGGCTTTTTCTCCGCCGCCGGATGTAACAATTATCAAGGAAGTGGAAACGATGGACATTACCCGGAATAATTCGAGCGGATATGTCATTGTCCGGGGAGAGAATTGCGGCGCTTCCGAGTTAAACGCTGCTCAGACCCTGCAAAACTATATTAATCAAATCTGCGGAGTAACCATTCCGATAGTTACGGACAGCACGCCGGCACAGGCAAAGGAAATTATTGTCGGCAAGACGAACAGGGAAAACGGCGGAGGCTATACAGTTGACAGGACAGCGCTCGGCGATGAAGGCTTAATGATCAAAACCATAGGCGAAAAGCTTATCATTGCCGGCGGCGAAAAAAGAGGGACGCTCTACGGTGTCTATACCTTTCTTGAAGAAGTTCTTAACTGCCACTGGTATACCTCAACACTGATAGTGATACCGCATATGGATGATTTGAAAATTCCTGTCGACATCAATATCACTGAAAAGCCGTATTTTGAATACCGTGAGACCGATTGGATAAGCCCCAGAGACATAACCTACAGTATGGCGAACAAACAAAACGGAAATATTTACCGCAGGCTTTCCGAGGCTCAGGGCGGCAATATGGGTTATGCTGCAGGTTTCGCTCATACCCTTACTACCGTTATTCTTCCGTCAAGCCAGTATTTTGCGTCAAACCCCGAATATTATGCTTGGGATGAAACAAAAAAGGAAAGAACCCCGAACCAGCTTTGCCTGACTAATCCTGCTGTCCTGAATCTCGTTATTCAGCAGGTGCGCGATATACTTGCCGCTAATCCGGACGCGCAAATCGTTTCACTGACACAGCATGATAATCAAGACTATTGCACATGCGATGCCTGCAAAGCTGTCGATAAATATGAAGGTGCCCATTCGGGGACAATGATAAGGTTTGTCAATGCGGTTGCAGACGCGATTAAGGATGATTACCCGAATGTAGCGATTGATACTTTTGCTTATCAGTATACCCGCCAGCCTCCCAAGCATGTCGTGCCGCGGCCAAATGTTATTGTCCGGCTGTGCTCGATAGAATGCTGCTTCTCTCACGCCCTTAACGATTCATCCTGTACCGACAATGCCGATTTCAATGCCGACCTAAACGGCTGGAAAAAGATTTGCAACAGGATTTATATTTGGGACTATACAACAAATTATGCCCACTTCCTCGGGCCGTTTCCGAATTTCGGCGTTATTCAGAAGAACATGCAGTTTTTTGCTGAAAACAATGTAAAAGGCATTTATGAAGAGGGCGATCATTTAGCGATACAATGCAACGGTGAATTTGCCGAACTTCGCGCTTATCTCCTGTGTAAGCTGCTGTGGAATCCATACCTCGATTATGATAAAACGATGAATGATTTTCTGAGGGCGTATTACGGTAAAGGCTGGCAGTATATCCGCGAATATATTGACATGACGACAGAAAACACAGGCACATGCTGCAGGCATATGCATATTTTTACCAGCATGACGGAAAAAGGTGTTTTGGACCTGAAAATCAATGAAATCAATTATTGCAACAAGCTTTGGGAAAAAGCTGCCGAGCTTGCGGAAACCCAAACACAGTTGAAAAATGTAAAAATGTCCGAACTGTCTTGGCGGTATTGGAAGGGCTGCAACATGGTTTCGGAGTTCTCAAGGCTTCTTCCGGTATCAACTTGGCAAAATGCCAATCAAACCCTTTATAATGATTATATGCAATACGGCATAACGCGGTGCAGCGAAGGTTCCCTGCTTTCAACCAATCCGGATTTTTCAAAGGTACCCAGTAAATGGAGATAGATCAAACATAAAATTATTAATGTTAAAATGTGCCTTTTGCGGTTTATCCGCGGAGGGCGCATTTTTTAAAATGAAAGACTTCCTTCAAATTTAAATGCATACTCAAAATGTATATACAGAATATGCAAAGTTTCAAATTGACACTAAAAGTACGATGTAAAGCCTTTTTCTTTACCGTTTTAGCATTATAAAGGGAATAATAAAGAAGTTTTGCACATTATCCACCATGTTTTCCACATCTGGAAAGGAAAAAACTTTACGCATTTTTGACAGATTTTAAACTTATATTGCGAAATAACAATAAAAAAGATGTATATTTTTTGCGTAAAAGATGCGGATAAAAGTATTTATACAGTGCCGGTGTGCAAGTTTCAAAAATTCTCTTGCAAAAAAATAAGTGCCAAAGAAGTTTGAAATATTAAAATACTGACATTTATAATGCCTGTATACGGGAAAACGTGCAAAAATCCGGCGGGATGATTATGCCGCTATGCATCAATGTGCTGAAATATAGCTAATAATCTTATAAAGACTTGACAAAAAGACAAAATATGAATAATATCTTCATTATATAGGGAGAGCTTCTTTAATTTTGTATTCCCTGTAAAATATGATAAGGAGTGTCACTTATGGTATTCGAAAAAGTAAAAGAGATTATCTCTGAGCAATTCGGAGTTAAAGAAAATGATGTTACAATGGATTCATCCATTGTTGATGATTTTGGGGCGGACAGCCTCGATCTCGTTGACCTTGCGATGACGATTGAAGATGCTTTTAACATTGAAGTTCCGGACGAGGAGCTTGAAAATATCAGGACGGTCGGAGACATTGTCAAACTTATAAGTGAAAACTGATTGATAAAGAGCGCGAAAGGATGTTAATCTTGGCAGAACAGAAGAAAATGGTGGATGATATTACCTCCATGGAGGAAGACTTTACCAAATGGTATACCGATGTTGTAAAAAAAGCGGAACTTGCATCCTATTCCGGGGTGCGCGGTTGTATGGTCATACGCCCGTATGGCACAGCGCTTTGGGAAAACATACACAATGAGCTTGATGCAAGGTTCAAGGCGACCGGCCATGAAAATGTGATGATGCCCCTGTTTATACCCGAAAGCCTGCTGCAAAAGGAAAAAGACCATGTTGCCGGTTTTGCGCCCGAGGTTGCCTGGGTGACCCACGGCGGAACCGAAGAGCTTCAGGAAAGGCTTTGTGTCCGTCCAACATCCGAAACTCTTTTCTGCGACCATTACAGCGAGATTATCCAATCATACAGGGATTTGCCGAAATTATATAACCAATGGTGTTCCGTAGTTCGTTGGGAAAAAACAACAAGACCGTTCTTGCGCACGATGGAATTCTTCTGGCAGGAAGGGCATACCATGCATGAAACGGCGGAGGAAGCCATTGAGGAAACCGAGAGAATGCTCAATGTATATGCCGATTTTGCGGAAAATTGCCTTGCGATTCCGGTTATCAAAGGCAAAAAAACCGACAAAGAAAAATTTGCCGGAGCCGAATCCACTTATACAATTGAAGCGATGATGCACGACGGCAAAGCGCTGCAAAGCGGAACGTCGCACTATTTCGGCGACGGTTTTTGCAAAGCGTTCAATATACAGTTCACCGGCAGGGACAATACCCTGCAGTACCCTCATCAAACTTCCTGGGGCATGTCCAGCCGTATAATCGGCGCAATCATTATGACCCATGGCGATAATAACGGGCTTGTAATGCCTCCGGTTGTCGCGCCTGTTCAGGTCGTTGTTCTTCCGATTGCCATGCACAAGGAGGGTGTCCTTGAAAAAGCCCGGGAACTTGCGAGTTCTCTTTCAAAGTTCTGCCGCGTCAAGCTTGATGACTCGGATAATTCCGCAGGCTGGAAGTTTGCTGAATATGAGATGAAGGGCGTGCCGCTCCGTTTGGAAATAGGGCCGAAAGACATCGCGAACAACCAATGCGTTCTTGTGCGGCGTGATAACCGGGAGAAGACTTTTGTTTCGCTTGACGAGCTTGAAACGAAAATTCCGGAACTGCTTAGAGCTGTCCATCAAGGGCTTTATGAAAAGGCTTTAGCCCGCCGGGAAGAAATGACTTATTCTGTTGCTGATTTTAATGAGATGAAAGAAAACGCCGAAAACCGTCCCGGCTTTATCAAAGCAATGTGGTGCGGAAGCGCGGAGTGCGAAGAAAAGCTGAAAGATGAAGCCGGTGTCACCTCGCGCTGCATACCTTTTGAGCAGGAACAGATCAGTGATAAATGTGTCTGCTGCGGCAAGGCGGCAGCAAAAATGCTATACTGGGGAAAGGCATATTGATATTATGCTGTTAAAAAACGCTACAATATTCAACAGCGATTTCGAACCTCAAAAAGCTGATATTTTGGTTGAGGATGAAAAAATCACTGAAATTGGGGAAAATTTAAACAGGGGAGAAATGATTGATCTTTCGGACTGCATCATTTTCCCCGGTTTTATCGATATCCATATTCACGGCTGTGCCGGCGCTGACATTTCAGACTCAAGCGAAGCTTCGCTTGATACCATGTCGTGTTTTCTCGCGAAAAACGGAGTGACCTCATTCTGCCCCGCGACAATGACTTTGCCGCAGGAAAACCTTGTCAGGCAGTTTAAAACCGCTTCAAGGTACATCGGCAAAGAAACAGGCGCCTATATGCACGGCATTAATATGGAAGGTCCTTACATCGCTTATACGAGAAAAGGCGCCCAGCCCGGCGAGTATATAAGATTGCCGGATATAGATGAGTTCAAAATGCTGAATTCAATTTGCAGGATCAGCCTTGTTGATTTAGCGCCCGAGTTGAAAGGCTCCTTCGAATTTGCCCGCGAGGCATCAAAATACTGCACCGTGTCCCAGGCACATACCGATGCTGATTTTATAACAGCCCAGGCAGGTTACGCAAACGGCTTTTCTCACGCTACGCATCTGTTCAGCGCAATGCCGCCGATTGAGCACAGGGCACCGGGCGCCGTAGTTGCGGCGTTTGACAGCGCTGATTCCACCGCGGAGCTGATTTGCGACGGCCTGCATGCCCATCCGCCTATCCTCCGTATGGCGTTCAGACTGCTTGGAGAGGACAGAAGTGTTGTCGTCAGCGACGCGATGAAGGCTGCCGGATGCGGCGACGGCGAGTTTGAGCTTGGCGGGCAGAAAGTCTTTGTTAAAAACGGGAAGGCTTCCCTGGCGGATGGAAATTTTGCCGGCAGCACGACGAACCTGCATGATGAATTTCTGAACTTGTTAAGTTTCGGCATACCGCTTAAGCAGGCTCTCAAATCATGCACCGTCAACCCTGCAAAGGTGATCGGTGTTGATGATAAAACCGGCAGCCTGAAAGAAGGCAAGTTTGCCGACATACTGGTTGTGGACAAAGAATTTAACATAAAAATGGTTATTGTTAAAGGCAGAATCATTCAATAAAAAA
>CAYOAW010000007.1:12299-36243 GCA_964402095.1 uncultured Eubacteriales bacterium | reverse complement strand
TCAGGGCAAACAAAGATATTCTCAACGATATCATCGACTGGTTCGGCAAGGATGTCCGGTTTTCCAACGAAACAACCGACGAATGCGATGTTTCGGTGAATGTGAATGCCAACGCGATGTTCTGCTGGGCGCTGCAGTACGGAATGCATATTAAGGTGCTGGAGCCGGTTGAACTGCGGGAGCAGGTGAAAAAGGCGGTTGCGGAGATGGGGGAGAAGTACAAATGAACCAGCGCTATCTGACAAAATCCCGCTTCAAACTGGCGCAGGAATGCCCGGCAAAACTCTTTTACACCGGGAAAAAGGAAGAATACGCCGACCAGAAAATCGAGGACTCCTTTCTGGAGGCCCTTGCGGAAGGCGGCTATCAGGTCGGCGAGCTTGCCAAGTGCTATTACCCCGGCGGGCATAATATCAGCACGCTCGATTACGAGGATGCCTTGAAACAAACCAACGAGCTCCTTAAGCTCGAAAAGGTTGTGATTTTTGAAGCGGCTGTCCGCTATAAGTCATTTTTCATCCGCGCGGATATCCTCGTGAAAAATGGGAAACACATTGAGTTGATTGAAGTCAAAGCGAAATCTTTTAATTCAAGTGATGCGGATGTTTTTATCGGCAGCAAAGGCGGATTGACGGGTAAATGGAAACCGTATCTTGAAGATGCAGCTTTCCAGAAGTATGTTTTAACCAAAGCATTTCCTGGTTATATTGTGTCGGCGTTTTTAATGCTTGCGGATAAAGACAGCCGCTGCCCGACAGACGGGCTCAACCAAAAATTCCGGTGTAAAAAAGGCAGGGACGGTAGACTGACCGTCGCTGTTTCGCCCAACCTAACACAAGAGGATATTTCAAAACGGATCCTCAGCAAAGTCAATGTCAACGAATGCTGTGAAATAATCTATGAAGAAAACTGCGGGAATAAAAACGAGTCATTAAGTTTTGTCGAGCTTGTCGATATGTACGCCGAATACTACGCCGCTGACCGAAAATTTGTCTCCCCGATTACAAAAATCTGCAAGGACTGTGAGTTCCGGGCAACACAGGAGAAAAAGGCGCAAGGCTTAAAAAGCGGGTATGAGGAATGCTTTAAAGAGCGCCTCGGCTGGACGGACGCCGATTTTTTGGAGCCGAATATTTTTGAAATTTGGGACTTCCGCAAAAAAGATAAATTTATTCAGGCAAGCCGTATGAAAATAGCACAGTTAACAGAAGACGATTTTGGCGTAAAAAGTTCCGAAAAAGCCGGCATTTCCCGGACGGAAAGACAATGGCTGCAGGTGCAAAAAGTGCAAGCAAAAGACGATACCTGTTGGATAGATAAAGAAGGCCTTGCATTGGAGATGAGCAAGTGGGTTTATCCACTCCATTTTATAGATTTTGAAACATCAATGGTCGCTATACCATTTAATAAAAACCGGCATCCATATGAGGGTATCGCTTTCCAATTTTCCCACCATGTTGTTTACCAAGACGGGACTATTGAACATCACGGGGAATATCTTAATACTGTTCCCGGGGCTTTCCCGAACTATGATTTTATCAGATGTTTAAAAATGGAACTCGAAGGGGATAATGGCAGCATATTTCGTTACACTTCGCACGAAAATACTTTTCTAAACCACATCTACCGTCAGCTTCAGGATGATATAAATTCGGTACCGGACAGCAGAGAACTGCTTGATTTTATTCGCTCGATTACCCACTCAAGCGGTGGCAGTCTCGAAGAATGGAAAGGTAAACGGGACATGCTCGATTTGTGGGAATTTGAAAAACAGTATTATTATGACCCATCAACAAAAGGCTCCAATTCAATCAAGCAGGTTTTGCCGGCAATCCTCAACAGCTCGAAATACCTGCAAAAAAAATACGCCGAACCGGTTTATGGCGCAGTGGGCGGAATAAAAAGCCACAATTACAAAGACTGGAAATGGATAGACTACGATGAAAACGGCAAGGTGAAGGATCCGTATTATTTACTGCCGAAACTGTTTGCGGATTATCCGGACGAATATATCGCAATGCTGGATGAGGGCTTGTTTTTCAGCGATTCCGATGAGTTGCATAACGGCGGCGCGGCGCTGACAGCCTATGCCAGGCTTCAGTTTGAAGAGATGATACCCCGCGAGCGGGAAGAACTTGAAAAAGCGCTGCTGAAATACTGCGAACTGGATACCTTCGCCATGGTGATGATCTATGAGGGTTGGCGGGAAATGGTGAAATAATCAAACAAGTAAACATCTGCAGCAAGTATGACAGCATGAATAATTTTTAAATAATAAAGCGGAGGACATAAAGCTATGCATGAAATTAAGTGCCCGAATTGCGGAAAGACATTCACTCTTGATGAAGCCGGTTACGCGGACATCCTGAACCAAGTCCGCAATGACGCTTTTGAAAAGGCGCTGAACGAGCGCCTGGCGCTTGCCGAGCAGGAGAAAAAGAGCGCCGTTCAACTCGCGGAGATTAAAATAGCCAGCGAACTGGAGAAGAAAGCCGCCGAAAAGGATGTTGAGATTGAACGGCTGAAGACTGAGATCAAATCAAATGCGGAAGCCGCCAATGTTGCCAGGCAGCTGGCGCTTAAGGAAGCGCTGGGCTCTGTTGAGAAAGAGCGCGATGGCCTGAAACGCGACCTGGAGGCAAAGGACACCGAACAGAAGCTGCTGGCATCTTCCCTCAAAGAGAAGTACGAAACCCAGATTAAAGACCGTGATGATACAATCAAACGCTTGCAGGAATTAAAAGCGATGCTGTCAACAAAGATGGTTGGCGAAACCCTCGAGCAGCATTGCGAAATTGAATTTAACAAAATCCGTGCCGCCGCGTTTCCAATGGCCAGCTTTGATAAGGATAACGACGCGAGAACAGGCAGCAAGGGCGATTTTATTTTCCGCGATGCTGACAATGCCGGTACCGAGTTTATCTCGATTATGTTTGAGATGAAGAACGAAAATGACGGGACTGCGACCAAAAAGAAAAACGAAGATTTTCTGAAAGAACTTGACAAAGACCGCAACGAAAAAGGCTGCGAGTACGCGGTGCTGGTGACTTTGCTGGAGCCGGAGAATGAACTTTACAACGGCGGTATTGTGGATGTTTCACACCGTTACCCCAATATGTATGTCGTCAGGCCGCAGTTTTTCATCCCGATTATAACGCTGCTGCGCAACGCGGCCCAGAACACGCTGAAATACAAGGCCGAGCTCGCGCTTGTGAAAGCGCAGAACATCGATATCGCAAATTTTGAAGACGAGCTCGACAAATTCAAGGATGCCTTCGGCAGAAATTATGATCTTGCTTCAAGAAAATTCCAAACAGCGATTGATGAAATCGACAAGTCCATCGACCACCTGCAGAAGACAAAGGAAGCGTTGCTCAGCACGGAAAACAATCTGCGCCTTGCCAACGACAAAGCGCAGGATGTGACGATTAAAAAACTGACGCGCGGCAACCCGACAATGGCGGCGAAGTTTGAGGAATTGAAGAAAAGGGGGGGCAGATAAGGATTGAGAGATTTTAAATGTGTGTGCTTCTATGTGCTCGACGAATCACGTGATGTAAGCATTGGAACTTGTCAAGAACGTTACAAGAGATATTGTTAATTAGGTTAAACCGCATAAAGAAAGACTGAAATATAGGGTGGGAATATAATGGGAATATATGAACAAATTAAAGATGTTATGGGAACTTATGAGGTTGAAGATATTGTCTCAGCAAAAGAAGTATTAGACGCTGTTGTCCAGAAGTTTAATGTAAAGCGGAACAGTATTCTTTTATCTGACTTCTGTTACAACAGAACAAATGACGGAATCGATTTTAACAGACACATATTTGAGTATTTAAGTCCAGGACAGTATAAATATTTGGGCGAGAATTATAAATATTCAGGGCTTATTTATCATAAACCAAAAAGGCAGAAAAAAGATATGGTTGTAGGGCGTTGGGAAGGAGGTGTGAAAAAAATGGATAATGATGTCCTCGAGGAACAGGTTCAAGAATTCAATGAATATAGGAACCCTTATTCTAATAGTCTCCTTGAGTCTAAAAATATTATTTTCCGTGGCGCACCGGGAACAGGAAAATCATATCTCGCAAAAGAAATCGCTGCGGACATCATCAGTAATGGTAATATTAACAAATATACTGATCTGGACGATGAGCAGAAAAAACAGATAGAATTTGTTCAGTTCCACCCAAGTTATGATTACACCGACTTTATTGAAGGATTACGCCCAAAGATAAATGATGATGGTTCTATGGGATTTGAGCTTCAAGATGGTGTATTTAAGAGATTTGTAGATAAGGCGAAAAAGAACTTTGATGATTCGCAAAAATCTCAGGAAGTGATTGAAAAAGAAGCATCTATTCAAGAAATTATGGATGATTTCTTCTCAAATATTGAGTTTGGTGTAGATGAACTGGAAATCGCTCGGGGAGCTAGGTTTTATATCACTGGGGTTGATGATAAGCACATTAACATTTCCATTCCGGAAAATAAAGTGTCGAACAAACTGAGTTTGAGTATCAATAAGTTAAAGGAAATGCTGGAGTCTGGTCAAGCATTTACCCAAGCGAAAAATGTAAGGCAGTTTTTTGAAAAACCGTATAAAACACAAGACGATTCCTATTACTTAACCATTTTTAATAAGATCAAAAAAAATAAAAAAATATCCGTTGTAAAGTCAATTGTAAAACAAGATAAATTAAAGCGTTACATTTTTATCATTGATGAGATTAACCGTGGTGAGATTTCTAAAATTTTTGGTGAGTTGTTCTTCTCAATTGATCCTGGATATCGTGGACAATCTGGTGAAGTGTCCACACAATATGCAAATATGCATGATAATCCAGATGATAAATTTTACATACCTGATAATGTCTATATTATCGGAACAATGAACGACATCGACCGTTCAGTTGACAGCTTTGACTTTGCGATGCGTCGTCGTTTCAGATTTATTGAGATAAAGGCAGATGAACGATTGGAAATGCTAGATGCACTTGGCGAAGATAAAGACGAGACGATTCGTCGCATGACCGCCTTAAACAATGAAATATCAAATGTCGATGAACTTAACGAGAATTATCATATTGGTGCGTCCTATTTCTTGAAGCTGAATGACTTATCTTTTGACAAGTTGTGGACAGATTATCTTCAGCCACTACTTTACGAATACATCCGGGGTATGAATAACGAAGATGACATTATGGAGAAGTTTGCAAATGCGTATGGCTATGTAATTGCTAAAGCAGGTGGCAGCAATGACGCAACTCAAGATTAAGGATAATACGCCTGTTATTAGTAAAGAGAAATTTAATGAAGTTAGCCATGTTGTAGAAAAGATCGCTGACAAGACATTGGAACAACTTGAAAAAGAGGGGATATTTGTTTTCCCCGAGCTAATCAAAGATGCGGATGATATTACCAAGGAACAGGTAATTTTACAAAGTGCCAATGATTGCTATCGCTCTAGTAATGTCATGGGTTTTTTGGGTTGTGGAGAAGAACGTCTTGTCATAGAGTCTCGTTTTTCAACCGGAGAAAATGATTATTTCTTTCAGTATTTGATTGAACAGGTACTGGAACATCTGAATATTATAGACTTAAAAACCGATGCAAACCAAGCCAGTTCCATGTTTGATTTGCTCCCATTTTTATTTCCTTATTATTTGAACAAAGCGATGCGTAAAGGCATATATAAAACATATACTCGCAATCAGTACAACGATGGAAATGTTAAAGGCACTATCGATATTGCACGACATCTAAGAAAAAACATACCTTTTATCGGAAATATAGCATATCATCAGCGTGAGTTTTCATATGACAACTATTTGATGCAGTTGATTCGCCACACGATTGAGTTTATCAAAAAGAAACCATATGGCTATAAACTGTTACGAAGGGCAAAAGACGAGGTAGCTTCAGTCATAGAATCTACCACAAGCTATGAGTATTTTGACAGAAGAAAAATCATTGCAGAAAACATGAAGAATCCCATCCGTCATGCCTACTATCATGAATATAGGGCATTACAGCGCCTGTGCATCCTTATATTGCGACATGAAAAAAACAGAATCGGCTCCGGTAATCAGCCAATTCACGGAATCTTGTTTGACGGCGCTTGGCTTTGGGAAGAATATGTCAATTTACTCATCAAAGATGGGTTTAATCACCCAAGGAACAAAGGCCGCACAGGAGGAGCACAACAACTATTTGCCAGAGATACCGGGGAAAAAAGCCGAATCTATCCCGATTTCATCAGTCGTAGAGTGGACATCCGTATAATCGCTGATGCAAAA
This sequence comes from uncultured Eubacteriales bacterium, assembly GCA_964402095.1. Taxonomy (GTDB): domain Bacteria; phylum Bacillota; class Clostridia; order Oscillospirales; family Acutalibacteraceae; genus UBA1447. Next base: position 29,941 of record CAYOAW010000007.1, on the reverse strand, counting down.
TATAAACCGGTCAATAATATTAAAAGCAGCGATTATCAGCAATTGCTTGCATATATGTTTAGATTTGATGCAAAGACGGGGTTTTACTTTTATCCAGAAAGTCAAGGGGCTGACTATAAAGAGCTATGGATGAACAAAGGTTCTACTTATGATAATGTGACCGCAAGGGACGACATTAAGATAATAAAGTGTGGTTTGAAAATCCCTAATCCTGAAGATGTGATTGATTACAAAGATTTTGTAGCAAAAATCAAAGAAAGTGAAGAGAACTTCAAAAATAGCGTATTTGGCGATAATGTTTTATCAGGGGACTTGGCTAACTGACACGAATCCAAATTTGAAACACTATAAACCCTGGCAATAGTTTTTTTTATTAAATCACGATCAGTTGATACAAATGAAAGGGGACTCATTATGAAAATCACAACCCTAAAAATCCAACAAGCAATCGAGTTCGCAACCGAAAAACATAAGGATAACAAGCGGAAAGGCACGGACACGGAATACATCAACCATCCCCTTGAAGCCATGGAGATAGCTGCTACATTGACCGATGACGAGGATACTATCTGCGCGGCGGTGCTGCATGATACCGTGGAGGATGCCGGCGTTTCGGTTAAAGAGCTGGCCACGCTTTTCGGCGGGCGGGTTGCGTCGCTTGTCGCGGATGAAAGTGAAAACAAGCGCCCCAATTTGCCCCCGGAAGAAACCTGGAAAATCCGCAAAACCGAAGCGCTGGAACATTTGCGCCATGCATCAAGAGACGCGAAAATAGTCGCGCTGAGCGATAAACTTTCCAATATGCGCTCCATTCACCGCGACTATGAAAAAATCGGCGATAAATTTTTGGAACGATTTAACTGCAAAATCAAAACCGAACAAGGCTGGTACTATGGTTCATTCGTGAAAATATTTGAGGAGTTCGCGGACACAGATGCCTGGCAGGAATATAAAGCGCATGTGGACGCGGTGTTCGGAGCTGATGTGAATTCGAAATAGCGCGAAGATATTAATATTATTTAGGGACATCATTACGCCATGTCCCTTTTTTGTCACGTTCCTGATGCTATTATTATTCTAAAAGAGAGGGAGTAATAAATATGTTAATTGAAAAGTGTATAAAATGTCCAATCTGCGGGGAGGAATTTATCAATATAATTCAATATACCAAGAAATGCTCTGCTTGTGGCACTTTTATGGAAATTTGTCCGGAATGCGAGTCAAAAGGGATCGGTCAGCCAAAAAGATGTTTGATATGCGGCGGTGCGGTAGAAAGCTCCGATGAAACAGCAAGAAAAAAATTCGGTGGCAATATAATGTATTAGCCGGAAATTAACAGTGAAATCATTATTTGAAAGGATGAAAAATCATGGATAACAAATTAAAACAAAAAATTGTAGCATGTAAATTGCCGGTTTCGGTTGAAAAAACGACACCAGTAAACGATATCAATCTATTGTTGGATGACGGTTATGAGGTTGAAGATATTGTGCCTTACCTTGAAAAAAGAGGTGGGGGAATTTATAGCCGCAGTCACGGACTATATGTTGATAATGCTTTAGTTATTCTCAAACAGTCTGAAAAGAAGACTCATTTTAGTTGCCGGACTGTTAAAAAAGAGCCGAGCTTCCTAGAAAAAATGAATGATATTGTTGAGTGCGAAAACAATAACGGGTTAAATCTATTTAAAATTATGCCTCTTTGTGGATTCCTTGATCCCGAAGCCGGTCAAGGAATCGGGAAAGGAACGTTTGCATTCGAGTTGTTCTTTGTAAGCGAGTGATTTCAAGTGTTTTAGGGCTGTTTTTACCAAACAAAAATCAGAAAACCGATTAATAAAAACAATGGAGGAAAACATAATGATGGACATCGTTTTTTACGGTGAACGCGGGTTGGTAAACAGCATAATCGCGGACATGGGAACTGATTTAGAAAAACACAAGAAATTTCTCAAGGCAATCAAACTGACAGATGGCGGAAAACTAAATTGGACTGCTGAGATAACAAATATACCGCAGTATATCATTGAACCTTCTTTTGCCGAGTTTGGAGATCCGGATTTGATCGTTGTTGCCACAGCTGATGGCAAGCGTCATGTGATATTTATCGAAGCGAAACTTTCTGCATATAATGACGCGGCCTCAGCATTAAGTGATGTAAATAATCGCTTGCTTGATAATTATGATGGGAAAGCAAGCAAGGTCAATGTACAACTTGCGTTTAAATATCGTTTTGTTCAGGCTTATGAGAAGATGATTGGAAACTTAGAGGTTGTTGAGGACAAACTGACAGCAGAGAAATATAATGATAAACCCAGAAGATTAAAAAAAGAAAAAGTTGTTGAGCTATGTAAAAGATATTTCGGAAATGCGGAAGATTTTTATTTCGTAGCCCTTACAAATGATAATGCTGACATTAAGCCTTATCAGAACAAATCCTACTTGCCGCCAATAGGCACAAAGTGGGAAGGCAAAGACGCAAAAAGCAAATTCGGAATACTATCCTATGAAATGTTGGAAAAGGCCGGTGTCGTTGAGAAGAATTGCGGATATTATAAGAACCCACGATTGACAATGTTAGGTTCTCCGGCTGATACGGGCATATCCTCGAAGGATGAGAGAATATACACCTTAAGTATGAAATATTGGACTCCAAAACAAAGAGATGATTTGGAGCAGTTCAAAAACGAAATAGAATTGCAAACCACTGTTGAGATAGAAAAATATGAAGGCTCATACAGCATTAAGGTTGAGGGCATTACTGTTGTCAAGTTCTTTGTATCAAGCAAAAAGGATGAAAAAGACAAGGTATATTTGGTATTCCGCAACGATAATCTTCCTGAAAAGTTCACGAAAGACCCAAAAATCCAAAAAGTTCTGATCGGAACTGCCGATAATGTGAAATCCTTCGCAGTGATTTACAAAGGCACTTCAAAAGGAATTCTTGAATGGGTGGACGAAACGGTAAAGTTCATTGACCGATGATAACGCAGTTTAAAGGTTGTTTAAATTAAAAAACGAGAAAACGGGTGGCACTATGATAAATAAAACAGTAATCGAACTCGGACTTTTTGATGATGAGGCCGAACAGCTGAAAAAAGAACTTAATAAAATCGGCGGCTCCCTGACATTGGCGGACTGCGTGATAGATTTAATAGCCATACCGGCTTTTTTAATCATCATAAGCACGGAGTATTTCGGCAATGAGGAACTCGGTTCGTTTTATGACTTTTACGGCGAACCAGAAGAAATCGCGGAAACGGTTGTGTTTGTGGGGGGAATCGAAGTCCCCGATGAATTCGCGGATAAAGCGCTGGTTTTAAAAAGTTTTGATGATTTGATGCTCAACCTCAGGTATCTTGTCAGGTCCGCATGGGATAAATACAACAGGGAAATTCAGCAAATCGATTGCGCGGAAGATCAATTTGAAGACGATATCCTCCAAAATGCAAAGGAAGACTTATGAAAATTATTATCCACAGGGGCACTCAGCAAATCGGCGGCTGCGTGACGGAAATACGCACAGACAGCACCCGCATATTTATCGACATGGGTTCCGAACTGCCGGATGAAAACGGGAAGGCCGCAGTGGAAACACTTTCGGTGGAAGGTGTGACACATGGTGTGAAAAACTGCGACGCGGTCTTCTTTACCCATTACCATGGTGACCATATCGGTATGTTGCCCCGCATCTTGCCCGGCATTCCGCTTTATATGGGCGAAGCTTCCAAAGAAATATATCTTGTGCTGCAAAAACGCCTGAAAAGTGCGGCTCAAACGGCGATTGAAGCAATCAATACATTTAACGCGCTTGACAAAATTACAATAGGGGATATCACCGTCACGCCGCTGAGGACAGACCACAGCGCCTATGACGCGTATATGTTTTTAATTGAGTCCGGCGGCAAAAAAGTCCTGCATACCGGCGACTTCCGCACCCACGGCTTTTGCGGAAAAGGTACGGTTCCCATGCTGGGGCATTACGCGCAGAATGTGGATGTGCTGATTACCGAAGGCACCATGCTGTCGCGGAACAATAGCACACCGGTGACGGAACATGAGCTGCAGAGGAAGGCGGCAGTTTGGCTTAAAAAGTATAAATATGTGTTTTTAATTTGCTCCTCCACCAACATCGACCGTCTTGCGGCGTTCAACAGCGCAACCCCGAGGGGCAAATACTTTTTATGCGATTCGTATCAGCACGAGGTTCTCAAAGTGGCAAAAAAATACGGAGAGCCGCATACGCCGCTTTACGCTTTCGATAAAATGACCATATACGGAAATAACCTCGATGAAAAAATCGAAAAGTTCGGTTTTTGTATGCCGGTGCGGGCAAACACTTGGTTTTCGTCTATCATGAAGAAATACAAACAGGCGCATAATCCGGAGTGCCTTGTGGTTTACTCTATGTGGGACGGCTACTTGAAACAGCCGGGCAGCAAGCTGGAAGCGTTGATGAACGGCTTTCAAAATGTCGAGACGCTGCACACCAGCGGCCATGCTGCCAGGCAGGCCATCATCGATGTATGTAGCGTGGTGGCGCCGAAACAGGCGATAATACCGATACACAGCGAAAATCCCGCGGGTCTTCGCGGTCTTGGCTTGCCATTCAATATTAGGCTGCTCAAGGATGGAGAGGCATATAAATTGTAAACGACCTCAAAACGGTTAAATCGTTTGAGGCCGCAGAATTTTTTGAATTATCATACGCTTTAAGTGTTGCCGTTTTATGAAATAACGGTTCTGACAACCATTGTCAGGCATTTTTCAGCGTCCAACACTGCAGCCGCAGCCGCTCCGACAGGTGATTGTCACGGAACCCGGCTGTGTGCACCCATGTTCCCGAAAGCGAGAATTTTTCAAGCTCCGGCAGGTGCGCAATATTGTTGAGCTGCGGTTTCGGATGTACGGTGATGGTTTCCTCCGGGCAGACCAGCGCGTCGAGCGCGGCGAACAGGAAATCGGCAGGTCCAATCATCGTATTGCCAACTTGGATTTCGGCCGGGAGGAAGGTGTCCGTATCAATCAATTGCGCAGCGGCAGTAAGATCGGTTGCGGTTACCGTTACTGTTTTAGTTACGCCCTGTGGTGCTGACAAAAATCCGTATGCTTTGCCGGGGAGATACTCCTCTGCTCCGTTCAGGAACGCGACAGCGGCAAGGAACACATCCGCTATCGACAGGCAAGGCTCTTCGAGCGGCGCGAAAGATTCAAGCAGCTTTTTCCGGATATCGGGCAGCATGGCGCGCGAGATGACGGGGGGCTGTTTTCTTTTTGAAAGGATTTCGTTCAGGTTTGTAATAGTGAAACGCTCGTCGGCCTTCACGGCTTGTACGAACGAACGGATATCGGCATAAAATTCCGCCGTTTCCGCTTCGGTGCGGTCGGGGGCCTCAATCCAGTCGCCAAACTCGCGCAGATTGCCTCTGTAATAATTCAGTGTGTCCCAAAATTCGGTTTTTACAGACATATTCGGGTGGGTGTAGACAATGACACGGTCATTTTGCGAATACTCATCCAGCAGTTCCGTGTTCGTAAGCTTCGGACGGCGCAGGAACATGCCCTCAAAAGAACGTGTGTAAGCAATATGTTCCGCGTTGCAGTATGCCAGCGGGCTGTTGCGCCTGTTATGAACAACCGTGTCGCAGTAAAAGGGGATACCCCTGTCGGCATAATAATACATCGCGGCATAACTTTTTGAGTTGCCGGGCGGACAGGCGAACATAATATTGTCTGTTCCGGTCATATGTTTTATAAGCGATATCGCTTCGTCCTCATAGCCGGCAACGGTTGAATAGGACTTGCCGAAATCTTCATCATCCGTCTGCTCGCAGATGTCCGGGTGCAGGCTGTGCCCGTAGGTATGCGTGCCGATGATATGCGGCTTCAGCGCTTCAATAACATCAGTTCTGCCCCAATTTTCAAGCTGTTTGGCGAGCAGGCCGACAATGGCAAAATGGCCGGTCACACCCTCGTCCGTCATGATGCCCGCCAGGTCCGCGATAGCGTCCGCGCTGCGGCTTGAGGTGAAGTCCTCGGTATCAAAGAAAAACATCAGTTCGGTCGGGTTCATATATCCACATCCTTACAAGCCGATATAATCGCGCGGCGGCAAATATTTTACGAGGCGCCGCCGCTGTTTAATATATTAAAGATTCTGGTCAGCAGCTCGAGCTGCTCATCGCCTTCAAGGAGTTTAACCGAAATATGCGGCTTTCCTCCCGCGCTGATTTTTACCCTGCCGCGCATTCTTTGCCCCAGACGGGTAACTTTATTCATATCCAAATCGTCAATATAAAGGAACAACTTATCGCCGCTGTGTCCGATTTCATATATTCCGTTCGCGGTCGCCGAGCTTCTCAGCAAAGCAACCGTAACAAGGCCCTGAACGCACGCGGGCGGCTCGCCGAACCGGTCGGTCAGTTCATCGAGAACATCCATGGCATCCTCTTTTGCCCGTATGTCCGCAATACGCCTGTACATCGCGAGCTTTTGGGGTACACTTTCGATATAATCCTCCGGGATATAGGCGTCTATCTGCAGGTCAATCAGGCATTCTTTTTCGGGTACGGCGGGCGTTTCGCCGCGTTCTTCGCTGACCGCCTGCGCCAGAAGGTTCAGATACATATCATAGCCAACTGCTTCCATGTGGCCGTGCTGCTGCGCGCCGAGAATATTGCCCGCGCCCCGCAGCTCCAAGTCACGCATGGCAATTTTAAAGCCGGAGCCGAACTCGGTGAATTCGCGTATAGCGCTTAAACGGCGAGTGGCTATTTCCGAAAGCTGTTTGTCTTTTACAAAGGTGAGGTAAGCGCTTGCACGGCGGGAGGAGCGGCCGACACGGCCCCTTATCTGGTGCAGCTGTGCGAGCCCCATGCGCTCGGCATCTTCTATAATCAGGGTGTTGACATTCGGAACATCGACACCGGTTTCAATAATTGTCGTACAGACGAGAATGTCAATTTCACCCTCCAAAAGCCCGCGCCAGGTGTCGCTCAGCTCGTCCTCGTCCATCTTTCCGTGCGCGATGCTGATCCTGGCATCGGGCAAAAATTCTTTTATCCGGGCGGCTGTTTTCTCGATGGTTTCGACCCTGTTGTGCAAATAATAAACCTGCCCGCCGCGGCGGAGCTCCGTTGTCATTGCCTGCGCCAGTACCTCCATATTATGTTCAATGACATAGGTTTGCACCGGATGTCTGTCCTGCGGGGCTTCCTCAAGCACCGACATATCCCTGATGCCGGACATAGCCATATTCAGCGTGCGCGGGATGGGCGTAGCGGTCAGGGTTAAAACATCAACGGCAGGGAAAAGCTCTTTCAGCTTTTCCTTTTGAGCAACGCCGAAACGCTGTTCTTCGTCGATAATAATTAAACCCAGGTCATGGAACTGGACATCTTTGGAGATGAGCCTGTGTGTGCCCACAATAATATCCGCACTGCCGCGTTTCAGCTCGGTTATCGTTTTTTTGGTCTGGGAAGGGGTGCAAAAACGCGATAGCATATGCGCTTCAACCGGAAATCCTTCGAACCTTTTTTTAATGGTCTGGTAATGCTGCAAGGCTAAGATAGTTGTGGGTACCAGTATTGCGCACTGCTTCCCGTCGGCAATGCATTTGAATGCTCCGCGCAGGGCGACTTCGGTTTTGCCGAATCCGACATCCCCGCAAAGCAGCCTGTCCATCGGGTAAGGCTTTTCCATATCATGTTTCATTTCGTCGATACAGCGGAGCTGGTCATCGGTTTCCTGATATTCAAAGCGAAGCTCAAAATCATTCTGCATATCAATATCGGGTGAAAAGGCGAAACCTTGAATAGCCTTGCGCTTTGAATAAAGAGCAATGAGTTCCTTTGCCATATCCTTGACGGCCGCGCGTACGCGTGAGCGGGTTTTTTGCCATTCCTTGCCGCCTAACTTATTGAGCTTGACAAGCTTGTCCTCGCTCCGCGGTCCGATGTATTTTGAGACCTGGTCAAGCTGTGTAACGGGCACATACAGGATGTCGCCCTTGTCATATTTAATTTTAATATAGTCTTTTACGGTACCGCCGGCTTCAAGTGTCGTTATCCCTTCATACAGCCCGATACCGTGGATGGCGTGAACAATGTAGTCGCCTCTGTGCAGCTCCTCAAGGCTGCTGAAGAAGTTTGCCGGCTTTTCCTTTTTACGCCGCTGTACGGCAGTTTGCGGCGACGCGGACCGGCTGCCGTATGTTATCAAGGTAAACCTTGCGGACGGATATTCCATACCCGAGGAAAGCCCCCCGGGAAGGACGGAAACGACACCCTTTTTAAATTCATCCGGCGGTTCGGTATAAAAAACGCTCGGGATGCCTTCGCTTCGCAAGTCGCTGTCAAGTGTGCGTGCGGATTTTTCACTGCCCGCCATAATCACGCTGATATGGTCTTTCTTTTCCGCCAAAGGCCGTATATCGTCAAGCAAAAGCGTCAGTGAGCCGCTCCAGAGCGACAGCTGCCGCGCGTTTACGGTTATCAGCTCGTTAACCGGTGTGTCAAAACTGCCCCTGGGCAGGTTGTCCAAATAAATTGTATTCCGCTGTTCATAAATCCGTAGAATCTGCGGCCAGGTGAGGGCGAAAGAATCAAGGCCTTTGCTTAAAACGCCTTCGTCAAACAAGTCTTTCATTTCCTCATGCAACAGCTTTTCACAAGCTTCGGCGCGTTCTTTAACGGCGAAACTTTCACTGATAAACAGCAGTGTATCGGCAGCGTAATCAAAAATACTGGCGCTTCTGGGGTAAATGAGCGGCAGATAACGGTCAAAAGACGCGAGGCGGACGCTCGAGCGCAGTCGGTCAATATCCGCGGTCAAAGAAGCTTTTGCTTTTGCCGCGTTTTTGCCCTTGAGTGTCTGAAGATGTGCTTCGATCAGTTGGGAAAAAGTGTCGTTCTCGCCGCACAGTATTTCGTTTGCCGGTGTTATTTTGGCTTTTTCAACGGGGTCCGTGCTTCTCTGTGTTTCGGTGTCAAAGGATGAGACGGAGTCAATTGTGTCACCCCAGAATTCAATGCGGAACGGGAGTGATGCGGATGGCGGGAAGAAATCCAAAATCCCGCCTCTGAGCGCGAATTGTCCCTGCCCGTCTACCTGGGGGCTTCTTGTGTAACCCGCTTGCAACAAAGCGGCAACAAGTTTTTTGGGTTTATAATTGTCTCCTGTTTTCAGTTCAATGCTGTTGGCTTCGAGTTCTGCGGGAGGGATTGTCAGCTGAAGCGCCGCCTCAATCGAGCATACAACAACATCGTAGCTGCCCTCAAGCATATTGCCGAGTACACCCAGGCGGATATGTTCATATTCCCTTGATTGCCCCTCCGTGGTGCGGAAAGAAAAATCCTTCGCGGGGTAAAGCAAAGCGTTTTGCCCCATATCCTTCAGATCGCTTACCAGCCTTGTTGCATGAGCTTCGTCGGGCGTAACAACAAGAGCCTTACGCCCGAAATCGTCGTGCATAGAGGCGATTAAATGCGCCTTGTGGATATAGGAAAGCCCCAGCACACCCATTGGCAGCCGGTGTCTCTTTAACGATATTGAGATGCTTTGATACTCCGGGGTATCGCTGAGAACTTTGGAAAAACAGGACATAATTACCTCGGCGGATATGGGTTGGCGGGCAGCCGATGCGGCAATCGGTGAGCAGTTGTTTAGCAATCGTTGAGTATTGTTTAGCAATCGTTCAACAATTGTTCGGCTATTATTATAAAATGTCTTCCCGCTTGAGCGCTTCGCGCAGAATATTTACATCTCCATGGTCGAAACAGTGGCCTGACATGCCCGCGGCGGCGGCTCCTTCAATATTAACCCGGAGGTCGTCAACAAAAAAACATTCTTCCGGCTCCAATGAAAACTGCTCGAATAAAATCTCATAAATCCTGCGTTCAGGTTTTAAGCAGAGCCAGTCGGAGGAGACAATTTCCCCGTCAAAATGTTCTATGCCGGGGATTTTGTGGCGGTACAGCGGGAAATTAAGCGGCGCGTTGGAAAGCAGATAAATACCGTACCCTTTTTCTTTCAGTTCCCGCACCAGAGGGCGCATTTCTTCTTTAGGCGGCATCTCATCCGCCCAGTTTTCCATCAGGCGGCGAACCGGAATATGCAGCCGTTCAGGAAGTTTTATAAAAGCGCGGTTAAGCGCCTGCTCAACCGTTATTGTTCCTCTGTCGAGTTTCGGCCAGTCCTCACCGGAGAAGAATTCGTTATAAATAAGATTTCTGTCATGCTCATCGGGAAAGACTTTTTTTAGCGAGGCTTCGGGATTGAAATCTATAAGGACTCCGCCCATGTCAAATACGATGTTTTTAATCAAATTATTAAGCACCCTCTGTTTGCAGTATAGCAATATTGTACTGCATTGTTTTAATAAATTCAAGGTAAAAGCTGAAATTATAAGGGTTGTTTTTCAGCGGGATCGATATCCTGTCCACCAGCCGGTTTTTGAAATACCTTGCTTTGGTTTTTGCTGTGCAAAATCAAAGAGGCTGCCTCAAATGAGACAGCCTCCGTCTTCAAATAATTGAATGACCCAAGTGCGTTACAAATGCTTACAAATACGGTATATTGAATAAAGGTGAGCATAACAAGCCTTGATGCGATTTTGAATTGCTCTTAGTACTGAGCTATTGGATTATTATCCTAAAATTTAATTTCAAATATTCCAGAACTGTGCTATCACCGTCTTCTCTATTCCACCTGAACTGTGCTGAACCGGTATATTCGCCTGCTTCAAAATATTTTATGTCAGCATCCTTTAAAATTTTCCAGCTGCCTCCTATCCGATAACCCGATACAAATGTAATGACTTCCGAAAAACTTTCACCTGATTTTAAGGTGACAGTTTTAAGATCGGCCGTCTGAACTCTGCCAAAAGTATCAGCGTCTATGAATTCCATACCGCTTGACGAATCAGTTATTTTAACTATTATTTCATTATGCATATTTTCTGTACTACTCGGTAAAGTGTATTGAATTGCCGAATTCTCATTATTCTTTACAATTGCCGTTACAGACAGGTTTTCGCCATGTTGAAACACCGATTTATCAAACTTAACAGACAGTTGGATACCGTATTTATTTACACTGTAATACGGATGTTTACCGGTGGTCGATTCCTCGGAAGGTTGAAGCGATGTAACAATAGTAGAACTTATATACGGAAGTTGACCAGTGGTCGATTCCTCGGAAGGCAGAAGAGATGTGACAATGGTAGAACTAATAATTTTACTTGTGGTGCTGGATGTAGGAATCGATGTAATATCAGAACTAAAGGCTGCTGTATCAGAGCTAAATGTGGTGTTTTCAGTTAATGTGCCAGAATTTTGAGAGGATTGACAAGCAAATAAAAATACTAAGCAACCAACCAGTAATGATATAATACTTATTTTACGTACAAATTTCATTTTGATTACCTCCTCTCATTTTAAAATATTTAAGTTACTACTTAACGCCACGCCAACGCATATACTGCAGAATTCGTACCGGAGTCAACTCGCGCAACCTTAATAGTATATGTCCCATAAACCGATACATCAAAATGAACCATTTCCACTGAACTGGTTGTAATATTGGAGTACCCCGCAGTTGAGCCATTTGGTTTTACTAACTTAAGGTTCAAATTTAACGGTGTGGCACTTTGCGAAGTACCGTTTCCATGCGAACCTGTCGCAGTATTGTTTCGAATCCAAGCAACGGCAGTAGTAATTGTTGCATCACTTGATACGACAGAAAATGTCGTTGATATCTCAGAAGTCGATATCGACCCTGTTGAATATCTATTCATATCTAATATCCAAATAGCTTTCTTTGCATTTATCACTCCAGATCCTTCAATTGCTGTTAACCCACTATACATAGATTCAATGAATTTTTTTGTGCAGCTCGCAGTTAACACAGCTTTAACAAGTGCCGGTTTTGTTGCTAAGGTGGGCTTGAATTCTAACATTTGTGCAATTACACCGGTGACCATTGGCGCGGCATAACTTGTGCCACCACCAATTGGAACTACAGTTGGGGCATAAAAATCCGGTTTTGAACATCCGGCTTGACCTCCATTACCCGCACTTGTATATGGCGTGTTAGTTCCGTCTAAGCAAGCAACATAATCGTCTGTTTTCGTTGTTGTTTCCTTGGTATCCATTGCTCCAACTGTTATTACGTTATACGCAAGTCCAGGCGAAGCTACAATTGCAGATGAGCCACTGTTGCCAGCAGAAATTACCATTGTTATAGAGTGCTGATAAGCGATATGGTCTATCCATTGTTCAAAGTCGGTATAATAATCCCCATTACTTCTACCAAAATCCAAACTCATATTTATAACTGATACATTATTAGAAATAATGTTTTCAATTTGCTCTTCATATATAGGACCGGAGTTTGAATAAACAGTTGCATATGGAGCCGGGCCGATACTACCAGCAACAATTCGTGCAACATTAGTTGAATGCGTACTAACCGTATTAGACATATCTAATCTAGTAATATTTGTATTTGTTAATTCACTATGAGTACCAACTCTCCCTGCATCATAAATACCAATTTTCACCCCATAACCATCAAAACCAAGGGTATATCGTACGTAATTTGCATCAATTGATGATAAAGCATATGCAATACAGGGTTTGGGTTCAATATTTGGGCGGAAGCCAATATTTTCAATAATACTCTCACTTGAAAGTTTTGTTATTTGTTCGGCAGATAGTTTTGCTATTATCATCGGGCTGTATTGACTGAAAAACAAAATATCTTGAATAGAAATATGAAGTTGTTGAACGATGGATGTATTATAGTCATTATACAATTCCCTATAAGTTTCTCGTCTGGAATTAATATATTCCTCAACAGATTTTTGAACTAATTGACGTTGAACTTTTGTTTTTTCCAGATAATCAGCGACACTCTTTTGATAATCTTCATCACCATAAGAGAAAACACTTGCATCGAGTTTATCAATTTTACTTTCCTGACTTTCAATGGCATCAAAAGTTTGATTGCATTTTTGTGATACTTGAGTTTCAACCATGCTATTATCAATATCTTTAAACCATAGATAAACGTCATATGTTGTTTGTTCAGAATTTGTTTCAGATAGATACTTATTCAAGGATGGGGAAAGTTTTGATACAATAATCTGATTATCGAAAGCAATACTTGCATTAGTTCCTGCTGCTAAATAGAACGCTGTGATCAGTACAACTAAAACTGTCCAAAAAGCTCGAGTTAATTTCATTAATATTCCTCCAAATTTTAAGCTGACCGAAAAAGCTAAATTAATAGTTTGGACCACATAGTCTAAGAAAAATTTTGCATGAATAGCTAACACTACATCTTTGCTATCAACATTACGATCACAGTTTTAATCACCAGCCCTTCGAGATGAAATTTTTAAATATTATTAACTTATATAATATTATATTAGCACACAAACAGGGGGGTGTCAATGTTTATTTGTGAAATTTCAAATAAAATTTTACGTTTTTATAAATAAATTTATTGATTATACCCAACAATTTAATATAAGTATACAATATATTAAAGGCGATAAAGACTGTAAGAAACCAAATTAATTGTTTATCGGCAAGAGCAAGTCCTCTGCCCACATGGGATTACTCATTCCGTCAACACTTCGTTGCTCACTTTTATCCGAACCCCCAAAACATAGGTTACAGATGATCTGTAGTCAATGCGGTCAGTAAGATTCGATTAACTCTTTTGTCGCTTCACGACAGTTCCTCTAACTAAAGAATAACCAATAATTATGGGAGGTGTTTATAGGACCAACATGAACGCCCGGGGGGTGTTCACAACAATAGGGGCGGGAGCTTTTCTCAGCTTCTTACCGTGAAGATGCCACAATTCTCCATTTTTTCCTAAATCAAAGAGGCTGCCTCAAACGAGACAGCCTCTTGCGTTAGTTTATGCTCTATTATCGTCTTTGGGGCGGTCTGCCGCCAAAGTCTCTGCGGGGCGGGGCGGGACGGCGGGGAGCGTCGGAAACGGTGTTTTCCGGGACAAGCCCTTCGACTTCGATCAGCGCGTCCCTGCGGGAAAGGTTCAGTCTTCCCTGCTCGTCGATTTCACGGACTTTGACGATGACCTCATCGCCGATATGGACAACATCGTCAACCTTTTCGGTGCGCTTAATATCAAGATGGCTGATGTGCACAAGACCCTCTTTGCCCGGAGCGATTTCCACAAAAGCGCCGAAATCCATAATTCTGGTAACGATGCCTTTGTAAATCGAGCCGACTTCGGGATCCATCGCAATGGTATTGATCATCAGCAGAGCGCGTTCGGCGTCCTCGATATCAAGGGATGAAATAAAGATGGTGCCATCCTCTTCCACATCGATTTTGCAGTTGCATTCTGCGCAAATCTTTTGAATGACTTTGCCCTGCTTGCCGATAACCTCGCTGATTTTATCAACCGGGATTTTAACAGTGAGCATTTTGGGCGCGTATTTGGAAAGCTCCTTGCGCGGTTCGGGTATCGTTTTCAGCATGATTTCATCAAGGATGTAAAGCCTTGCCTTAAAAGTTTTGTCAAGCGCTTCTTTGATGATGGCGGGGGTAAGCCCGTCGATTTTAAGGTCCATTTGAATGGCTGTGATACCTTTATGAGTACCTGCAACTTTAAAGTCCATATCGCCGAAGAAGTCTTCAAGCCCCTGAATGTCAACCATAGTCATAAAACGGTCGCCTTCGGTCACAAGCCCGCAGGATATGCCGGCTACCGGCGCTTTAATCGGTACGCCTGCCGCCATAAGCGAAAGGGTGGAACCGCAGATAGCGCCCTGTGAGGTTGAACCGTTGGAGGAAAGAACCTCGGAGACGAGACGCAGGCAGTAAGGAAAGTCCTCTATACTGGGAATAACAGGCAAAAGGGCTCTTTCGGCAAGAGCGCCATGGCCTATCTCGCGGCGGCCGGGGCCTCTGCTCGGTTTAGTCTCACCGACTGAATAGGAAGGGAAGTTGTAGTGGTGCATATAGCGCTTGCTGTCTTCCTCATCAATTCCGTCGAGTTTTTGTGCTCCGCTCATCGGGCCCAGGGTTGTTACAGTCAGCACCTGTGTCTGGCCTCTGGTGAACATGCCTGAACCGTGTACTCTTGAAAGCAAGTCTATTTCGGCATTCAACGGCCTTATTTCGTCAATCCCGCGGCCATCGACACGTTTGCCGTCGTCAAGCAGCCAGCGGCGCACAACATATTTCTGGATTTTATAAAGGCATTCTTCCATTTTAAACTCAAGGCCGGGGTATTTTTCGTCAAATTCCGCATGCACGGCTTCATATATGGGCTTAAGGCGTTCGTCGCGGATGCGTTTATCGTCCGTATCAAGCGCAAGGCGGATATCGGCAATGGAAAACGCTTTAATGGCTTCATACATTTCCGGATCAGGATCGTTTGACGGGAAATCAATTTTTTCTTTGCCGACAGCTGTTCGGATACCGGCGATAAAATCGACAAGTTTTTTGTTTTCTTCGTGTCCGAACATAATGCCGTTAAACATTGTGTCGTTGCTGACTTCGTTGGCGCCGGCTTCAATCATGGCGACAAGGTCTGCCGTGGAAGCGACCGTTACGGCCATTTCGGAAAGCTCGCGCTGTTCGGCATTGGGGTTGATGATGAAATCACCATCGATGAGCCCGACGGAAACACCGGCAACAGGGCCCTTCCAGGGGATTTCGGAAATGGAAATAGCGATGGAAACGCCGAGCATTGCCGCAATTTCAGGCGAACAGTCGGGGTCAACGGACATAACCGTTGCAACTACGCTGACATCGTTGCGCATATCTTTCGGGAAAAGCGGCCGGATGGGGCGGTCAATAACACGGGAAGCAAGAGTGGCTTTTTCACTTGCTCTGCCTTCCCTGCGCTGGAAAGAGCCGGGGATCTTGCCGACGGAATACAACTTTTCCTCAAAGTCAACGGAAAGCGGGAAGAAGTCCACGCCTTCACGAGGCTTCGGAGACATTGTTGCGGTGCAAAGCACCTCTGTCTCGCCGTAACGGACAAGGCAGGAACCGCCCGCCAGCTGCGCCATTTTACCGACCTCCGCCACAAACCGGCGTCCGCCGATCATGGTCTCA
This sequence comes from uncultured Eubacteriales bacterium, assembly GCA_964402095.1. GTDB lineage: Bacteria > Bacillota > Clostridia > Oscillospirales > Acutalibacteraceae > UBA1447. The sequence goes on along the minus strand of CAYOAW010000007.1, from coordinate 13,839 downwards.
AAGGTTCTGAATTCTTCGAACATTTTTACCTCATTTTCTACCAATGGAAATTGGTTGATATATTTCCACAGGCCGGGCGGACTTAGCAATAAATCCGCAGTTTGAAACAAAAGAAAGCGTCAAGCTGCCGATTCACTGCTAAAACCGTTTCCTCACCTGGTGGATTAAAATTATCCGGGATATCCGGAGCGGGAACCCGTTAACTTGCAATAGAGCAGGCAGGGTAATCCTGCCTGCTCTATAAGCGAATTACTTGCGTATACCGAGTTTTGCGATAATGGAGCGGTAGCGCTCGACATCACTGGTTTGAAGATAAGCCAGGAGGTTTCTCCTGTGGCCGACCATCTTAAGAAGTCCGCGGCGTGAGTGATGATCCTTGGAGTGAACCTTGAGATGCTCGGTGAGGTCGTTGATGCGCTTGGTAAGCACAGCAATTTGAACCTCCGGGGAACCTGTGTCGCCTTCGTGCAGGGCATATTCCTGCATGATGGCAGTTTTTTCTTCATTTGTCATTTTTTTCACCTCTATTATATTTGCCTGAATCCCAGAAAGAGGCAGGTGAATGCCTTTTAAGGCTTACTCCGGATCCCGAGAAACAGGTATGAACAATGGGAAGTATAGCATATTATACATGTTTTGTAAAGAAAAATTTACAAATATCACAAAAAAACGCTGTTCACGGTATAAATTGCTTCCGCAATCCTGTTTATAGGATATACTTTGTTTGATTTATATGCAACTTCCCGGCGGAATTAAAAAAATATTTCGAATTTTATATAAGTGCCAGTGAAATGTTTTACTTTTCCGCCGGGATAAATTATAATATTGGCAATAGTACCGCGTGATGCGGCAGGAAGGCGGATAGCTTTGAATACTGTAAGGGATGGAAAAAGGCTGATTATCGATATTCACGGCATGAGGGCCGAACAGGCAAAATTCCGCCTTGAAACCGTTATTGAAAACTGCAGCGCCGAGATTAATGAAATAGTTGTCATTCACGGGTGCAACCGCGGGCAGGCACTGAAAAATATGGTTAGAGAAGAACTGAAATCACCGGGCATTAAACAAATTTCGGCTTCTCTTCTGAATGACGGGCAGACAGTTATTACCCTGCGCAGAAAAAAATAAACAACTATACGGAGGACGCATTTTTGAATAGGAAAAAAAATATTTTGATTGCAGCGGTTGCGGTTGCGGTTGCGGTAACGGCAGCATGCACCGGTGTGTGCCGGATGCACAACCGAAAAATTCAGCCGAAAGAGACCTGGAAACTGTCCGCGGCGGGAATTGATATTTACAATACATCTGTTGTTCTGATAGCCGACAGGGGACTGTCAGCCTTGGCGCCGGAGGACACCTATTTTGCGGTTGAAAAGGCAGGCAGAGAAGGCTTCGAAAATGTCGAGATAGACGCCTGTGAAACGCTTGACGGCGTTTGGGTAGTAATGCATGATAAAACTGTTGACAGAATGACGGACGGTACGGGGAAAATAGCGAACCAAACTTATTTTGAACTGCTGAATTATACGGTGGATAACGG
>CAYOAW010000007.1:8078-12199 GCA_964402095.1 uncultured Eubacteriales bacterium | reverse complement strand
GGTAAACTTACGAAAAAAAATATGGAATGGCTAAAAGAAAACAAGGGCTTCGGCGCGGATTTCAATGCCGATTGCAGGACCAATACAGATGCAAAGATTAAACAGCTTTTAAAAGACGAGGTCAGGCTTTTATGCCGGAATGTGAATGATCTAGAAACACTGAAAAGACTGCATTCGCTTGGCTTGAACAATTTCAGCACGGATTGTATTTTGCCGAAATAAAACAGCCGATAAAAGAAGGCAGCCGGGATGATGAATCCCGGCTGCCTTCTTATGTTAATCAGTTATCCCCACCAATGCGCTGTAGTAGCGCCTGCCGCTGTTGCCGGCGAAGTTTCCGCTGTGTTGGCGGTTGTTTCCGTATAAATGTCCGTTGCGCCGTTACCGGGATAAGATTCGCCGGTTGTGCCGGCGCTGGTAGAATACTCGCCGGTTGAACTTTCTCCTGTATTAGACTCTTCCGCCGTGCTGCCGGTTTCTGTGCTGCCGGTACCGGAAGTTGTATTTTCTTGCCCGGATGATGAACTGCTTGAGGTTGAGGAATAGTTGGTTTTCGGTGTTACCATATCAAGCGCGCTGTCCCGGTTTTCTTCCAAAACAACATTTGATTCGCCGTAAAGAGCGAGCTGAATTGTTCTGGCTTCAAGCGGATAATCCACAACCCACACAAACTGACCGTTAACCGTGGCGCTTTTGCAGGTTGCCTCGGACGGCGTTAAAATCTGCTCAATGTCATAATCCATCCATCTTTGTGTCAGCGCCTGTGTTGCCAGCCTTAGAATCTGGGCTTTTGTGAAACTGGTCCTTAAGTTGGGGAACACATTGTTAAGCGCTAAATTAATCTGGCCGTTGGTAGCTGTTTTTGCGCTGTCTATCATCGCCATAATAACTTGCCTTTGTCTGCGTGTTCGGCTGATATCACCGTTTGAATCGCTGTGGCGTATCCGGCTGAAAATAAGCGCTTCGTCTCCCTTTAAAGTAACATCGTCACCGGACGGGAAATTCTTAAAATGAGAGGTGCGCCGGATATACCGGGCCTCATAATCCTGCACATCGACTGTAACGCCCCCGAGGGAATCGATTATTTTCGGGAAGGAAGCAAAATCGACACAGACATATTTGTCAATTACTATTTTATAATCGTCTTCAACGGTTTTCACAACCGTTGCCGGACCGCCCCAATTGAAAGAGGCATTGATTTTGGAATACCGGTCATCACCGTTGATATTCATATAAGTGTAGCTGTCTCTCATGAAGGAAACAAGGGTTATTTTTTTAGTTTCTTTGTTGAGCGAAACAAGCATCATTGTGTCGGACCTGGCATCGCTGGAGGTTCCGTCCGTGCTGTCAACACCGAAAAGCATAACATTGACAACGTTCTTGTTTTCCATCTTTTCGCCGCCGTTTGTAGCCCAGGCGTAAATAAGTTCATCAAGCGAATTCGCATCGGTAACATCATGCATCGCTTCAAAATCTCTGTTGTCTTCGACAATGGTTTCATCCTGGTTCTTAAAATCAATTCCGGGGTCTGTATTAACATCCCTGACCATATGGTACATATAAATTAATACAGCGGCTGCCAGCGCAACAATCAGAGCAGCCAGAATAATGAAAAACCTTTTCAAGTTCCGCTTATTGTTGTTTTTCCAGAATGCGACAAACTTGTTTTTAAAAGAAGTTTCAGCTCCGGCAGCCGTTTCCTCCGGAGGAGTGCTGTAGCTGCTGATATCCTCAAATTGGGGAGCGGCGCTTTTCTCGTCCTGCTCCGTGCTGCCGACAATATCATCGGCCGACAAGTGTTCCTCGCTTTCATCGAGAGGGACAACATCAATATCATGAATGTCGGGCAAGTACCCGGCAGAGGTTTCGTCTTTACCGTTTTTATTTTCCGAATCAAATTCGTTGCTCATTAAATCACCTGTTCCGCAAGCAAGTTAAGCTGCTGAAATTTTTGTGTAAATAAAGGAAGCCGTCTATATAATGTAAAACGGCCGAAAATTAATCGGGGGCAGTCGTAAGGCTGCCCCTGTAAAAATCAGTTTTTGTTTTTTGGCTCGATTTTTCCGTATAGCGTAGCGCCTGCAGCGTCTGAATGAGGTGTTCTGGCATGTGAATTTCCGCCCGCAGGTTTGTTTTCGTTCCGCCGGAAGTCATGCGGTTTTGAATTGCCGGTATTTCTGCTGTTTGAAAAACCGTCTCTCTGCGGACGGCTGCCTGCGCCGCCGGTAGGTTTAAAGCCGTCGGCCAGGGAAATGACAACCTTGCGCTCGCTGTCTGTGCCGACGGAATGGGATTCGACGCCTTCTATTTCCTGGATGGTTGTATGCACTATTCTGCGCTCATAAGGATTCATCGGGTCAAGGCATACTTTCCCGCCGTATTTTTTGACTTTATCCGCATTTTTGCGGGCTGTTTCACGAAGGGTGCTTTCTCTTCTTTCCCTGTAATTGCCGACATTAATCAAAACCCGTTTATAGCTGTCATTTTCACGGCTTAAAACCAAACGGGTAAGGTACTGAATCGCATCGAGCGTTTCGCCTCTGCGCCCGATTACCATGCCGTAATCGTCACCGCAGTCAAGCTGGATATGGATATCTTCATCGAATTCTTTTACGTCGATGTCAACTTTTTCAATGCCCATGCCTTTTAAAATTTTTCTAATGTAACTTTCGGCCTGCTGATAATCCGGTTCATCATAATATGCCCTGACCTTTGCCAGCGAGCCGCCGAAAATACCGAGAGTTTTCTTGACCGGTATTTCCATAACTTCTATCGTAACACTTGCATTTTCCGGAGCGTTAAGCTGCGCAATTGCCGCTATCTGGGCCTCTTCTATGGAGGCTGCCGTACAGATTGCTTCTTTTAACAAAGTATCACCACCTAAATTTCATAATTATGACTGTTTTTCTTTTCTTGAAGCGACCAGCTTGAGATTCTCCTCATTGGAACGCCTCTGAACGGTTTCTTCAATCATGAGTTTGGCAATCATCTTCTTAGGGCTGTGTGTATAACTGAGTATTACTGTTTGGATGAAAGCAAAAACATTGGAGGCTATCCAGTATATGCCGATACCTACCGGGAACATAAAGGTGAAGTAAGTCGAAAACAAAGGCATGCCGAAAGTCATGCAGCCCATTGCGGGATTTTTTGACATTTCAGGGTTTGTCTGCTTTTGCTTGAAAAAGGTAAAAATACTGGAGGCGAAGGAGGATAATCCTGAAAGTATCGGCACTGCCCAAAGTTTATCGAAATGGCCTTTGTCCGGAGTCTGCCCGAGCGGCAAACCTAAAAAAGTAAAATGGAATTCCGATATTTTTGAATAAACACTGCCCGCAGTGCTTTTTAGATCACGGATATGCTCGATAATGGTCAACTCAATGGTTCTGGTGTTCTTTAAAAGATCGGGCGAGTCCTTTAAAAGGACTTTAACCGCAGAGGTCAGCGCTGCTATGTGTTCACTGTCAATCTGAAGCGCGTATGTGAGCGGTTTATAAATAACCGCTATCAGCCCGAAGATGATGGGCATTTGAATGAGAAGAGGCAGACAGCCGGCGTTCATGGGGTTATGGCCTTCTCTTTGGTAAAGCGCTTGTGTTTCCTCTTGAATTTTTTTATTGTCGCCCTTGTATTTTTCCTGAATTTTCCGAATTTTCGGTTGAAGCCGCTGCGTTTTTGAAGTGCCTTTTTGCTGTGAAATCGAAGTCGGCAGCATAAGCAAACGCGCGAATAAAGTAAATAAAACCAACGCAATGCCGTAATTTCCGACTGTGTTAAAAATAAGCCTTAACACAAAGCCGAAAGGCACACCTAAAATATCGTAAATCGCGTTCATTATGCGTCCTCCGTGTCAATAATCATCTTTTTTTTGGCGGTACGGGATCGTAACCGCCCGGAAAAAGAATATTGCAGCGCAACAGGCGAAGCAGGGCTAAAAAAAATCCCTTTAACGCACCGTGAACTTCAATTGCCTCATAGGCATACTGGGAACAAGTCGGATAATACCTGCACATATCAGGCAGATGCGGGGAAATCCATTTTCTGTAAAACCTGATCCCGGCAAGAAGAAATTTTTTCATCTCATACCAGTCCCGTATAATAAACCGTTCATTATCCAATCAACA
>CAYOAW010000007.1:0-7978 GCA_964402095.1 uncultured Eubacteriales bacterium | reverse complement strand
TGCGGCTTTGAGCTGTTCCCGTATGACAGGTTCAATTTGCGTGCTTTTTAAAAACTTGGTTTTATGCCTGGCAACAAAGACAATGTCCCATCCCCCGCTGCACAGCGGCGCGACCGCACGGTAAGCCTCTCTGATAATTCTGCGGCACCGGTTGCGCTCAACAGCACAGCCAAGTTTTTTTCCGGTTGTTATACCTATACGGCAAACTCCCGCGCGGTTTTTCAATACATAAGTTACCAACGCAGGGTTTGTTAGCGCTCTGCCCCGCCCGTAGGCGCGGCGATAGTCGCTGTTTTGCTTGAGCGTTATCATATCCGGCAAAGCAACCAATCCGTCCGTTTTTGGTATTGAAAATCCGGCAGCGCGGCTTATCAATAGGAAAGCATTTTTCTGCCTTTTGCTCTGCGGCGGGCGAGAACCTTGCGGCCGTTTCTGTCAGCCATTCTTTTACGGAAACCATGCTCCATTTTTCTATGGCGCTTTTTGGGCTGATAAGTTCTTAACATCTTTCTAACCTCCGTTCACATCTGTATATACAAATGCCTCACTTATAAGTGATAATTGCATATTGCGTTAATACGAGCCTTGCAAAGCAACATTATATAACATAGCCCTTATTTATGTCAACCATTTTTTTAGCCTGTGGTTGTTGAAATGAAAGAACAGATATGTTATACTTCATTAAACAATCGGCACAATCCGAAATATCCGTTCAGTTAGGAGCATAAACATATGGAGTCCTTTGTTGAGCTATGGGAAATGGTTCGGGAGGAATTGCGCGCAACTTTATCCGAAGCGATATTCAATGTCTGGATAGATGATCTTGAATTTGTCAGTTTTGACACCAGCAAGGTAATATTATCTTTGGGCGAGTTCAAAAGAAAAGTCGTGGAACAGAAATTTTACGATGTGATATGCCGAGCTTTTGAGAAAGTGCTCGGTTTTAAGGTAGAGGTTGAAATAATCGATCCCAAATCATCTCAAACGGCTAAAACCAAGCAGAAGGATATACCGGAGAGATATGAGGAATATACCTTCGGGACATTTGTTGTAGGCTCTTTTAATAAATTCGCGCATGCCGCCGCTTTATCGGTGGCGGAAAATCCCGGGCAGTCTTACAATCCGTTGTTTATTTACGGCAGCTCGGGGCTCGGCAAAACGCATCTGTTAAACGCCATTTGCCATGAGATTACAAAAAACAACCCCGGAATCAAATATGTTTTTACGCACGGTGAAGATTTTACCAATGAAATTGTACAGCATCTTGCCCAGAAAAATATGGCTGATTTCCATAACAAATACCGGAACCTTGATCTGCTGATTGTTGACGATGTGCAGTTTATAGCCGGCAGGCCTTCAACGGAAGAAGAGTTTTTCCATACCTTCAATGCTTTGACACAAATGAAGCACCAAATTGTGCTTTCGTCCGACCGCCCTCCGAAAGAGATTGCCACGCTGGAAGAAAGGCTGCGCACCCGTTTTGAGTGGGGACTGCTGGCCGACATTCAGCCTCCCGATCTTGAAACACGAATGGCAATCATTCAGCGCAAAGCCGAATATCTGGGTTTTGAGCTGCCGGATGAGGTTATCCAATATATAGCCGAAAGGTTAAAGAGCAATATTCGCCAGCTCGAGGGCGCGGTTAAAAAGATGCAGGCGTTTGTCGCTATACACGGCGCTCCGAAAAATATAACCACTGCGCAAAACGCCATTAAAGATATTTTGAGCGACAGCAGGCCCGTACCGGTAACCATCGAAAAAATTGTTCAGGAGGTTGCACGGACATTCGGGGCGAATCCTTCGGATATACGCTCGAAAAAGCGCGACGCGCCGACCTCGAAAATGCGCCAGATATCGATGTATGTCGTCAGTGAAATCACCGGGCTTTCGAAAGAATCGATCGGCAAGGAATTCGGCGGCAGGGATCATTCAACGGTTATTTATGCCCTGCGCGAAATTAAAAGCGAAATCGATCGTGATCAATCGCTTAAAGCAACGGTGAACGATATTATTAAGAATGTTAAAGAAGAACAATGACTTTGCCGGCAGAGGTAAATTGATATCTGGAGGATAAAATGAAATTCACAAAGATGCACGGGGCCGGAAACGACTATATATATGTCAATTGTTTTGAGGAAACTGTGCCGAATCCGACCGAAACAGCAGTAAAGGTCAGCGACAGGCATTTTGGTATCGGCTCCGACGGCCTTGTTCTAATCGAGCCGTCGAATATTGCTGATTTTAAAATGGATATTTACAATTCCGACGGGTCGCAGGCGAAAATGTGCGGGAATGCTACCCGCTGTGTCGCGAAATATGTGTATGACAACAGGATGACGGAAAAACGGGAAATTTCCCTTGAAACGCTGAGCGGCATTAAAACCATCAAAATGTTTGTTGAAAACGGAAAAGTGAAAAGTGCGGCGGTCAATATGGGCGCGCCGATTACCGAGCCCTCGAAAATTCCGGTCAACATTATCGCTGAAACCGTGATTAACAAACCGATTAATGTTGCCGGGAAAGAATATGCGGTCACCTGTGTTTCCATGGGTAATCCGCACTGCATATTATTCGTTGACGATGCGGACGGTATTGAGATTGAACGGATCGGGCCTTTATTTGAAAACCATCCTCTGTTCCCGGACAGAATAAACACCGAATTTATACAGCTTCTTGACGGCAAAACCTTCAAAATGCGGGTTTGGGAACGCGGCGCGGGGGAGACACTGGCTTGCGGAACCGGCGCCTGCGCTTCAACTGCTGCTGCAATACTGAACGGATATTGCAAAAAGGATGAAGACATCAGTGTAATCCTGAAGGGCGGAATATTGACTATCCGCTGGGATTCAAAGAGCGGCGATATATTTATGACCGGACCGGCGGAGACTGTTTGCACGGGAGAAATCGAGATTTAATTTATTAATAATATTATTACATTATATATACCGGAGGTTCACATGATTATCAATGAAAACTTTTTAAAAATGCAAAGCAGTTATCTGTTTTCAACAATCGGACAGAAAGTCAGAGCATATAAAACGGCAAATCCTTATGCTGATATTATCAGTCTCGGTATCGGGGATGCGACAAGGCCTTTGCCGGCGGCTGTTATTGATGCTATGCATAAAGCGGTTGACGAAATGGCGGATGAAAAAAGCTTTCGCGGTTATCCCCCGGAGTACGGCTATAATTTTTTACTGGAGAAAATCAATGAGTTTGATTTTGCGCGCAGAGGCGTAAACCTTGACATTGATGAAATATTCGTCAGTGACGGCGCAAAAAGCGATACCGGAAACATAGGGGATATTTTCGGAAGAGACAATATTGTAGCTGTTTGCGACCCTGTCTATCCGGTTTACATTGACACAAATGTTATGGGCGGCCGGGCAGGCGAACTCCTGGACAACGGATGCTGGAGCAACATTGTTTATTTGCCGTGCGAGGCCGAAAACAACTTCCTGCCGTCTTTGCCCCGTGAACATGCGGACCTTATTTATCTATGCTTCCCGAACAACCCGACCGGCATGGGCATATCAAAACGTGAACTTCAAAAATGGGTGGATTTCGCGAACGAACAGGGCAGTATTATTTTTTACGACTCTGCTTATGAAGCTTATATTACCGAAGATTTGCCGCACAGTATTTATGAATTGGATGGCGCTAAAACATGCGCGATTGAATTCAGAAGTTTCTCGAAAACGGCCGGTTTTACCGGAATCAGGTGTGCTTATACCGTGATTCCGAAGGAGCTGAAAGTTGACGGTGTCAGCCTGAACAAACTTTGGGCCCGCCGCCAGGCAACAAAATTTAACGGTGTTTCTTATGTGACCCAAAGGGCGGCGGAGGCGGTTTATTCCGATGAAGGCCGTCCGCAGGTTCAAGATACAATAAACTATTACCTTAAAAATGCCGCAACGATTACCGCGTCGCTCAAAGCCTCGGGCTTTGAAACTTGGGGAGGGGTCAATTCACCGTATATTTGGCTTAAAGTTCCTTTCGAAATGGCTTCATGGGAATTTTTTGACATGCTGCTGAATAAAGTGCAGGTAGTCGGAACCCCCGGTTCGGGATTTGGCCCGGCAGGCGAAGGATTTTTCCGTCTGACAGCATTCGGCAGCGCAGAGAGAACGGCAGAGGCTCTGCAAAGAATTAAAAAAGCATTCTCAAAGTAAAATTCAAAAAAGCGTTTAACGGTTTCGTGTCCGCGAGGATGCGAAACCGCTTAATAAAAAACGGAGGTATTATAATGAAAAAATTAGAGCAGCTTTATGAAGGCAAAGCTAAAAAGGTTTTTGCGACCGATGACGAAGATATTCTTATCGTGGACTACAAGGATGATGCCACAGCGTTTAACGGGCTGAAAAAAGGCACCATTTACGGCAAAGGCGTTATTAACAACAAGATGTCGAATTTTATGTGCAAAATGATGGAAGCAAAGGGGATACCTACCCATTTTATTGAGGAGCTCAGCGACAGGGAAACTGCCGTCCGCAAGGTTCAGATTGTTCCGCTTGAAGTTATCATCCGCAACAAAGCGGCCGGCAGCATGGCCAAACGCCTTGGGCTTGAGGAAGGCATGCAGCTTTTATGCCCTGTTCTTGAGTTCAGTTATAAAGATGATGCTTTGGGTGACCCGATGATCAATGACTCGCATGCCCTTGCATGCGGTTTTGCGACACAGGAAGAAATTGATACAATTCGCAATATGGCTTTAAAAATAAATGAAATCATGTGCGAATATTTTGCCGGGAAGAATATTGAACTGATCGACTTTAAGCTCGAATTCGGAAGATATAAGGGCAAAATCATTCTTGCTGATGAGATTTCACCCGATACCTGCCGCTTCTGGGATATGACAACGCACGAAAAACTTGACAAAGACCGTTTCCGCCGCGATCTTGGCAGTGTGGAAGAAGCTTATCAGGAAATTTCAAAACGCCTCGGTCTTTAAAAATCATTCATAAAAATGAATCCGTGAGCGGCTCACTGAAATTGAATACGAGGGCAAATTGATGGGACTTTTCAGCAAAATTAACAAGGGATTAAAAAAAACGCGGGACAGCATGGCAGGAGCCATCGATTCCGTTTTGCGCGGCAGAACCGAAATAGACGACAATTTCTATGATGAGCTTGAGGAAGTTCTCGTTACCGGCGATGTCGGTGTTGTCACCGCGTCAAAAATAACGGAAGAACTGCGTGAAAAAGTGCGTAAAAACAATCTCCGCCGTACCGAGGATGTCCGCAATGCCATTAAGGAGATTGTTGCCGGATTGCTTGAGGGCGAGCAGGAAATGAATTTGGTAACAATGCCTTCGATAATCCTTGTTATCGGTGTTAACGGAGTCGGAAAGACAACTACTATCGGCAAAATGGCCGCCTTGTATAAAAGAGAGGGCAAAAAAGTTATTGTCGGCGCGGCGGATACTTTCAGAGCCGCCGCGATAGAACAGCTTGAGATTTGGACTGAGCGCGCAGGTGTGGAAATAGTCAAGCACAAGGAGGGCGCTGACCCTGCTGCGGTGGTTTTTGACACCATTTCCGCCGGCAAAGCCCGCAATGCCGATATTATCATTATTGATACTGCGGGCAGACTTCATAACAAGAAAAATCTTATGGACGAGCTTTCAAAAATATACAGGATTATTGACAGGGAGCTGCCTTACAGTGACCGCGAGGTTTTACTGGTGCTTGACGCCACTACGGGGCAAAACGCGGTAAACCAGGCCAGGGAGTTCCAAAATATTGCGGAGATAACGGGCATAGTCTTAACCAAGCTTGACGGCACTGCCAGGGGCGGCGTTGTTTTGGCGATTAAAAATGATTTGCATGTGCCGGTAAAATTCGTCGGCCTGGGCGAAAAATTGGATGATCTGCAGCCCTTTGACCCTTCCGCCTTCGCTGAAGGACTTTTTGATGTCGAAGCTGCCGATACCGAAGAGGTGCCGGATGATGAATGACACCGATTTCCTGATTGCCACTCAAAATATGAAAAAACGCGATGAGCTGCAGCGCATTTTATCGCCTTTGGGAATAAGAGTAAGGCTTGCGGAGGAATTGGGAATTTCTTTGTCTGATGTTGAGGAAACCGGTGTTACCTTTGAGGAAAATGCGCTTTTAAAAGCAAGGAGCGGCTGCGCCGAAAGCGGATTGCCCTGTATTGCTGACGACTCCGGGCTTGAGGTTGACGCGCTTGGGGGAGCGCCCGGTGTTTATTCCGCCCGGTATGCCGGGGAGCACGGGAACGATGCCCTTAATATTGAAAAACTGCTGTTTGAAATGATGAACATACCTTCCGTTAAACGCACAGCCCGATTTGTCTGCGCCGCCTGCTGTGTTTACCCTGACGGACGCGAAATTACTGCCCGGGGCGAATGCGGGGGAATAATCGGAAATGAAAGCAGAGGCAGCGGCGGATTCGGCTATGATCCTGTGTTTTTACCTTTGGCTGTAAACGCGAATTCCGCTGAGCAGCGGACAATGGCTGAACTGGCAAGCGAAGAAAAAGACGAAATAAGCCATAGAGGCGCGGCGCTTAAAGCGCTGGCGGAAAGGATAGGAGGAGCACAATGGAAAGCAAGGAACGGGCCCGTTTAAGGGCGCAGGCAAATTCAATAGAACCGGTTTTTCAGGTCGGTAAAAGCGGTATATCCGATGCGCTTCTGAAACAAACCGACGATGCGTTGACGGCAAGAGAATTGATAAAACTGAAGGTGCTGCTTGAAGTTACGCAGGAACCGCCGAAAGAACTGGCTCAAAAAATCGCCGAGGCGACAGGTGCAGAAGTGGTTCAGGTGATCGGCGGGAGTATCATTTTGTTCAGAGCGAACCCTGAACTGCATCAGCCTAAAGCGCCGGTTAAAAAGCCGCATAACAAGCTGATTTCCAAACCGAAAATTAACCGTGAAAGAAAGCCGGCGGCACAAACCACGAAAAAACCGGAGCGGAAAGCAGCGGAAAACGCGGTTTCAAAAACCCGAAAATCTCTTGTAAGACATACGGATAAAAAAGTTACAGAGCATAAACCTTTGCATAAAGGCAGACCGAGATAAATGAACACAACGGCTGAGTTTGACAATGATACGGTATATGATATAATATATATGCGATCCTTGAAAGGAAAGTGACAGGCTTTGGACGAGAAAAACAGTCAAAAAACAGTTGCGCAAAACAAAAAAGCCTATCACGATTATTTTGTTCTTGAGGATATGGAAGCGGGAATCGAGCTTTTCGGAACAGAGGTTAAATCAATCAGGCAAGGCAAACTGAACCTAAAGGATTCCTGGTGCGTTATTGAAAACGGAGAGCTGTTTCTTAACGGAATGCATATCAGCCCCTATGAACACGGCAATATTTTCAACCGGGATCCTCTGCGTGTGCGCAGGCTGCTCATGCACAAAAGGGAGATTGTACGGCTGAAAGGCGAGGTGAAACAGCAGGGGCTGGCGCTTATCCCGCTTTCCGTTTACTTTTACAAAGGCAAAGTGAAAGTAAAGATCGGCCTTTGCAAAGGTAAAAAACTTTATGATAAACGTGAGGTTGCCGCAAGCAGGGATGCGGCAAGGCACATTGAACGTTCGATGAAGGAAAGATAATTCAGTCACTAGCCACTAACCACTGATCACTAAATAAGGGGATGAAAGGATTTCGACGGGGGTTTTGAACCATGGTAAGCGAGTAGCGGTGCGGACCCGCTATAATAGCCGCAGTTTAATTTTAAACGACAATAATACAACTTTACAAGCTGCTTAATTAAGCAGCCGTTCTTACCGGGAACACCGCGGCCCGGATAAGAGCGTCGATTAGCGGTGAACGTGCACGGGGCAGAGTCGCGTAACCCGTCATGAATAACGGGACTACCGTAAAAGCAAGCCAGCCTGGCGGCGTGCGTTGAGGGGAATCTTAAATAACAGGCTACACTCGTAGAAAATCATGGGAATGGGCTTTCGGACGCGGTTTCGATTACCGCCATCTCCACCAA
>CAYOAW010000006.1:0-38491 GCA_964402095.1 uncultured Eubacteriales bacterium | reverse complement strand
TTTCGGCCCTTATAGGGCTTGTGCAAGCCACCCCATTTTGGGGTGGTCTTGACTTATTTATAGAATTATTTATTTAATTCATTGATCCCTCAAGAATTTAAAAATTTGCTAAACATTTTATATGAAATGTGATATAATATTATGAAATAAAGGAGGATTTGCACAGATGCGGAAAAAAATAAATACTGAATATAAAACAAATCTGCCTCAAAAATATAAAAAGAAAAGAAAAATTAAGATAAAACGCTTTTCGGGGGATTTGTTTACTGTTTTGTTTGCCTTGCTTATGACGGTTGCTTTGACTTTTTTTATTGTAATTGGTTATGTATCTCATTACATTGTTTCTTTTACAAACAAAGAAGCTGTAATTGACTTGGACGAGGCTGAATTGGATCAAAATCAAACATCAATTATTTATGCGCTGGATAGTAAGGGCAAAGAGGTTGAAATCGCGAGACTTCACGGAGAAGAAAACCGTGTATGGGTAAATTTAGATAAAATGAGTAAATATTTACCGGAAGCATTTATCGCACTTGAAGATAAACGTTTTGAAGAACATCATGGTGTTGATTGGTACAGATTTTTAGGTGTAATTACAAAATATAATTTTAATCAGGGCGGATCAACCATTACTCAGCAACTTATTAAAAATATTACCGGAGAAAATGATGTTACTGTTGTAAGGAAATTTAAGGAAATAGTAACAGCATTAAATCTTGAAAAGCATTATTCGAAAAATGTAATCCTGCAAGCATATTTGAATACAGTCGCATTAGGAAATGGTTGTTATGGTGTTCAAACAGCTGCTGAAACCTACTTTGGCAAAAATGTTAATGATCTTAATCTTGCGGAATGTGCTACAATCGCAGCAATAACAAAAGCACCGACTGCTTATAACCCTCTTTTTAATCCGGACAAAAACAAAATAAGGCAAGAAGAATGTCTAAGTAAAATGCTGGAGCAGGGAAAAATTTCCAAGTCGGAATATGATGAAGCAGTTAATTACAAACTGATTTTTACAAACAGCCCTGGCTATATTAAAAAAGGAACAGAAGACAACTCTGAAAAAGAGGAAACAGAAATTCATGGCTTCTATATTGATTATGTTATAGATAGTGTTATAAGTGATTTAAAAACAAAAAAAGGTTATACAATTCAGATGGCTAACAATAAGATCTATGGCGGCGGTTTAAAAATTTACGCCGCTGTAGATATGAATGTTCAGAAAGCACTGGAAGACGTTTATTATAACAGAATTACTTTTCCTAATCAGAAAGATACGGAAAATAATCCTGCAGTTCAGTCTGCAATGACAGTCATGGATTATGAAGGGAGAATCGTCGGTATAATAGGCAAAGCGGGTAAGAAATTAACAAACCGCTGCTTGAACAGAGCAGCTGATTCGCCTCGCCAACCCGGCTCATCGATTAAGCCTTTATCTGTATATTCACCTGCAATCGAAACCAACAAATTAACTTGGTCTTCCCTTGTTCTTGATTACGGTTTTCCGTATCAAGGGTTAAGATTATGGCCGCAAAATGTTAATGGTACTCATGGATCAGGCAACAAGGTAACAGTACAATATGCTATCCAGGAATCCCTGAATACTGTTGCAGCAAGAGTTGTTGTGGATACTGTTACAACTTCAAAATCATTTGATTTTTTAAAAAATAAATATCATATCTCTACACTTGACCCGGTTAAAGATATTGCTGCTGCTCCAATGGCAGTTGGCGCATTAACAAAAGGCATAACAACACTTGAAATGGCGGCGGCATACGCTTCATTTGGCAATGGTGGGAAATACTATAAACCTTATTGCTATTATAAAGTTACTGACAGAAAAGGCGATGTGATATTAGAGCCTGATAAAACATCTGAACAAATAATTTCACCGGATACATCGGACATTATGTGTGAATTGTTGCAAACTGTAAAAACTACAGATTTTGGAAAAGGGACGAATGTAAGAAAATTTCAAATCATGGCAAAAACAGGAACAACAACAGACGAAAAGGATAGATGGATTTGCGGTGGAACGCCATACTATGTTGCATCAGTATGGTATGGATATGATAAACCGAAGGATATTGACCAATACCCGAATCCTGCCGGAAAAGTCTTTATTGAAGTGTTTGACCGGATACATAAGGGCCTAAAAATTAAAAAATTCCCCAAGAGCGGTTTAACTGTTGAAAAGAGATATTGCACAATTACCGGGAAAATTGCGGGGGAAAATTGTTATTCAACAAAAATGGGATGGTTTAAAATTGATGATATACCCGGTGTATGTACATATTGCACACCGCAGGCAGGCGAGACAACACAAGTAACAAATTCAAATGTCTCACAAACCGAAACAACAACAACCGCAACGAGTGAAACAACGAACTTCTTTGATGATATACTTAACAGGCTGATTCCGGGCGATTAAAAACTTATTATCGTTATTCACAAAAATCAGAAGGGCTTTTTTATGAATAAAATACTGATTGAAAACGCAAAAATTATTAATCCCGGAGGAGCTTTTGAACAATTTGGAGATATTTGTATTGATAATGGGATAATTTCATATATTGGTGATAAAGTTTCAAATGATGCGGATATTGTTATTGATGCCGCAGGAATGGTTGCGGCGCCAGGATTAGTTGATATGCATGTTCATATGAGAGATCCGGGATTTACATACAAAGACGATATTATCACAGTAGGAGAATGTGCTGCAGCAGGAGGAATAACATCATTGGCTGCAATGCCAAATACAAACCCTGCAGCTGATTGTGAAGAAATCATTAAATACATAAAAGACAAATCAGAAAAATCCAAAGTAAGAGTATATCCTGTCGGTGCTATAACAAAGGCTTTGGCTGGTAAAGAATTAACAGATTTTGTTAGTTTGAAAAATGCGGGCGCTGTTGCATTATCCGACGACGGGGAACCTGTATCGACATCAAAGCTTATGTTGGAAACAATGAAAAAAACTGCAGGAATGAACATGAATATATTAGCGCATTGTGAAGATAAAGATTTGATTTGCGGAGGGATTGTTAACGAAGGAATAGTTTCCGAAACGCTCGGAGTAAAAGGAAATCCAACTTTATCCGAGAGCATTGGTGTTATTAGAGAAATTACATTAGCAAAATCTGCAAACGCCCGGATCCATATTTGCCATGTAAGTACTGCGTCTTCGATTGAATTTATCAAATATGCAAAAAGCAAAGGCGTCAAGGTTACTGCAGAAACTTGCCCTCACTACTTTGTATTTAATGAAGAATACCTCATGAATAAAGATGCCGATTATAGAATGAATCCTCCTTTAAGAACTGAACAAGACAGGCTTGAGATAATTCAAGCAATAATTGATGGGACGATAGACTCTGTCGCAACTGATCACGCCCCCCACACGAGGGAAGAAAAAAGCGGATTTTATGATGCGCCAAACGGAGTAATCGGTTTGGAAACTTCACTTGCAGCAGGTATTACATATCTTGTTAATAAAGGATATATAAGCCTATATAAATTGATTGATATGATGAGCACAGTCCCCGCTAATATTCTTGGAATAGAAGCAGGAAATATAAAAGTCGGAGCACCTGCCGATATAGTTGTTTTTGATGCCGCAGAACATTGGACTGTTGATCCGTATAAATTGCACGGAAAATCAATTAATACACCTTTTAAAGGGATGGATCTTTGCGGCAGGGTTAAATATACTATTTGCCGTGGAGAAATAGTTTACAAAGATTAAAAAGGAGTTATAATATGTCGCTTGACCGCTTAATAGAAAAAATTGTCAATACCGGTAATCCAACAGTTGTTGGGTTAGA
This sequence comes from uncultured Eubacteriales bacterium, assembly GCA_964402095.1. Classification (GTDB taxonomy): domain Bacteria; phylum Bacillota; class Clostridia; order Oscillospirales; family Acutalibacteraceae; genus UBA1447. Next base: position 34,664 of record CAYOAW010000006.1, on the reverse strand, counting down.
TCCTACATTGGATTATATACCTTCATTTATCAAGAAAGAATGTTATGAAAAGTATGGCAACACATTGGAAGCAGCTGCATCTGCAATACTTATTTTTAATAAAGGATTGATTGATGCACTATATGATATAGTCCCGGCTGTAAAGCCTCAATGCGCATATTATGAACTTTTTGGTTGGCAAGGGGTTAAATCATTAGTTGAGACAATATCATATGCAAAGAAGAGGGGCTTATTTGTTATAACTGATGGTAAACGCAATGATATTGGCACCACTATGAATGCATACGCCTCTGCTCATCTTGGCAGCATATCTATTAATGGCGAAATTGTGGAACCGTTTGGAGCTGATGCTTTAACTGTTAACGGGTATTTAGGCAGTGACGGTATTGAACCTCTTCTTGAAATTTGCAATAAAAATGATAAAGGAATATTTGTATTATGTAAAACTTCAAATCCTTCATCAGGTGAAATCCAGGATAAATTAATAGACGGAAAAGCTTTATATGGTCTTTTAGGTGAAATGTGTGAGAATTGGGGAGAGAAATTGCCTGGGAAATATGGATATTCCGGTGTTGGAGCGGTTGTCGGAGCTACTTATCCACAACAAATCAAGGAACTGAGAAATCAAATGCCTAAGACTTTCTTCCTTGTCCCGGGCTATGGAGCACAGGGCGGCAAAGCAGAAGACATTGCTTCTGCTTTTGACAGCAGGGGTCTTGGCGCAATTGTGAATTCTTCCAGAGGTATTTTGTGCGCCTATAAAAAGTCGAGTTATAATGAGAGCGAATATGCTTTTGCTGCACGTGAAGAAGCCATTCGAATGAAGATGGAATTTAATTCGTTTTTACCTAATTTGTCATTAAAATAAGGAGGATTTGTTTTGTTGACTGCCAAAACAAATATAGCGTATCTTGTTTTAGAGGATGGAACAGTTTTTAAAGGCTTTTCAATGGGAAAAATTGGAGAAACTATTGGAGAAGTAGTTTTTAATACTTGCACCGCTTCCTATCAAGAGCTATTAAGCGACCCTACTTACTATGGACAAATTGTAGCGCAAACTTATCCTCTTGTTGGCAACAGAGGAATAGAAAAAGAAGGCAAAATTTCAAATATCACAGCAAACGGATATATTGCCAGAGAATGGTGTGATACGCCATCGAATATACACGGAGGATTAACACTTGATGAATATCTGAAAAGCAGAGATATTGTAGGCATTTGGGGTATTGACACGCGAAGATTGACAAGAACACTCAGGGATAAAGGATATTTTAAAGGCGCAATAACAAAATCACTTGAAAATTTCGACAACCTATTAATAAATATAAAATCATATTCCGTTCACAGAGCCATAGAGTTTGTAACAATTAAGGAAACTATTCAATACAAAGCTGAGTATCCAAAATATGATGTTGTGATTTTAGATTATGGTTTTTCGAGGGCGATGTTGCCTTCATTTTTAAAACGAGGCTGCAACTTAACGGTTGTCCCTGCACGGACAGAACCTGATGAAATATTAAGCTTAAATCCCGACGGGATAATTTATCCTGACGGGCCGGGTGATCCGGATGACGACCTTAAATTAATTAATAACATAAAAATATTAAATGAATATAAAATACCTTCGCTCGGCATTGGTGTCGGGCATCAAATGATGGCAATCGCTTCTGGCGGAGAGATAAAAAAAATGCCAAAAGGGCATAGAGGGTCAAACCAACCTGTAAAAATTTGCGGGACCAAAAAGGTTATGATTACCAATCAAAATCATGGTTATGATGTTGATGATGGCAGCCTGCCTGAGACTGATGCCAAAGTTTGGATGACAAATGTAAATGATAATTCCGTTGAAGGCTTATTATACAATCGTTTCCCTTTTATTACAGTCCAATTTATCCCATGCGATATTGGTAATTATTCGGATTCATCATGGATATATGATGAATTTATTAAACTAATGGAAGGAGGCAGGGGAGTATGAGCAAAAAAAATGAAAGTGTACTCGTTATAGGATCCGGGCCGGTTATAATTGGCCAAGCTTCTGAATACGATTATGCAGGAGTTCAAGCCTGTAAAGCTTTTAAAGAAGATAACATCAGAGTCATTGTTGTTAATTCAAACCCTGCCTCTTTAATAACAGATAAAACTATTGCAGATGCTATCTACATTGAACCTTTAAATATTGATGTTGTAAAAAGAATCATCGAGAAAGAAAAGCCTTTATTCATTCTTCCGACTTTCGGCGGAGATATAGGCCTGGATATTGCACTTGATTTATATCAAAGCGGTTTTATTGGTGATAATAATATATCGTTATTATCAGTGAACCCGGATACAATTAATTGTATCCGCGATAGATCCGTTTTTAAACAAAAACTTGCAGAGTTTAATGAACCTTCTGTTGATTCTTTTATTGCAGACAGTGTTGAGTCTGCAATAAAATTTGCTTTTAAAACAGGCTTTCCGGTGACTATTCGGCCGGCTTTCGAACTCGGTGATGATACTATTGAAATCTGTTATGCAATAGAGGATGTAAAATTGATTGCAGAAAAATTAATTAAAGCATCTTTACTGCATCAGATTAATATTGAAAAATGCATTTTAGGATGGAAAGAAATTGAATACGAAGTAATTCGTGATTCAGCAGGCAATTGTGTTTGTGTTTCAAATATGGAAAATGTTGATCCGGTTGGTATTCATACCGGAGACAGTATTATTGTAACACCCGCACAAACTCTTACTGATGCTGAAAGCTTGAAACTGAGAGCATCTGCGCTGAACATTGTATCGAATTTTGGAATTCAAGGAAGCTGCAGTATTGAATTTGCGCTTAACCCTGATAGCAATGAATATGTTGTTATATCTGTTGAACCGAGAATTACTCGTTCATCTGCCCTTGTATCAAAAGCAACAGGATATCCTATACCCAGAGTCAGCGCCAAAATTGCTTTAGGCTATCTTTTGTTTGAAATAATAAATGATATTACCGGACGGACCACTGCTTGCAACGAACCGGCAATAGATTATTGCGCAATCAAGTTCCCAAAATGGTCTTTTGATAATTTTAATACTGCAAGCAGAAAACTTGGAGAATCAATGCAAGCTACCGGTGAAACGATTTCTATCGGCACAAGTTTTGAACTTGCATTTATGAAAGCAATCAAATCATTAAATATTGGCTTAAAAACTCCAAGTGTTCCAAAATTAAAAAATAAAAGCGATGACGAAATAATAAAAATTATTGAGAGATCGGATGATCAAAGAATATTTTCTGTATATGAAGCGATAAAAAGGGGAATATCATTTAAAGAAATATATAATATAACAAAAATTGACAACTGGTTTCTTGCGAAATTAAAAAAAATATCGGAAATTGAATCTGAATTATACGATAATATTGATGACAGTATTTATAACAACGCAAGAAGAATTGGATTTTCAAACGAAGCTATAAAATATATTTCCAGATATGAAAGGCTGATTGATCAAAATCCAAGTTATAAAATGATTGACACATGTGCTGCAGAATTTGATGCGGTCAAGCCATATTATTACTCTGCATTCGGTGATGAAAATGAGTCCCATATGTTTTCTGATTTGTCAGCAATACATAAGAGAAAAATACTTGTAATCGGTTCAGGCGCTACAGCAGTCGGGCATGGGAGCGAACTTGATTACTGCAATGTGCATTGTTTACAAGCTTTAAGTTTATTAGGCTTTACAACAATTATGACAAATAACAATCCGGATGCGGTGTCGACTGATTATCGTGTTTCTGACCGTTTGTATATAGACCCTGTTAATATTGATGATATTCATGATTTGATTACTGTTGAAAGACCATGGGGGATTATCACTCAGTTTTCCGGCGAAAGAGCAAACCAACTGACAAAAGCTCTGGAAGCAACAACTTCAGTAAATCTTTTAGGATTAAACGGAAAAGTTGCTGATATGCTGGCAAGTAAGAAATATCTTAGCGGAAAACTATCCGAGATGAAGATCCCTTATTCAGCTGAATGCTTTCATAATGCAACCGGTATTGAAGTTGATGTCATATGTGACGGCAGTGATATTTTAATTCCGGGAATTTCCGAGCATATTGAACATTCCGGAATTCATTCCGGAGATTCTATTTCTGTATGTCCTCCTATTACATTAAATAACAAAACAATTGAAATTATTGTTGATATATCGAAAAAAATCGCTTGCGAATTTAGTATAAAGGGTATTATTAATATACAAATGTCGCTGTATAATAACAGGGTTTATGTTAGCGATGTTTCAACGGGTTCATTCCATAATATCCCTTTTATATGCAAAGCAACAGATGTTCCTGTTATTGAGTTGGCAGTTCGCTGTATGCTGGGGGAAAAATTAAAACAGATGAAATATGGAACAGGACTTTATCAAAATAAGAAGTATTTTGCTGTTAGAGTACCTGTTTTCAGTTTTGATAAATTAAAAGGTACAGATACGCAGTTGGGATTTGAGATGAAATCAACGGGGGAAGTATTAGGTATTGCAGATAATTTTGAGGATGCCCTTTTAAAAGGATTGCTTGGATCCGGTATGAGAATTAAGCTTTCAGGCGGAGTTCTTATAACGGTTTGTAACGCAGATAAACAAGATGCTGTAAATGTAGCCGACAAATTTTCTCAACTTGATTTTAATATTTATGCAACTGCAGGCACCGCAAAAACTTTAAATTCGAATTTTGTTGCTTCAAATTCAGTTCATAAACTGCATGAAGGCTCGCCGCATATTATTGATTTGATTAACAGCAATAAAATTGTTTATGTAATCTCTACATCTGAAAAATCAAACACATTAAATAACGAAGACATCCTTATCAGACGAAGAGCGATTGAAAGAAAAATTCCAACATTTACAACACTTGAAACAGCAAATGCTTTGGCGCGCTGTTTGGCAAAAAAGCGTTCTCTTGAAGACATTGAGCTTATTGATATAACAAAAATATAAAGGAGAATATGATGCCATATATTCAAAACAGCTTTGAAATTAAAAATATTAAGAGACTGAATAAATCCTGCTTTGACTTTATAATATTCTGCCCTGAAATTGTTGAATTAGCAAGACCGGGTCAGTTTTTGCATATAAAATGTGATGGCAAAACCTTAAGAAGGCCAATATCAATTTGTGAAATTAACAAAATATCAAAAACCATTCGAATTGTTTTTGATATAAAAGGTGAAGGAACCGAATGGCTTTCAAAACGCATAAAAGGGGAAAAACTAGATATTTTGGGTCCGCTCGGCAATGGATTTAATATTGATAATCCTGATTTACATGCTTTATTTGTTGGAGGCGGTATTGGTGTACCGCCTCTTCTTGAAACAGCAAAGGCTTTCAATGGTAATGCTGATGCAATTCTTGGGTTTAAATGTGCTGATAATTCAATATTATTGGAAGACTTTAAAAAAGAATGTAAAAGTGTAATGATTACAAGTGATGATGGGAGCATTTGTCATAAAGGTTATACCACTGATGTGCTGATTGAAAGGCTGAAACAAGTTGAATATGATATTGTTTATTCATGCGGGCCTTCAGTTATGTTAAAAAAAGTTTGTGAAATCTGCAACAATGCTGAAATCCCGTGTTATGTGTCTCTCGAGGAGCATATGGGATGCGGTGTTGGTGCATGTTTAGTTTGTGCCTGTAAAATAATGGATAATAATAAAGAGACATATAAACATGTTTGCAAGGATGGACCTGTTTTCAGTTCAAGAGAGGTTATATGGTAATGGCTGATTTAAACTTAAAAATAGCTGAAGTGAATTTTAAAAATCCGGTAATAGCTGCTTCGGGCACATATGGTTTTGGTTATGAATATAACCAGCTTTTTCCGCTTGATCTTTTAGGCGGCATATCATGCAAAGGGACAACTCTGTTCGAAAGGCCGGGTAATGCTCCGCCCAGAATTGTTGAAACCGCATCCGGAATTCTAAACAGTGTCGGTCTTCAAAACCCCGGAGTTGACAGCTTTATTGAAAATAATTTACCCTGGTTAAAAAGCCATAATACTGTTGTAATTTCAAATATAGCCGGGAGTACTATTGATGAATATTGCAAGGTCGCGGAAAGATTAAATGATTCTTCTATTGATATGGTTGAGCTGAATATTTCTTGCCCTAATGTTAAAGCAGGCGGAATGTCTTTTGGCACATCATGTTCGGGAGTTGAAAATATTACAAAGCAGATTCGTAAAGTATGTAAAAAACCTTTAATTGTAAAATTGAGCCCAAATGTCAGTGATATAACTGAAATTGCATTATCTGCCGAATCCGCCGGTGCGGATGCACTTTCAATGATAAACACTATAACCGGAATGAAAATTGATATTCATAGCCGTAGACCTCTGCTTAAAAATAATACCGGCGGACTTTCCGGCCCTGCTATTTTACCGATAGCTGTAAGAATGGTATGGCAGGTATTCCAAAAAGTAAAAATTCCTATTATTGGTATGGGCGGAATTTCCTCCTGGCAGGATGCTATTGAAATAATGCTTGCCGGAGCGGCAGCAGTTCAAATAGGAACATCGAATTTTACAGATGCATTTACACCGTTAAAAGTCATAGAAGGCATTGATAATTATATGGTAGAAAATAAATTATCATCTTTGAAGGATATCATTGGAAAGGTTGATGCATGGGAATGATAATAATGTCAGTGGATTACGGTGATACGAGAACCGGAATCGCTGTATGCGATCATCTTGAATTGCTTGCATCGCCGGTTTGTGTAATAGAAGAAAAAAACACAACGAAACTCATTGAAAAAGTTACAAAACTAGCCTATGAAAAAAAAGCTGAGTGTTTAGTTGTTGGCTTCCCAAAAAATATGGATTCAAGCGAAGGGCCTAGAGCAGCAAAAAGTATTGATTTTGCCAGTAAACTTGAGAAATATTCGGGAATTAAAGTCAATCTTTGGGATGAAAGATTAACAACTGTTTCTGCTATTAATGCTCTTAATGTGACAAATACGAGAGGAAAGAAAAGAAAAGCAATTATTGACGCTGTGGCAGCGACTATGATACTTCAGGATTATTTGAGCTACAGGAGAATGAATAATGGATAGAAACCAAAACGGAAGGAGTTTTTGTGATGTAAAAAAAAGATTATTTGTCTCAGCTTTTGCTCTTTTATTTTTACTTTGTATGTTTCCTTTCTATTTGGAAATAAAAAGTATTATTTTAAAAATTACCTTAACTGCATTTTTAACATTGCTTATTACGCTTTCGGGGCTAAAACTAAAAAATGGGTTAATAATTCTTGCCGATGCTATGAATTTATACTTGGCGCTTGTTATTGGGGTTACTTTTATTATGCAAGCAATACTTCAAATTAAACAATTTAATAACGGAATTGCAATAAATAGCTGGATTTACATGTTTTATTATGATAAGCCGTTTTCAGTTGGGTTTGTTTGTATTAATTTAATGATTGTTTGCACTGTAAAAATGATATTACAACTAAAATCAGAAAATGATAAAATTAAGATTGAATATGATAAGTTTTTTAATAGAACAAGCAGGGGATTTCTTGTATATTATGCATTGTTATTGTTTTATTGTTTTATCATTATACGGACTTCAGAATATGATTTATCAGATTCGAATTTTATTCCGTTCATGTCAATTCGCAGATATATAAATCATAACGGGCTTTCAATTATTGAAAATTTTTTCGATTTTTTTGGAAATCTTCTTTTTTTTGCTCCGGCTGGATTTTATATCAAAATAATTAAGCCGAAAATTAATATTTATTATATTATTATAATTCCGATTATTGCTTCATCGGTTATTGAATTTTCTCAACTTATACTGAAAAACGGTAATTGTGATATCGATGATGTTATACTTAACACTATTGGTTTTTATTTTGGATCAATATTTAGATACATTATTGATTGTCTGATCAGAAGAAAAACATCGGGGCATATTAATACAATATTTAATTGGAAGAACTACATTGACAATAAAACATAATGATATGCGCGGTTTGTTTTACATAATAAATATTTAATTCGCAGGGGGGGAATGGAGATATTATGCCGCAAAAAAATAAATCTATGTTTATTTGCAGTCAATGTGGTTATGAGAGTATAAAGTGGTATGGTTGCTGCCCTGGCTGCGGTGAATGGAACTGCATGAATGAAGAAATAAAATTAGTAAAATCGTTGCCGCAAAGAAATTATTCGGGCGGCAGTATGCCGTCAGTACTAACAATTGATGAAATTGTGTCAGATGATAATATGCGTTATAAAACGGGCATGCGTGAATTGGACAGAGTATTGGGCGGAGGTATAGTTAAGGGTTCGCTTGTCCTTTTAAGCGGTGATCCCGGTATAGGAAAGTCAACTATTTTGCTTCAGATTTGTGAATATTTAGGCAGAAATTTAAAAGTATTATATGTATCAGGGGAAGAATCAGCGCATCAACTCAAATTAAGAGCAATAAGACTCGGCGTAAACACACACAATTTATTATTAATGTGCGAGACGGATTCACCGGCAATTATTGAATATATTCGAAAAAGTGAAATTGATCTAGTGATCATTGATTCTATTCAAACAATGATGATTTCTGAGTTATCATCATCAGCAGGAAGCGTTGCACAAGTCAGGGAGTCAACAAATTTATTTTTAATGACCGCAAAAGGATCAAATGTTCCCATAATAATCGTTGGCCATGTTAATAAAGACGGAAATATTGCAGGGCCAAAGGTCCTTGAACATATTGTTGATGCAGTTTTATATTTAGAAGGTGAAAGGCATTTATCATACAGGATCCTTAGAGCTGTTAAAAACAGATATGGTTCAACAAACGAAATAGGTGTTTTTGAGATGCAAGACTGCGGTCTTGTAGAAGTTGAAAACCCATCATTAATGCTTATATCCGGGAAGCAAAAAAACACTTCAGGCACATGTGTAGCTTGCGCAATGGAAGGCTCAAGACCGATTCTTGCTGAGGTGCAGGGACTGGTTACACCGACGGGTTTTGGAACTCCTCGCAGAATGGCAAACGGATTTGACTATAACCGTATGTCAATGATAATAGCAGTTTTAGAAAAGAGAGCAGGCTATTTTTTTGGCAATATGGATACTTATATAAATATTGTCGGCGGTATGAAACTGGATGAACCCGCAACAGATTTAGCAGTATCTCTTGCCTTGGTATCAAGTTTGAAAGATGTGCCCCTGCGAGATGATGTACTTGCATTTGGAGAAATTGGTCTTGGCGGTGAAATTCGTGCTGTTAGCAACTGTGAAAAAAGAGTTAAAGAAGCAGCACGGCTTGGGTTTAGAAGCTGTATTATCCCAAAACACAACATTAAATCGCTGACTGATTCAACAAAACAGTTGATTAATGTTTATGGCGCAAAAAACATTAGAGATGCATATAATGAAGCTTCAAATTAGATAGGATTAAAAATGATTGCAATTCATAACCCGAATCTTCCGACCGCTCCGGTAAAGCTTGTAATTATGTCCGGTGAATACAAGTTTCTAAATGTTTCAATGAGTAAATTATCAATAAGTGTATTGAATTGCGAAACCAATATATTGCTTGACAGAAGTATTTGCAATCATTCCGATATATTAATTCATCATCTTGGAGATAATAATATTTTAATGTCAAAAGAACAAATGTTCTTGAGCAAAACACTTTTAGAATTTGGATTTAATATTAATTATATTAAGAATTGTATTAAATCGCCGTATCCAAATGATGTTAGATTTAATGCTGCAAGATTAGGAAAATACTTAATTTGCAATCCGAAATTACTTGCGCATGAGATATTGGAAATTGCTGAATATAATGATCTTAAAATAATACCTGTTAATCAAGGATATTCAAAATGCTCAATATGTGCTATAGATGAACATTCTATCATTACAGATGACAGGGGAATAAGCGTCGCTTGTGAGCTGAAAGGATTAGATACACTTTTAATAAGTAAAGGCTCCGTAAAAATAAAGGAATATAGTTATGGCTTTATTGGAGGCTGCACAGGTCTTATTGATAAAAACAAATTGGCATTTTGCGGAAATGTTGAAAAGCATTCCGATTACAAAGAAATTTTAAAATTTTTAGATGAACATAAAATAGATCCAGTAAATCTTTATGAAGGCGATCTTTTAGATATAGGCGGCATTATTCCTATTAGCCAGGAAATTTAGTATTTGTATCAAAAAGAGAGGGATCAAAAGATTTATATAAAAAATAACACCCAACTTCGCAAAAGAAATGTTTTACGAAGTTGAGGGGATTTGAATTAATTTATGGAGGTTAGTGTTAATGAAATATGAAGATTTTGATACACTTCCGCCGTTAGTTTTAGACTATATACGATATCTTGAAGTGGTAAAAAACAAATCACCTTTAACTGTAACTGAGTATGCATCTGATATAAGAATGTTTTTTAGATTTTTATTAAAATCCCGCGGAATAGTTGATGATAATGTTCCTTTTGATGAAACGGATATTTCCAATGTTGATATAGATATCATTAAGACGGTTACTTTGATGGATGCATATTCCTTTTTATCTTATTGTAGAAATGAAAGAGATAATGAAGCTGTTACACGTGCCAGAAAAGCTGTTGCAATAAAAAGGTTCTTCCGTTATCTTTCCGTACAAACGAAAATTATTGAGGATAATCCGCTTCAGGAACTTGATTCCCCAAAAATAAAAAAATCACTCCCTAAATATTTAACGCTTGAACAAAGCTTGGATTTACTTGGCTGTGTTGACGGTAAATATAAAGAAAGAGATTATTGCATAATTACATTGTTTTTAAATTGTGGTTTGAGACTCGCAGAACTTGTCAGCTTAAATTACATAAATATAAGAACAGATAATACCATGAAAGTTACCGGTAAAGGCAACAAAGAAAGAATTGTATATTTGAATGACGCATGTATAAAAGCTATCAAAAAGTATATGTCTGTTCGGCCTGTAGATGGTGTTAAAGATAAAGATGCTCTTTTTATCAGCAGAAACATGAGAAGAATTAATCCAAGAACGGTTCAGAATATTGTATTGAAATTTCTTGACAGATCCGGACTTAGCGGACAAGGCTATTCCGTCCATAAGTTGCGCCATACAGCTGCAACGCTCATGTATCAATACGGTGATGTTGATATTCTTCTTATAAAAGAAATATTAGGACATGAAAATCTTTCAACGACAGAAATATATACACATATTGTTGATTCTCAGTTAAAAGGAGCTGTTGATGCTAATCCATTAAGTAAAGTTATACAGGGCGATAATAAAATATAAAATTTTCTATTTAATATGGCAATAATGCTAATCGGCAAGGGCTGCTTTGATCATTATTGCACACTCAAGACGTTTTTTCTCAATTGCGCATGACAATTCATCAGGCTTCAGAATATCTCCCGAATGTTGAAAGTTATTTGCATTGCAGCCGCCGCTGCAGTAAAACTTTGCCCAGCAATCATTACATTTCTCTTTTGCATATATATTTGCAGAAGAGAAATAATATTTCATTTTTTGATCCAATTCATCATTTATGACATTGCCCATTTTCCATTCATCCATTCCAACAAATTGATGACATGGATAAATATCACCTTCAGGTGTAACTGCAACATATTCGTTCCCGCAACTGCAACCTCTAAGTCTTTTTATAGCACAGGGGCCTTGATCGAGATCAAGCATGAAATGAAAAAAATTAAATCCCTCTCCCCTCTTTTTGCGCTTTAATATTTCTTTTGCAAGAAAGTTATATTCATCAAAGATTCGAGTTAAGTTATCTGATGATAATGAATATGGTTTATCATCATCAGTAATAACCGGTTCAATTGATATTTGATCAAAACCAAGGTTTAACAAGTGCAAAACATCATTGGTAAAATCAAGGTTATATTTTGTGTATGTCCCCCTAACATAATATTCTTTACCGTTTCTTTTTGATACCAGCTCTTTATACTTCGGCACGATATTGTTATAACATCCATTTCCGTCTGTTTTGTAACGAAGTCTATCATTAATTTCAGGTCTTCCGTCTATTGAAAGCACTACATTTGACATTTCTTTATTAATAAATTCAATTTTATCTTCATTTAATAACAACCCGTTTGTAGTAATTGTAAAACGGAAAATTTTATGATTAATTTTTTCAATACTTCGGGCATATTTAACTATTTTTACAACTACATCAAAATTCATGAGCGGTTCTCCGCCGAAAAAATCAACTTCAAGATTAACACGATTAGCTGAGTGGCTGATTAAAAAGTCAATAGCAGTTTTCCCAACTTCGAAAGGCATTAATTTTCGCCCATGCTTAAAATCGCCCTGAGCAGCAAAACAATATCCGCAGCGCAGATTACAATCGTGTGCGATATTCAAACACATTGATTTTATTGGTGCCGGACCGAGTTTTTCCGCAAAGCTTTTGTAATTATCTTCAGTAAACAACAATCCTGCATTGTAAAGCTCATAAAGCTCATAATATGCATCGATAATATCGGATTCAGGAAAATCATTGGCTAAATTAGAAAGCGCTTCTGTTGGGCAATCAGGCTGCATAGGAGTATGTATATAATCAATAAGATTATATACACAAGGGTCAACTAAATGAACTGCTCCGCTGTTAACGTCAAGAATAATATATAAACCGTTTTGAGTGAACTTATGAATCATAATATACCCCAATATAAAATAATAAAAGGACGGGACATCTGCCCCGCCCCGGTGAAAATATAAACTTATTTCTCACATTTTTGGTTAGCAACCGTACAAGAAGTTTTGCACGCTGATTGGCAGGAAGCCTGACATTCACCGCAACCGCCTTTTGCGGCACTTTGTTTGAGAGTTGCTTTGTTAATTGTTTTAATGTGTTTCATATAAATACCCCCCATAAATTATTAATAATTATATCATATATATCTATTATAATCAACCGTTATTTTGTACCGAATATTCTGTCCCCGGCATCTCCCAGACCAGGTACAATATAGCCATGATCATTAAGTTTTTCATCAAGAGCGGCACAAAATATTTCAATATCCGGATGAGCTTTGCTTAAAGCATTAAGACCTTCAGGTGCAGCAATAATACCCATAAATTTAATTGATTTCGGGGAGCGTTTCTTTATTTGAGTAATTGCATCAATGGCAGAACCGCCAGTGGCAAGCATCGGATCAAGAACAATTACTTCCCGCTCACTGATATCCGCAGGCAGTTTACAATAATACTCAACCGGAGCTAAGGTTTCCGGATCACGATATAAACCTATATGACCGACTCTGGCTGACGGTACAAGAGCAAGAACCCCGTCAACCATACCTAATCCTGCTCTTAGTATCGGTACAAAAGCAAGTTTTTTCCCGGATATGACCTTTGCTTTTGCAACAGCGATAGGTGTTTCTATTTCTACTTCCTTTAATGGCAAATCGCGTGTTGCTTCATAACACATCAGCATTGATATTTCACCGACAAGTGTTCGAAATTCTTTGGAGCCTGTGTTTTTGTCCCTTAATAGAGTGAGTTTGTGCTGGATAAGCGGATGATTTGTAATTGTAATGTTTCCCATTATTAAACCTCCAGAATTTATAATATAAAATTATTGCTCAATATTACTTTTTTCAAGCTGTGTAATCTGTTCTATTCTGCGAATATGACGATCATCAAATGAAAATTTTGTATCAAGAAAAATATCAATAATTTCCAAAGCTAATCCAATGCCCACCACACGTCCGCCAAGGCACAGAACATTCGCATTATTATGACTTCTTGATTGTTTAGCGGAAAAACAGTCAGAACAGCAAGCGGCACGAACGCCATGAATTTTATTTGCCGCAATAGAAATGCCTATACCTGTACCACAAAATAACAAACCTAAGGCACCTTCGCTTGTAACAACAGCACTGCCAACTTTTTCCGCTATTAAAGCATAATCAACCGATTCAGTGCTGAATGTGCCTAAATCTTTTATTTCTTCTCTGCGAAGTTCAAGATGTTTTTTTACAGCTTCTTTTAAATCATATCCTGCATGATCGGCTCCCAAATAAATCATTTAAAAACCTCCCCGTTTTTTATTCTTAATTCTCTTTCAGCTTGCGGCAAACGTAAATATTTTGGGGTTAAATTACTGGCTGTTGTTATTTCATTAGTATGAAGATGGTTTAAAGCGATTATACCAACGCCTGTAGCTCGTTGAAATCTAATTATATCGGGCGCAATCAAAATATTATTATTACGCATGAAATTACTATAACACAATTCAGCACCGTCGCCTGCAAGAACTATCGGCAGACTGTCATCAATTGTTTGCAGATATTCTTCAAGTTCTAAAATTGATAAAGCCTTATCTTCCGTTAATCTGGTTAAAGTGTTATTTTCACATTTAAATGTTGCATTATATACTTGACTGCAACGTGCATCCATAACCGAACAAACAATACAATTTTTTAAAACTATATTAACGGCTATTGCTTCAAGCGTAGAAACGCCAAGACACGGTTTTTTCATTGCTTGTGCCATACCTTTTATGGCGGAGACACCTATTCTTATTCCTGTAAACGATCCGGGTCCGGTGGATGATGCAAATAAATCTATTGTGGATAATTCAATACCAGTACAATTTAATGCATCTTTAACCATAGACATAAGAGTTTGACTGTGTGTCAGCCTTGTATTACTATAAAACTCACACAGAATTTTATTCTCTTCAGCTATTGCGACACTTGCCGTGCATGCAGAACTATCGATCGCAAGAACTCTCAACCTTTTTCTCCCCCAATAATAATGATTCGTCTTTCATTTATTTTATTCCCTTGCATAAATTCAACTTTTATACAATTTTTCGGTAAAGCAGCTTCAATATTTTCGCTCCATTCAATAACAACGACTCCATTGAGGTCAAGATAATCAAAAAAGCCTGTTGAATATAAATCATCCCATGAGTTTATACGATACATATCAAAATGGAAAAGAGGCGGATTCCCCGGATATTCATGGACTAAAGCAAATGTTGGACTGCTGACAAAAGCACTGATCCCCATACCTGCAGCCAAACCTTTTACAAAAACAGTTTTTCCTAAACCCATACCGCCGAAAATTGCAACTACATCACCCTTTTTCAGGGTATTGCCAAAATCTTTTCCTATTTGCTCAGTGCTTTGGGGACTTGAAGTCATATATTCAATCATTTTGATTACTGTCTTCCAAATATATTTTAAAAAATTATATCATATATTTTTATTTTATAAAAGTGTTTAGCTTGAATTTAAATATTAGCCGGCATATAATATTAGCAATGATACTTTGGGAGGATTATTTTTGAAGGAACTTGTAAAAAATATTAGAATCTTTCTGAAAGAAACTGATAAGTTATTGCTTTTACTTTGCCTTTTTGCATCAGCAGCCGGTGTCACAATGGTTCACAGCGCAACACTTAATAATATCGCCGATGGCAAGGCGATTTCACGTTATACACTCACAATGATAATTTCTATATCAATAGGATTAATATTATGTTTTTTAATATCACTGCTTGATTATGAAGTTATTCTTCGTATGTGGCCGATAATTGCTGCGGCATGCCTGTTACTAATGTTTTCATTATTTATATGGGGCGTGGGGCCCAGCAACCGTCCGGATGCGAAATCATGGCTGCCTTTGCCGGGGTTTAATTTTCAACCTTCAGAACTCGTCAAAATAGGATTTGTCTTAACATTTACTGTGCATATTGATAATGTCAGAGAGGAAATAAACGAATTAAAAAATATTTTATTGCTTTCTTTACATGGGCTAATCCCAATTGCACTTGTTATTTTAACCGGTGATTTAGGCTCCGCACTGGTATTTGCAGTTATTTTTATTGGGATGTTATTTATATCCGGTTTGAATATTAAATATTTTATCGGCGGATCTGCAATAAGTGTTGTTGCATTGCCGATACTTTGGATTAAGTTTTTTTCAGACTTTCAAAAACAGCGTTTCTTGGCGGTTTATTATCCCAAAGCTTTATCATCTGCTATTTACAAAGCTTTGATTTATCAACAGCAACAAAGTATAAATGCTATTGGTTCAGGCGAATTCTGGGGTAAGGGATTATTTAAAGGATCTTTTACACAAAGCGGTCTTATCCCGGTTGATGAAAGCGATATGATATTTTCAGTTGTTGGGGAAGAATTAGGGTTTATCGGATGCGTTTGTTTGTTGCTGATATTAGTGCTTATTATTTTAAGAATAGTTTTGGTTGGCCGCAAATCAAAAGATAATATAGGCAGTATAATATGTTATGGAATAGCATTTATGATTGGTGCCCAGTCAATTATAAATATTGGTATGTGTCTGAAACTTCTTCCGTGTATTGGCATCACTTTGCCGTTTTTTAGTGCGGGCGGATCATCTAATCTTTGTGTATATATAGGAATTGGTATTATAATGAGTATTTATCGCGCAAATCAAGATTCCAGTCCCATAGATTTCAGGCTTAGCCACATTAGAACTCCATTTTACGGAACATAAATCAAATTTTTTATCCCCTGTTGATACAGGGGATATTTTTTAATAGATCCGGAACAAAAACTTGCGAATAAAAGAAATATTAATTGATTCTGTCAAGCTTTGCAAAATTTGCCATAAGTTTTTTTGTCCCGTTTTTAACAAAAGCTATTTCAAGTAAAGTATCGTTCCCGACTGATTGTGCCGAAAGGATTATTCCTGTTCCAAAAGTTTTATGCAAAACAGTATCGCCTATATTGAAATTTTCTTTTTTCAAAACCTTTGAAGTGTCGGAAGAACCTCCGGCCGGTTGCTTCTTAACACGAGGATTGTCATTATCGAAACTTGTGTATTTTGAGCGGTTATTATTGACAAACAAAACAGATCCTTTAATTTCAATCAAATCTTGTGGTATTTCTTGAATAAACCGCGAAACTTTATTTCGGGCCGTTGAACCGAAAATTAATCGAGTTCGTGCATTGGTAAGATAAAGACGCTCTTTTGCCCTCGTTATGCCAACATAGGCAAGCCTGCGTTCTTCCTCAATATCATTTTGAGAATATGTTGATTGAATACCCGGAAAAATACCTTCCTCAAACCCGACGATGAAAACCGAAGGGAATTCCAAACCCTTTGCGGAATGGATTGTCATCATAACAACTGCGTCTGTTCCCGAATTATAGTTATCAATATCAGTCATAAGCGAAACTTCTTCCAAGAAACCGTTAAGATCCGGATTCTCATTTTCTTCGCTGTATCGTAATAAATTCGTAGTTAATTCATTAATATTTGCAATACGGTCAGCATATGTTTCTGTGTCTAATGCCAATGCGTTTTTATATCCCGATGTTTCCATAATCTGTTCGAAAAGCGTATTAAGAGGAATGTTTTCTGCACCGGCTATAATATTTTCAAGCATTTTTGAAAAATCTAATAATTTTTGAGAAACTCTGCTTAACTTGCTGTATTGGTCAGCTGTTTTAATTACGTCAAATAAGCTTATCCCAAGCGTAGAGGATATTTCCATTGCAGTATTTATTGTGGAATCGCCTATCCCTCTCTTAGGTTCATTTATTATTCTGCGTAAGCGAACGTTATCGTTTGGATTGTTGATAACTGCAAGGTATGCAATGGCATCTTTAATTTCTTTGCGTTCATAGAAACGGTGCCCGCCGATAATTCGATATGGAACCCCCATACGGATAAATGCCTTTTCAATTGAGTTTGATTGAGCATTCATTCTGTAAAGAACCGCATGACTATTCCATTTGCTGCCCGATGCTATATTTGACATAATTACATCTGAAACATATCTTCCTTCAGATTGTTCATCATCAGCCGTAAAAAGTTCAATCTTTTCACCATTTCCATTGTCAGTCCAAAGATTTTTTCCTTTGCGTTGATAATTATTTGATATAACTGCATTTGCAGCATTCAAAATTGTTTGTGTTGAACGATAGTTCTGTTCAAGCCTTATTGTTTTTACATTTTCATATTGTTCTTCAAAACTTAAAATATTTTCAATCGTAGCCCCTCGAAACCTGTAAATGCTTTGATCATCGTCGCCTACAACGCAAATGTTTTTATGGCCGGATGCAAGGAGAGCGGCTAAGCAATATTGAGCATGGTTTGTATCTTGATACTCATCAATCATTATATACTTGAATTTATTATGATAATATCTGAGAATATCATCATTCTCGCTCAAAAGCTTAACGGTGTTAACAATTATATCATCAAAATCCATAGCATCGGCTGATTTCAGCAATTTTTGATATTTTGCGTATGCTTGCCCTATTTTTTTTAGCCTTATATCACTTCCGGCATTTTCAAGATATTCATCAGGGGAAATCAAACTATCTTTTGCTCTGCTTATTTCTGATAAAATCAGTTTATGTGATAACATTTTATCTTCTATTCCAAGGAGACGCTGACATTCCTTCATGGTTCGTTTTGAATCATCAGTATCATAAATTGTAAAATGGTTTGTATATCCCAATCGGCCGGCGTCTTTTCTTAAAATTCGGGCGCAGGAAGAATGAAATGTGCTGGCCCAAATATCATTGGCTTTCTCACCAAGCATAGATACCAGCCGTTCTTTCAGTTCATTTGCTGCTTTATTTGTAAAGGTGATAGCGAGTATTTGCCAAGGCATAGCAGCATCCGATTTTAATAAATGTTCAATTTTATCTATACCGATTTCTTCCCCAGCAAGATAAGCTTTCATAAGCGCAATATCTTTTCCGGTTGGAGCGGCATCGGTTATTTCTGAATTAAATGCATTTCCATATCTAATTAAATTGGCAATTCTATTGACAATTACTGTTGTTTTTCCGCTTCCTGCGCCGGCAAGCACTAAAAGCGGCCCTTTAACAGAAAAGACCGCTTCAAGTTGCATTTCATTCATTAATTTAAAATCTTTTAATATTATTTGTTTACGCAAAAAAATAAATTCATTATTAACCATTATATCGAAATCTCATGAGCCATTTTATATAATTCCTTGTCAATTGTTTTTTCCATTTTAAGAGCTTCATATATATCGAAATCAACAATATCTTCTTTT
The DNA here is from genome assembly GCA_964402095.1 of uncultured Eubacteriales bacterium. Lineage (GTDB taxonomy): Bacteria > Bacillota > Clostridia > Oscillospirales > Acutalibacteraceae > UBA1447. Next base: position 15,600 of record CAYOAW010000006.1, on the reverse strand, counting down.
TGCATTGCAACAACCCTGTTGCCTATTCCTTCCATAAGAAGTTTAACAGCCCTGTAACCCATTTGACTCGCAACAACTCTGTCCCTCACAGTTGGCGAACCGCCACGTTGCACATGGCCAAGAATAACGGCACGTGTTTCAACTTCGGTTTCTTTTTCAATTTTAATTGCAAGTTCTTCAACCCCGCCGATTCCTTCCGCGACGATAACAATAAAATGACGTTTTCCGGTTTTCTGTGTTCTGCGCATTCTCTCAATAATATCACGTTCAATATCATAAGATATTTCAGGAACGAGTATTGTAGTAGCTCCGACAGCAATACCGGAATTAAGTGCGAGGTAACCGGCAGCGCGTCCCATTACTTCAACAACGCTGCAACGATCATGTGATTCCGTTGTATCTCTAACTCTGTCAACCATTTCCATGATGGTATTCATACTTGTATCATAACCGATTGTGTAATCGCTGCAAGCAATATCATTATCAATTGTGCCTGGAACGCCGACACAAGGAATACCTTGAAGCGATAAGTCTCTGGCACCGCGAAAAGAACCGTCTCCACCGATAACTACAATTCCTTCTATACCTTTTTCGTGACAAACATCTATAGCTTTCTGTACACCTTCGGGAGTTTTAAATTCTTTACTTCTCGCAGTAAAAAGCATTGTCCCTCCTCTATGTATAATATCAGAAACGCTTCTAAGCGACATTAATTCCATATCGCCGCTAATTAGCCCTGAATATCCTCTTTTAATCCCATATACATTCATACCATTTACACATGCTGTACGAACTACTGCACGTACTGCCGCATTCATGCCGGGAGCGTCTCCCCCGCTTGTTAAGACACCGATCGTTTTCAAAATAGTAACCTCCAGTAAATATATTGAAATTATATTAGGGATATGATACACCGCAAAAAGGTTAAAGTCAAACAAGAATTAGACTTTTTCTAATATAAATACGAAACTTATTCTCTGATTACAACATTATTTTTACCTAAAATTCTGCAGAGTTCTTTCAGCATAATTTCATTAATAGCAACCCGTTTTGAAGCCGGTTGCAATTCATACTTTTTTGTGTCACAGAAATAAAAGTACAAGGGCGTATTACCTTCAAAAACATTTAAGACTTTTTGCACAGCTATATTTTTGGGGCATCCACTGTAAGGAATTCTTAAAAAAAGTCCTTTGTGTTTGTTTGAATTATTATCTTTATTCAATATTTCCGGGACAATATACCGGTTATCATTTTCATTTAAGTTGTAATTTTCATTTTTTAATGGAGTATTGTCATCTTTTGATAATTGCTCTTTTGATGGGCATGATTCAATAAGTTCACATATGATTTTTGCGTCCTCATCTTCCCGAAGGCTAAGTCTGCCGAAAACGCAGACTACCCGCCCTGTTTGCAGTAAAAGTGTAAAATCTGAATATATTTTCGGAAATACAATAACTTCAATTGAACCATATAAATCTTCAATATTTAAAAAAGCCATTGTATTATTATTCTTTGATATTTTTTTCTTGATTGATGTAATTATACCGATAATTCTAACTTTACAGTTGTCCTTATATTTTATATTATATGTTGTTGAAGCTTCAATAAGATCTATGATTCGGTCAGAATTAAGCATTTTTGTTAAACTTTCATATTCAGACATTGGGTGACCGGAAAAATACATGCCTGTTACTTCTTTTTCAAATGCAAGCAATTCTGATTCTGACATCTCAGGGACATCCGGAATCTCAGGATCAGCAGTATCGTATAATTCCGGTTCCAAGTCTAAAAATCCGATTTGACCATCTATATTTCTGCGCCCCGAAACGTCAAAATCATTTATAATATTTGGGAGTGCCTGAATCATTTGCCTGCGATTAGCTCCAAGTCCATCCAATGCGCCGCTTTTTATTAAGCTTTCAACTGCTCGGCGGTTAAACTCTTTCCCATACATCCTTTTGCAAAATGAGTAAAATGATATAAAACGGCCAAAATTATCACGTTCTTTAATAATTTCTTGAATAAAACCCTTGCCAAGATTTTTTACAGCAAGTAATCCAAAACGAATGTTCACGTTAAAAACTGTAAAATTTTCATAACTGTCATTAACATTTGGCGGCAAAACATTAATATTTATGCGATTGCATTCGGCTATATAAGCTGAAACCTTTGCAGAATTATCCAAAACACTGCTGAGCAAAGCAGCCATATACTCGCAAGGATAATGATATTTAAGCCAGGCAGTCTGATACGCTACCAAAGCATATGCAGCTGCATGCGACTTATTAAAAGCATATGAAGCAAATGAATACATTTCATCAAATATTTTATTTGCTGCTTTCTCGCTGACTCCCCTTTTCAATGCCCCGTCACATTCAATTGATCCATCGTCGTTAACTAATCCATAAATGAAATTGTGACGCTCTTTTTCCATAACTTCATGTTTTTTCTTTGACATCGCTCGCCGAACAATATCGGCTCTGCCATAAGAGTAACCGGCAAGTTTTCGAAATATCTCCATAACCTGCTCTTGGTATACAATACAGCCGTTTGTAACATCAAGTATACTTTTTAAAGCGGGCGTTTTATATTCGATCTTTTCAGGATGATGTCTGTTTTCTATATACGTTGAGATGGATTCCATCGGACCGGGTCTGTACAAAGAAATTACTGCTATCAAATCCTCTAAATTAACAGGTATCAATCCTACAAGAACCGCTCTCATTCCGGCAGATTCAAATTGAAATACGCCTTCAGTTAAACCTTGAGCCAACATTTCATAAACACTATTATCTGAAATAGATATTCCGTCAATTTCAAAATCAGGAGCATGCTTTTTTATCATATTTTTTGCGGAGTCGATTACCGTTAGAGTTCGCAACCCTAAAAAGTCAACTTTTAAAAGGCCAAGTTCTTCTATTGTAGTCATCGTAAACTGTGTTACAATCGCTTCATCATTTCTCGCAAGCGGTACATAAGTTGAAACTGGATCCCTTGTAATAACAACGCCTGCGGCATGTGTCGAGGCATGGCGCGGCATCCCTTCAATTTTGCGGGCAGTATCAATTAAATCTTTTATTTCTTCACTGCTTTCATATAGCTTTTTTAGTTCATCTGATTTCATAAGAGCTTTATCAATTGTAATTGATAATTCATATGGAATTAATTTTGCAACTATGTCAACAGTTGAGTACGGGACACCAAGAGCCCTTCCAACATCACGGATAGCAGCTTTTGCAGCCATTGTCCCAAAAGTTATGATTTGCGCGACATGATCTGATCCATATTTATTTACAACATAGTCGATAACTTCCGAACGGCGCTCATAACAGAAATCAATATCAAAATCAGGCATACTAACCCGTTCAGGATTTAAAAACCTCTCGAAAAGCAAATTATATTTCATTGGGTCAATGCCGGTTATACCAATTGCAAAAGCAGCAAGGCTTCCTGCCCCGGAACCCCGGCCTGGGCCGACAGAGATACCTTTTATCCGGGCATAACTAATGAAGTCATGTACAATTAAATAATAATCTACATAACCCATTTTTTTTATTACATTTAGTTCATAATTTAACCGTTCAAAATATTCCGGAGACGGGGTGGGTCCATAACGCAGATAAAGCCCATTATTACATAAATTGCGAAAATATTCAAAATGATCTTCGTTATTTGGAACCTCAAAATGAGGAAGTTTTGTATTTCCAAACTCAATTTCAACATTGCATCGTTCAGCAATTATTGATGATTGCTCTATTGCTTGTGGGCAATCAGGGAAAAGTAATAGCATTTCTTCTTCGCTTTTTAAATAAAATTCATCTGTATCAAATTCAAAGCCGGTGCTTTCGCCAAGGATATGATTGGTTTGGATACAGATAAGTATTTGCTGTATTCTGGCGTCTTCCTTGGTTAAATAGTGCGTATCATTGGTAGCGACAAGCGGTATTGAAGTTTCTTCAGACAAACGTATTAATAATGGAAGGATTTGCGTTTGCTCGGTTAACCCATGATTTTGTATTTCTATATAATAATTGCCTGGCCCGAATATATTGTTATACCAAAGTGCTGTACGTTTAGCCTCGTCATAATCGCCGTTTAAAAGAGCTTTTGGTACTTCGCCCGCTAAACATGCCGATAATGCAATGATTCCTTCATGATGTTTTTCTAAAAGTTCATGGTCAACCCTTGGCTTTGTATAAAATCCGGTATTCCATGCTTCCGAAACAATTGAAATGAGATTTTGATATCCAACATTATTTTCACATAGTAATATTAAATGACTGCGTTCGCTGTCAATAGAATGAACTTTGTCAAACCTTGACCGGGCAGCTACATAGACTTCACATCCGATAATCGGTTTTATGCCTTTTTCTATTGCTGCTTTATAGAAATCAATAACTCCATACATTGAACCATGATCTGTTATAGCAACAGCTTTTTGCTTTAGCATCGCCGCGCGTTCCAGCAATGGCTTAATACGGCAAGCTCCGTCAAGCAAGCTATATTCTGTATGGACATGAAGATGTGAAAACGCCATTTTATTTCTCCATTACATCAGCTATATCAACAATTCTTTTCAGTCTATGGTTAATGCCTGAGCGGGATATTGGCTTCGAAAGAAGCTCACCAAGTTCCTTAAGGCTTATCTCCGGATTATCACGCCGAATAATAGCGATTTCTTTAAGAGCAGAAGGCAATTGATTTAAACCTATTGTTGAATCAATAAGGTTAATTGCATTTATTTGCTGTATAGATGCATTGACTGTTTTTGAAAGATTTGCGACTTCAAAATTTATTTTTCTGTTTACCTTATTGATCATATCTTTTTGCATTTTTATCCCCATAAGTTCTAAGGAAGAGCTGGTTGCGCCCATTAAAGTCAAAATATCTTCAATACTTTCACTATCCTTAAAATAAATGATATTACTCCCGTTTCTTGCTATTTGTTTCGGGCATAAATTCATTTCATCTAAAAGGTTAATAAAATCCATACATAGTTTTAAATGCGGAACAACAAATTCAAGATGATAGTTTTTTTCAGGTGAGGTAACTGTTCCGCAAGAGATAAAAGCTCCTCTGATAAATGCATTAAAGCAGCAGTCATTCGAAATATTTGCTCTATTAATTCTCAGAGTGAGATCATTAGCTGAATGGCCGAAATATTCGAAGATTTTTATTCGTTCAGCTGCTGTTCTAATTTTAACCTTTTTCTTTTTATTTGTATCGATATCAACCAGAGGTTTGATGCCGGTTTGTTCCAGTAAACTGTCTGCATATATTTGGGCAGAAGATATGTGCTCCGATAGAAATGAAATGGAACGCGGAGAAAAAGTTCTGCCAAAAAGCACAAGACCGTAAGCCTGCGCTTTCAAGCAGCAGTCAGATATAATTTGATTTGAAACAAGTTCATCTTTTACGTTTGAGGAAAACGACAAAAAAACACCCTATTTCTTTATATCCCTGTGGTGAATACTTAATATAAGGCCTTCATTGCTTAAATGCTCTCTGATTAATTCCGCAAAAACAACGGACCTATGACGTCCTCCGGTACATCCGATTGATATAACAAGCTGGCTTTTCCCTTCCGTACGATATAAGGGAATAAGATAATCAATCAAATCAAAAAGCTTTTTTATTAATTCTTTTGCCTGATCCCATTTCATTACAAAGTCAATAACCGGCTTTTCAATACCTGTGCGCTCTTTGAGACTATTAACATAAAAAGGATTTGGAAGGCAACGGACATCAAACACCAAATCGGAATCGTTTGGTATACCGTATTTGTACCCAAATGATATACAATGAATACTCATCGACTTTGATGGATTGTCTAAAAACAACATTGAAACCCGTTCTCTGCATTCAATGGCGGTCAAATTTGAGCTGTCAATAATATAATCGGCAATTTGACGTGCCGGTTGCAATTTTGTACGCTCGGCTTCAATAGCATCAATAAGCGAGCCGTTGAATTCATCAATTAACGGATGTTTACGGCGAGTTTCTTTATATCTTCGGAGGAGCACTTCGTTATTGGCATCAAAAAACAATATTTTAAATTGGCAACCCATTGCTTTTATATCATCAAGTGCATTAAAAAGGTCTTTAAATGATCCACCGACTCTAATATCTGTAACAATGGCAACTCTTTCCCTTATTTCCTTTGAATTGATAATCAATTGAATAAAAGTCGGAATTAATTTTGGCGGCATATTATCGGCGCAAAAAAAACCGATGTCTTCCAAGGCATCAACAGCTCTTGATTTTCCTGCACCGGAAAGACCGGTTATAATTACAAGCTCCATTGCAATACCTCCAAAAGATTAATTGATATATTTTATTTCAGTCTCCAGGTAAATTCCTTTTTTTCGGAATACGGTTTCTTGAACTATTTCAATAAGTTTGAGGACGTCATATGCGGTTGCTTGTTCTTTATTTATGATAAATCCGGCATGCTTTTCACTTACGGCAGCTCCACCGACGCTTAATCCTTTTAAACCGCACTCTTCTATTAATGCACCGGCAAAATATCCGTCAGGCCTTTTAAATGTGCTTCCGGCACTTGGAAAATCCAATGGCTGTTTTTGTCTGCGGAGAAGGTTTATCTCATTCATTCTTTCTTTAATTATTTTTTTATTTTCTTCGTGAAGCTGTATTTTTAGCCCGGTTATAAAAAAACCGTTTTTTGAATAAATGCTTGAACGATATCCAAAAATAATTTCCTGATTTTCAAAAGACTCAAAACAAAAATTTTGAGTTATATGATAACTATTAATAAGGATATCTTTCATTTCACTGCCATATGCTCCTGCGTTCATATATACAGCACCTCCTGCAGTGCCTGGAATTCCGGATGCGAATTCCAGGCCAGACAAGCTATAATCCAATGCAATATTACATAATTTATTTAACGAAATACCCGAGCCGCATTCAATTATACCATTGCCTGAATAATTACTGTGATTAAGTTCAGATGTGCAAAATACGACGCCTTTAAAACCTTCGTCTGCTATTAAAACGTTGCTTCCTTTTCCTAATATCAAGAATTTAAGTTCTAACTCCCTGCATTTTTTAAGAAGACTGACAGTCTTGCAATCAGAGTCCGGCTTTACAAGTAAATCGGCGGGACCGCCGATTTTAAAACTTGTATAAGCACTCAAATCAACATTCTTTTTAATGTTGCAATTTTGATTTATTGCAGCATTATATAATTCATCAATTGCTGTCATCAATACTCCGATACGGCAATACAATATTGCCAATTAAAATGATTTTAACTATCCAACAATGCAGCTCCGATAATACCGGCATCGTTACCAAGTACTGCCGCGCAGATTTTAGTTTGTTTTGTTGCATAGATACTGTATCTTTCTCTCTCAACATGTTTTCTGATAGGATCTAAAAGATTTTCACCTTCGTGGCCGACTCCTCCGCCCACACATATAATTTCGGGCTGAAGCGCATTAATGATATTTATTATTCCGGTAGCAACATAATAAATATAATGAGAAACTACTTCTTTGGCAGTATCGTCACCTTGGCGCATTGCCTCAAATGCTGTCCTTCCGGAAACTTCATCAATATTTTCCTTTACCAATTGCCACATCAAGCTATCTTGATTATGCCGCATTGCATCTCTTGTTTGTGCTATCAAAGCGTTCGCAGAAGCATATCTTTCCCAACATCCTCTTCTGCCGCAGTTGCATTGCTCACCATCGACAGCAATAACCATATGCCCCATCTCACCGGCGGCAAAATTAACTCCGCCAACAATTTTACCGTTTATAACAATTCCGCTGCCAACACCGGTTCCCAATGTTACAGCAACAAAACTTGAAACGCCTTGCCCAACACCTGCAACAGCTTCGCCTAAAGCAGCACAATTTGCATCATTATCAATGAAAACCGGCTTGTTAATTCTTTCCTCAAGCATATCTTTTGCCGGTACTTTATTGAAATCAAGATTGTTTGCGAATTCAATATAACCGGTTGCTTTATTTACAGAACCCGGAGTTCCAACGCCGACAGATGATACTTCATCAATTTTTATCCCGGCATCTTTTACAGCAAGGTTTACAGCTTTTGCAATATCATCAAAAATATTTTCAGCTGGCCTTGGAATATTTGTTTTAAGCTTTCCTCTGCCTATAATTTTCAAGTTTTCATCAACAACACCTACAGCAATATTAGTACCGCCCAAATCAACGCCAATCCTATACATTTTTTTCCTCCAAAAATTTTTTATTAAAAAGTGTGCCACACTTCTAATTCTTTATCCTCCGGGATTATTTCATCTGTCATACCGAGATTATGCAACAGTTCACGAGCTGCATTGTATCCCATCTTCTTTTGCCTGTTATTCATTGCTGCCGCTTCAACTATTATTGAAAGGTTTCTCCCAGGTTTAACAGGTACAACAACTAAAGGAACTTTAATTCCAAGTATTTCCGTATATTCATTATCAAGGCCCATTCTGTCATATACTTTATCGTTATCCCATAATTCAAGCTGTACAACCATGTCAATTTTTTCTGTAATTTTAACAGCGCCCATACCAAATATTCTTCTTGCATTTATAACTCCGACACCTCTGAGTTCAATGAAATGCCGTATATTATCGGGAGCAGACCCGACAAGAGTTCTTGCTGATACTCTACGGATTTCTACAGCATCATCCGCTATTAAACGATGCCCCCTCTTGATAAGTTCAAGTGCTGTTTCGCTTTTTCCCACACCGCTGTCGCCTAAAATTAATACACCTTCACCGCTGACTTCTACAAGAACGCCGTGCCGTGTAATTCTTTGCGCCAATTCAACCCCTAAATATGCAATAATTGCAGACATGCAGCTTGATGTCGTTTCCGGAGTTCTTAGGACAGGGACTTCATATCTTTTTGCTAAATCAAGAACGTAATCTGTACATTCCAAATTCCTGGTTATGATAATTGTAGAAGGATGTCTTTCAAAAAGACGTTTTAAACTTTTTTTGCTTTTTTCTTCGCCAATACTGCTTAAATATTCCAATTCAGCTAAGCCAAGAAATTGTATTCTTGATGGGTCAAAATAATCAGTATACCCTGCAAAAATAAGACCGGGACGATTAACGTCCTGTGAATAGATATATATTTCACTGGCATCTCTTGGAATAAAAACAACTTCAAATGAATGATCGTTGATTAATTTTGATAAAGAAACTGAATATTTACCTGACAAAAACAAAACCTCCTTCCAAATTGTTAATACAAGTCTTTATTATAAAGCAAATGTAAAAAACTTCCAATAGCAAAATCATAATTTTATAAATTATTTAAACAATTCAATCTTCGAAACGCGCCATAACCAGTGGTAATTCTTCAATACATGAAGTAACTGTTAATCCGCGTTTTGAGAGTTTTTTGGCAGAAATGTCCCCTGTTAAACCGTGAATATAAACAGCAGCTCTTGCAGCATCTCCCGCAGATAACCCTTGTGCAACAAAAGAAGCTATAATGCCTGCAAGAAAATCTCCGCTGCCGCCTTTAGCCATACCGGCATTGCCGGTTGGATTAACATAAACGAATTCTTCGTTTGGCTGAGCTACCACAGTGTTTGCTCCTTTTAAAACAACAATAACATTGAGTTTATCAGCAGTATTTTTTGCTATTTCTAAACGATTTAATTGAATTTCTGAAATTGACAAACCGGTTAATCTTGACATTTCACCAGGATGCGGTGTAATTATTACAGAATTATTTGCGTACTTTAAAACTTCAAGGTCATCAGCTATTAAGTTAAGTCCGTCAGCATCAATAATAATTGGAGAATTTATATTCTTTATTATTTCTTTTACAAGTTTTTTAGTGTCGGAATTGATTCCAATACCGCATCCAACTAGAACGGCATTTGAATTCAAAGCTGCTTCAAGTACTTTTGGTATCGCAGATATCGAAAAAGTACCCAGTTTATTTGAATTTAATGGGAGTAATAATTGTTCTGTGAGTTTTGAACCGATTGCTGAATAGGCACAATCCGGAAATGCAGCAGTTACAAGCCCTGCGCCTGAACGGGAAGCTCCTTTGGCGGAAATGACAGCAGCTCCCTGCATCGTTTTACTGCCGCAAATACTGAGAATATGCCCGAAATTCCCTTTGTGGGCAAACGGTTCAATCTTTGGAAAATAGTTTTTAATTTCAACTTCATCCAATGTGTAAAAAACGCCATTATCGATTCCGTTATAATGCTTTTCTGATATTCCGATATCAGCTATTATAAGTTTACCGCAAGCATGAGATCCCGGCAGAAGGATATGCGCAGGTTTGAGCGCAGATATAACAATTGTTGTATCTGCATTAATATTTTCTCCCGGAATTTCTCCTGTATCACATACAACGCCGCTTGGAATGTCGATTGAAAATTTATATGACCGGCTTGAATTTACAATTTGGATTAAAGATGTTGTTTCAATGTTGGGACAGCCTTTAAAACCTGTCCCAAATAAAGCATCGATAATAACATCGGAATTTAATATTGTTTCAGCAGCAAGAACTTTTTCGGAATTATATTTAATTATATTTATTGGGAGAGAACTTAGCTGTTTATACATTTGTACAGCATCAGAATCTTTTGCAGAACCTGATGCCAGAATAATATTAACTTGAGATGTCATTTTTGCAAGTTTTCTGGCAATGACAAAACCATCACCGCCATTTTTGCCATTACCGCAGACGATCGTAAAGATTTTTGGATTCTTAGGAAAAGATGATATTTCCTTAATTATTATATTAGCACATTCGGAACCCGCATTCTCCATAAGTTTTATAAAATCAATTCCATCTTCTTTTGCTCTATTTTCGACAAATTTCATTTGTCTGTTAGATAGTACTCTCAAATCATATGCCTCCATTTCTATCCAGCTTGCTACACCCTGTTGCTATTGTAACAGCTGGTTCATTTTGTGTGAGAAATACTGATATTAAATGTAAACCCTAAGCTATCAATAATATTTATAGAATACCAAATAAGAATAATATGCGGTTTTTCATTTGACTTATGCAATAATTCTACTTCCTTCAAAGAAAAAAATCTTATTCCTGTTCCGAATACCTTTTTTGAATCCCATAAATTAAAAATTTATCTATCAATAAATCATTTTAATTCTAACACATTTCCTTTCTTTTGCAAGTAATATTCAATTTTGTATTTTTGCAGTTATAAAAGTGATTATAACGCTTGCAAAGTGAATTAATATATGATATATTAATTTAAACGCATTGATGGAGAGAGTAAACGGTAAAAGACTAAAAATTACACAGTGCCAAGAGAGGGTTCATCATGGCTGCAAATGGACCCGCACTGTAACTGTTGAAGTTCACTCCGGAGTGTCACAACTGAAGCTTTTTGTTGTAGGCTGTGACGGTTCGCATCCGTTATAAAGCGAAAGAGTGTTTGCTCTTGTGCTATTGCACGGCAAAAAAATAGGGTGGTAACGCGGAGGAATGCCTTCGTCCCTTATAAGGACGAAGGATTTATTTTTTTTGAGAGGAAGAGTTTGATGATGAAAGAAAAATTAAAATCAATTCAAAAAACAGCAGAAATTGAACTTCAAGAAGTAAAAATACACGCAGATCTTGAAGCTTTGAAAGTTAAGTATCTTGGCAAAAAAGGAGAATTAACCGCAGTATTAAAACAAATGGGTGCACTTACAGCAGAGGAAAGGCCTATTATTGGTCAAGTAGCAAACGAAGTGAGGGCAACAATCGAAAAATTAATTGATCTTCGCGAAAAAGAAATGAAATACATGGAAACAACTGAAAGACTTGCATCGGAAACCATTGATATTACGTTACCGGGCAAGAAGCGTCAAATAGGACACAAACATCCATTGTCAATTGTTCTTGATGAAGTTAAGGAAATATTTCTCGGACTTGGTTTTAACATTGCAACAGGACCTGAAGTTGAATGGGATTATTATAATTTTGAAGCGCTCAATATACCAAAGGGTCATCCTGCCAGAGATACACAAGATACATTCTATATTACTGAAAACATGCTTCTTCGAACGCAAACATCGCCTGTACAGATAAGAGTTATGGAAAAACAATCACCGCCAATCAGGATAATTGCACCGGGCAGAGTATATCGATCAGATGCTGTTGACGCAACACACTCCCCTCTTTTCCATCAAATAGAAGGATTGGTAGTGGATGAAGGTATCACAATGGGTGACTTAAAGGGTTGCCTGGATGCATTTGCAAAACGTCTCTACGGTGAAAAAACAAAAATCCGCCTGCGCCCACACCACTTCCCATTTACAGAACCTTCATGCGAAATTGACGTTTCTTGTTTTCGCTGCGGCGGAAGCGGATGCCCAATGTGTAAAGGTGAAGGGTGGATAGAAATTTTGGGGGGCGGAATGGTTCATCCAAAAGTATTGAAAACAGGTGGAATTGATCCGGACAAATTCAGCGGATTCGCATTTGGTGTCGGATTAGAACGCCTCGTAATGTTTAGATTTAATATTGATGACATGCGGCTTTTATATGAAAATGATTTAAGATTTCTTTGCCAATTTTAGGAGGTGAATGTTTATGAATTTATCAAAAAAGTGGTTAAATGATTATTTCACAGCTGATGTAAGCGATAAGGAATTTGCTGAAGTTATGACTTTGAGCGGTTCAAAGGTTGAAGGCTATACAACTGAAGGAGCAGGATTAAACAACATTGTTGTCGGTAAAATACTTTCTATTAACAGGCATCCTGATTCTGATCATCTGTGGATTTGTATTGTTAACATCGGAAAGAAAGAAGATCTTCAGATTGTAACCGGTGCACAAAATTTGAAAGTTGATGATGTTGTTCCGGTTGCATTAGACAATTCTACAGTTTTTGGCGGTAAAATTATAAAAAGCGGTAGCCTTCGCGGTGTAGAAAGTATGGGCATGCTTTGTTCTCTTGGAGAACTTGGCTTAACAATACATGACTTCCCATACGCCGTTGAGGATGGTATTTTTGTGCTGGGCGAAGACTGTGACAAAACTCTTGGAATTGATATTAAAGAGGCAATCGGACTTAATGATGTCATAACAGAGTTTGAAATCACTTCAAATCGTCCCGATTGTTTATCTGTGGTCGGTCTTGCCAGGGAAGCAGCAGCAAGTTTTGGATCAAAATTAACAATTCCTGTACCCGAAGTATTAAGCGGAAAAGAAAATGTAAACGACCGTCTTAAAGTAAAAATACTTGCACCGGAAAAATGTTACAGGTATATAGGTGCTGTTGTTGAAAATGTTCGTATTAAAACATCCCCTCGATGGCTTCGTGAAAGGCTGAGAGCAAGCGGTGTCCGGCCAATTAATAACATTGTTGATATTACTAATTATGTTATGTTGGAATTCGGTCAGCCAATGCATGCTTTTGACCTTAGATTTCTTGAGGGAGGAAGTGTCGTTGTCCGATGCGCAAAAAACGGAGAAAATATTACAACTCTGGATGGAATAGAAAGAACGCTTTCAGAAGATATGCTTGTAATTGCCGATAATAGTAAACCGGTTGCTGTTGCCGGTATTATGGGCGGTGAATACAGCGGGATAACAGCTGATACAAAAACAATTGTTTTTGAATCAGCGTGCTTTAATGGAATCAGTGTGCGAAATACAGCCAAAAAGCTTGGTATGAGAACAGAATCTTCGGCAAGATTTGAAAAAGAATTAGACCCGAATGGTTGTTTAATTTCATTAAACCGCGCGCTTGAACTTGTTCAGATGCTTGACGCCGGTGATGTTTTAAACGGATTAATTGATTGCAATGCGTTTACCAGACAACCCAAAACCCTGCCGTTTGACTGGGAATGGGTTAATAAATTTATCGGTATTAATATATCTGCTCAGGAACAAAAAACAATTCTTGAAAATTTATCCTTGAAAATTGATTCAAATACAATTACGGTACCAACATTCCGAAATGATATTGAACATCTTGCAGATATTGCCGAAGAAGTTGCACGTTTTTATGGCTATTCTAATATTCCAAATCATCCGCTTTCCGGTGTAGCAAACGGGAAATTGAGCGAAAAACAGCAGTTTGAACGTCAGATAAGCGATATTTTACTGGGATGCGGTCTAAGTGAAATTCAAACATATTCGTTTATAAGCCCAAAATCGTATGATAAAATATGCCTTTCGTCTGATGACAAGGCACGTAATTGCATTACAATCAAAAATCCTCTTGGTGAAGATACAAGCGTAATGCGGACAACTTCCTTGCCGTCAATGTTGGAAGTACTTTCAAGAAACTACAATGTCAGAAACCAGAAAGCTGAATTGTTTGAACTTTCGACAGAATATATTCCTCAGGGTGAAAATGAATTGCCAATTGAAAAACAAGTTATAACAATCGGGATGTATGGCAGCGGTATCGATTATTATGATATTAAAGGTGTTGTAGAAGAACTGCTTAATAAAACCGGTGTTGAAAATTATGAAATTGAAGCAGAAATGAATTGCAGCACATTCCACCCCGGCCGTTGCGCAAAAATGACGATAAACGGCATTGAATTTGCCACATTGGGTGAACTTCACCCGGCTGTAAATCAGAATTACGGATTTGATATTAAAGTATATTCGGCAACAATTGATTTTAATTCGATATGCGAGAACAGAATTTCTAAGAAGTTATACAAAGCATTGCCTAAGTTCCCGGCTATTGAAAGAGATCTTGCATTTGTTTGTAAAAAAGACATCCCGGTGTTGAAACTGCAGAAAATTATATTAAAATCAGTTGGTAATCTTTGTGAAGCCATATCATTATTTGATGTTTATGAAGGTTCGCAAATACCATCTGGCAAAAAAAGTGTTGCATTTAATCTTCTGCTGCGTTCTGCTGAAAAGACTTTAACTGATGAGGATGCAGAGGAAGCTATTGGGCGAGCAATTGATGCTCTTTCAGAAATTGGGATTTCGTTACGCTCATGACTTTCAAATACTAATATTCAAGGATAATATTGAAGAAAACTTGCCTTGTTTTATTTGATTTGATAGTGTATAATTAATACATTCAATCGGAGGTGGCGAGAAATGACCGATACTATAAAATTTTCGATAAAAGATGAGCATGAATCTGAAATGCTAAGAACGTTGAATATTGTTTATGATGCCCTTGAAGAAAAGGGATATAATCCTGTAAGCCAAATAGTGGGATATATTCTTTCAGAAGATCCAACTTATATCACGACACACAACAATGCAAGAAATCTTGTGCGTAAAATTGACAGAGACGAGCTGATGCAAATTTTAGTTAAAAAATACTTGGATAAAAAATAATATAGGATTGGAGCATAAATATGGCCGATAAAAAAAGTAAAAATGATTTTCTTACTTATAAAGGGAAACCTTTGGTTCGCTTTGAAAATACAATTTATTACGGTAACATGAATGAGGATTTTGTTGTTGTTCTTCAAATCACAAGCACAAAAAAGATCAAAGATCTTGATGTAGCTGATAGAGTTGTTGTTCAACTTGTAAGTACAGATCCGGATGTAAGACCAAAAGAAAGAATTATTAAAAAGGCTGAAAAACGCGGTCTTTACAATGCGATGGATATTGGAACTGTATGGCTTGAACGTGAACT
>CAYOAW010000005.1:20996-39617 GCA_964402095.1 uncultured Eubacteriales bacterium | reverse complement strand
ATATAGATGTTGATAAAAATACTAACGGCCCTGTCAATAAACCTGTAAACAAAAGGAGCAATACAACTATCATAATGTATTTCTCATATTGCATGAGTTTATAATAGTATTTATCAGGTATAATAACTGCAGCTAGACGCGAACCGTCTAAAGGCGGAATCGGCAACAAATTAAAAACCGCGAGATTTATATTTATAAATGCATTAAAATATAAAAACCAGTATATCACATCCGGCAAAGAACTGCTTGCAGATA
Source organism: uncultured Eubacteriales bacterium (assembly GCA_964402095.1). GTDB lineage: Bacteria > Bacillota > Clostridia > Oscillospirales > Acutalibacteraceae > UBA1447. The sequence goes on along the minus strand of CAYOAW010000005.1, from coordinate 39,362 downwards.
CCCAAAATACAGCAACTATATTTAAAAATACTATTGATATAAATCCCATAATAAGATTTGATACAGGCCCGGCAATTGCGGTTATCGCCATACCTTTTTTTCTGTTTTTAAAGTTTCTAATATTAACAGGCACTGGTTTTGCATAACCGAATCCGACTAAGAATATCATAAGAGCACCAATAGGATCGATATGCGCCAATGGATTTAACGTAAGTCTTCCACTCAATTTTGCGGTTTGATCGCCTTGTTTAGTCGCTAATAAGGCATGGGCGTATTCATGAACCGGAAGAACGCAAAAGATAATAAATACTCTTGCCAGCAAGTTCATCATTGTTTGCATTGAAAATCCATTTTTTAATAAATCAAAAATCATTTTTTCTCCATTACTAAATTATTTTTATAATTATTTCAAATGTATCATATTCTAAATATAAAAAAGTTTATTATTCATAATCATTTTTCCGCAATAACAACTCTTCCGATATTGTTCAAATCATTCACAGTTATAACATGATTTGAAACAGTTGAAAACTTATTTTCAATTCTGCCGGATTGCCCGTCACCACACTCGACCGCCATAAATCCCCCGGCGTTTATTGATTTAAACCACTTTTCAATTAATACATCATAAAATTCAAGTCCGTCTTTGCCTCCGTCAAGCGCAAGAGATGGTTCGTGCATAACTTCTTTCTGCAACTGAGATATCATACTGTTTGGTATATATGGCGGATTTGAAAGGATAATATCCGGCTTAGGCAATCCGAATGTATTAAATCCTTTGCATATATCTCCAGAAATTACCTTAATATTATTAAGATTATATTTTAAAATATTTTTAACTAAATAATTCATTGCCAGCGGTGATTTTTCAATCAGATATACCTTTGCATTTTTACATAATTGAGCAATACTGATACCAATGCATCCGGTTCCTGCGCATAAGTCGAATACTATTGTTTCATCTCTTGATTTTAATTTTCCAATAGCAATTTCTACTAATATTTCTGTTTCCTGCCTTGGTATAAGTACACCGCTACCCACATAAAATTCAAATCCCATAAAACACCATTGGCCAATAATATACTGTAATGGTTCACCACTGATACGCCTGTCTATAAGGGTTTCGAATTTTTTTATTGTCTCATCATTAACAGTTTTATATCCTTGCATTACTAATTGTGTCCTGCTTAAACCGGTGCATAATTCAAGCAGACAAAAAGAATCAAAATCAGCGTTCAAACAGCCGGACATCTTAAGTGTGGCTGCACCTGTTTTATGAAGCGATGAATATGTCATTTATTGATATCCACTTTCTGTTAATGCGTCTTCTAAGGAACTGCTGTTATTTTTCTTATCCGCTTCATCGTTTACGGATTCTCCGGATTCCGTAATTTTAATTTCATTATGATTTTCAATAACAGCTTTTAAAGCAGCTATACCTACTTCAATAATGTCATCTGTCGGTTCTTTTGTTGTAATTCTTTGCATCCAAAGACCGGGGGCAGATAAAACTCTTACAAAAATATTTTGATGAAGGCCTGCATACCTGATGAATTCATAACCGATACTCATAATAACCGGGATTATCATAAGTTTTACACACATCCATAAAGCTGTTTCATTTTTTAATTCCGGGAATATAGAAATAATAACAGAAGAAATCAGAATACTGATAATTATCATTACAAAAATAAAACTTGTTCCGCATCGCGGATGAAACCGTTTTTGTTTTCGAACATTTTCTACAGTAAGCTCTTCTCCGTTTTCAAAACAGAATATTGATTTATGTTCTGCGCCATGATACATATAGAGTCTTTTTATTTCTTTTACTCTTGCAACTATTGCCATATACGCAACAAAAATAATAATCCTTATCGCACCTTCAATAAGTGTTTTCCATATAGAAAGTGACCCATCTCTATTTAAAAAATTAAAAATAAGTGTGGGTAATAAAAAAAATAATAAAAAAGCCAAACCAAATCCCAATATTGCTGCAACAGAACCAATTATATTCATCATTTTGGGTCCCAAATTTTTGGTAATCCATTTGTCGATTTTTGACATTTCTTCGGTATCGTCATCTGTGTCAATACTTGTTTTTTCTGCAGATTCCATTAAACATCTGTATCCTAAAATCATAGATTCGACAAAGCCGATTACACCTCTTACCAATGGCCAGCCAAAAGGCTTAAACTTATCCTTTAGCTGTTTAACATCCTTAATTGTAGTTTCAATTGTACCATCCGGAAGCCTAAGAGATATAGCTAACCCTTTAGGACCACGCATCATTATTCCTTCCATCAATGCCTGCCCGCCAACTGAAATCGGAATATTTTTATTTTTCCTCATTAACATCAACCTTTTCTTCATCAAGTATAACTTCATCAACAGGGAAGGTAATAGTAACGGTTGTCCCTTCCCCCAAAATACTGTCAATAGAAATATTGCCTCCGTGAAGCTTCACAATTTCATCTGCTACAGCAAGTCCAATTCCTGATCCTCTTACCGAATTATTAATCTTATAAAATTTTTCTTTAACACGCGGTAATGACTCTGTTGGAATACCGCATCCCGTATCAGAAATAGAAATTTTTAATCGAGTTGAGGTATCTAATTCCGCAAATATGTTTATCTTTCCTCCCTGTTCGGTATATTTCAATGAATTATCAAGTATATTAACAAAAACCTGCCTAATCCTGTCCGCATCTGCATCCATAGGTGTCGGTATATGCGGAACATTATAGATAATCTCTATCCCGTCACTTATCGCCCTTTCTTTAAAAGTAAAGACTGTTTCGTCTAATTCAGCTAAAACATCAATTTTCTCAATTCTCAGATTCATTCTTCCGCTTTGCATTTTTGAAAAGTCCAATAATTCTTCAACAATACCGGAGAGTCTTGAAACTTCATTTATAATAACACTCATCCCTCTTTGTGTAAGAGCTGCATCGGTGTCGCCGACCTGCATTAAAGTTTCGCCCCATCCCTTGATTGCTGTTAACGGAGTTCTTAATTCATGTGAAATTGTTGAAATAAAATCGTTCTTAATTTTTTCGGATTCGCTTAATTCACTCGCCATGTGGTTTATTGTTTCACAAAGTTCACCTATTTCATCATTCTGAAAATTATTTTCAATTTTCGCTTCAAGATTACCGCTTGCAATGAGTTTAGTGGCTGTACTGATTTGTTTAATCGGTTTAATAATTGAACGTAAAAAAAACACTCCCGAAGTAACGACCATTATAACCGCAAAAATAAAGCATATTACAATAAGAAAGACAATCGTTTCGTTCGATTTTAATAAAACAAAATCAGAATTATATTTTAATATAACAATAAACAAAGCAGCAAATATTGCCATAATCGCAACAATCACAAACAGCGTATAAAATATCCATCTTTTAGTTATGCCGCTAATTTTCAATTGCCACACCGCCTAATAATCTTCTTTATTGCAATCAGCTTATCCATTTATATCCAATTCCCCATATAGTAATTAAATGTTCGGGATTCGACGGCTCATTTTCAACTTTCATCCTCAATCTTCGAATATTAACATCTACGATTTTTTCTTCACCTATATATTCATCACCCCAAACTTTTCTGAGAATTGCCGTTCGGCTTATTGCGGCTCCGGGATTATTGAAGAAATACTCAATAATTTGAAACTCGACTTGAGTCAGTTCAATCATTTTACCGTTTTTTGAAAGTGTCCTGTTGCGAAGATTTAAAATAAAATCACCGGAAACAACAATATTTTCATCATTCCCGTGAATCGGAGTATCATTAGTCATTGCAACCCGTCTATATACTGCATCTACTCTCGCCATAAGTTCCGATGGGGAAAAAGGCTTTGTAACATAATCATCAGCGCCCATAAGCAGACCGGTAACTTTATCCATTTCCTGTGTTTTTGCGGTAAGTATTATTATACCAAGATTTTTATTTTGACTTCTAAGTTGCTTGCAAACCTCTAAGCCATCTATAACAGGCATCATAATATCAAGAAGAGCAACATCAAACTCTCCGTTGAAAGCATTATATTCATTTAATGCTTGTTCTCCATTTTCTGCTTCAACTACATCATATCCGCTTCTTTGAAGATTAATCACAATAAAATCTCTTATTGATGCTTCATCTTCGGCTACAAGCACTCTTTTCACCTGTTTATCCTCCATATCTATTTCATAAATCGATAATTTTCATCATATTGCTTATTGTTTTGCACTGACAGTTATACCCACACTATAATTTCCATAAACCCAGCAAGCATCATGATTTTTAATATATAACCTAGCCTTCGCATTTTTTGTATCATTTGTTAATGTCAAGTCTTGTAAGTTAACCTCAGCAACTACATCTTCATTAGTGACCGTTTTCACCTCATTTTTAGGCCCTACTATTGTTATTGAAGATATTCCGGATCCGGTTAATGTCACGTTATAATTGCTCGGTACATTAAGAAGTGTAATGTTGTTCTGTTTAAAAGCTAATTTACTTTCAGTCATTTCGCTGATATCAATGATTACCTTAAATTGCTTCGTCCCATCCATTACTTTCGCATCCGATATATCATCAGCAGAAAAAATGAAATTATTTATTCCGGCTTTTAATTCAGAAAAATCTATCATCCCAATATTAAGCTTTTCTATTTCGCCAAGCGTATCCTCGTTAATTGCGAATGAACCATTTGTTGGAGTACAAGTAAATTCCAATGGTTGTGTTAAATAAAATGCCGGAATATTTTTAAAACTGACTGTAACCGGCAGTTCAGCTAATTTGTATACCGGGATAGTAATAGAAATATCATCATTTCCGCTATTTATCGTCAGATACCTTAATGTGCTGCCAAATTCGCCGGTTGGTACAATTTCTGCCTTGAAAGTTTTGGTTGCAGTTAGAGTTTTATCCACCTTTACTATTGCAGAAACTTGTTTTATCTTATTTATTTCTGTTGCAGGGCCAGAAACAGTAACTGTTTTTGCTGATAATACTTCTTTGTCTTTAAAATATCCATCAGGAACTGCTTTTTCAGGATATTCAATTTCCGGCACTAATGTAAATTCTCCCTCTTTAAAAATGTCAAAATACACCTCAATATATTCTTCCGAAACATTTGTTATTTCGTAATCCGCTGATTTTAATTTTGGTACAACTTCAAGCTGAAGTGTTTGTTTACCAGCTGAATCTACATAATTTGTTTTAGCGGTTACTGAAAAATCGTCAGCAGACAAAGCACTTGAAGAAACAGCGTATCTTTTCCCGACTACTGTTATATCAACAGTAAAATCTTGTTCGCCGAATATTTGCAGATTAAAGGTTTTTACACTATTAGAAAGATCAATCTTAACCGGAACACTTTCAACAACCCTTTCAACTTCTGGGCTGAATTCAATAGCAACAACTAACCATATAAGAAATGACAATATAATGGAAAAGAACAAGATAAATCTATTATTATATAATAATTTGTTAAGGGTGATTCTTTCTTTTTTCATTTTTTCAGCCCCCTGAACAAATTTTTAATTCTTCCTCCTTCAGCCTGGCTTTGCTTATCGGTAAATACGAGATAATTATACAGCTTGTCTCTTAGGACAGCATATGAAAGATCCCGGTCCAGTGTGCCTTTATATGCAACTGAAATAAATCCGGTTTCTTCAGAAACAATTGCAACAACAGCATCGCTTTGCTCACTTAACCCCAAGGCAGCTCTGTGTCTGGTTCCTAATTCACGGCTTAAATTAATGTTTTGTGTTAATGGAAGTATACAGCCTGCCGCATGAAGCCTCCCTGCTCTTATTATAGCAGCGCCGTCATGCAGCGGTGACATCGGAAAAAATATATTTTCGGTAAGTTCTTGAGTCACGACTGCATCTATTATAGTGCCGGTTTTTATAACTTCGCCCAAAAGAATATCCTTCTCAAAAACGATTATCGCGCCAATTTTTTTATAACTTAATTCATTACAAGCTCTGCATATTGCATTTATCGTGTCTTTTGTTGCTTCCTCAAGTTTAAAATTTTCACTTTTTGCACTATTTAAAATACTTAAATTTCTGAATTTACTGCCTCCAACATTTTCAAGAGCATGTCTTATTTCCGGCTGAAATAAAATTATTAACACAATTATAAAATCAGAAAATAATTTTTGGAAAATAAATATACTCGCCTTCATATTCAAAGCAGAAATTGCCAAATACACAATACCGAGCAGTACCAAGCCCTTCGTCAGCTGTATTGCTCTTGTCTCACGTATAAGTTTAATAGCGCTGTATAGAATAAAAGCGACAAGGCAGACATCCAAAAGATCTGGAAGCCTGAATGATAACAGAACAGTTGATACCTGATCCCAAAAAGTACTGAACTTGTCCCAAATATCCAAGAAAAACTCCTCATTTCAATTCAATAAAACCAATTGGTTATATTTATATCTTAACACAGTCAACGAGTTACTGCAATTTTTCGAGAAAAAGTTAATCGATAATTTAGCATTTATACATAATTTTCCAGTAAACACACAGCATGCGAAGCTATTCCCTCCCCATTTCCGGAAAAGCCCAGCCCTTCCTCAGTCGTAGCTTTCACACTAACAGCGTCTATATCAACTCTGCATGCCTTGGCTATATTACAGCGCATTTGATATATATATTGCTTCATTTTAGGTTCCTGAGCTATAATTGTTGAATCCACATTAATAACAGAAAACCCTTTTTCATTTATTAATTTAACAATCGTTTTGAGCAGCTCAGTACTGTCAGCATCCTTATATTTTTCGTTGTTATCCGGGAAAATTTCTCCAATATCTCCAAGCGCTGCAGCACCTAACAAAGCATCCGATATTGAATGCATTAAAACATCCGCATCAGAATGGCCCAGTAAACCTTTTGTAAAAGGCACTTCAACTCCGCCTAATATCAGCATACGGCCTTCAACCAACCGGTGAACATCATATCCCTGCCCTATTCTAAACATCAATTTTCTCCACCCTTTCTTTGCAAACCCTTACTGCGGTTTTATATTCAGTGTAAGATACGAATATGTTTAACATCTTCATTAAAGAATTAGTGGATAAACGCTCAGGTAAGCCCAAATATTCAAGTAAAGCCAATTTCATCATTTTGCTGTTTTTTCGCCCGGTTATCCCATCCTCATAAAGATCGTTTTTGCTGATTTGCTGTCGTTTTTCGGTAGATTCCTCATAATATACTCCTGCACGGGCAAGCGCTTCTATAATAATTTCAGGTGATACACCTTCAACCCCGATTTTACCTTCTTTTGAAATTGATGTCTTTCGCCGCTCTTTTCCCAGAATATCAGGGATATATGCATTGATTATTTTATTATTTGGGACCGTACCGCCAATAAATGAACGAATAATAAATCCGGCTGAATCGCTGTCGGTTAAAACCAAAATTCCACAGGTATCAGCTAACCTTCTTATCAGGTTTTGCTTTTCTTTATCTTTAAAGATTCTAAATCCATCAGTTTCAATTATTAAAGCATCTAAAATAGATGACAATTTAATTTTGTCATACTTCCCTTCAACTATTACTGCTTGTTTGATTTTTATCATCTTGCCACCATTTCAATAAACAATTTCGAATGTTATTTAATAATATGAAGTGTTAATCATATATTTATTGTTTTTGTTATTCTTATTATCGTTTGTTCAAAAACAAGTTTCGGGTCAATTGTTCGCCTTTTAAGCTGATAATCAGCATCATCAAGAAAATTCAAGCAGATCCTGAGTTTTTTTGACGAAATACCCGTAATATCTCTGGCAGCGTTTTTTAGCCGAAACTCTTTATTTTTATAATTAAAAAACCTGGCAACATCATTTGAATTGGAACCGGAAACAACTGCAAGTTTTACCCTGTACATATCGATGAATGAGGTGATAAATGCGCCGAAGATTTGTGCAGGTTCCACCTTTTGGGAAAAGAGGGCTGCAAGAATTGAAAAAGCTCCATGAATATCATTTAACATAATTAATTTAATCATATCAAATACTTTTGCTTCTGTGGATTTTATGGCTATTGCGTCAATTTCTTCCTTTGTAATTACATTATTCTTAGTTGATAAACAAATTTTAACAAGTTCATTTTGTAAATTACTTAAATCATTGCCAACACAGGTAATTAAATATGATGATGCCTCATCACTAATTATTTTACCTCTCTTTTCGGCCCCTCGGATTAATATATTTTTTAATTCGTAATTTGTTTTCCTGTTTAATTCGATTACATGCCCTTTTTTTAAGGCAATTTCAAGAATTGAATCCCAAATATATTTTTTATTCTTCTTGTCCTCAATACAGTTTTCCATTTCTTCATCGGATTTTATTTTAGGATCAACATCGGAATCAAAAGTATCTTTTACATCAGCCTTTAATTTTGCAATTTTTCGTTCAACTGTGTCCATCAGCATAATCATCACACATGTTTCCGGAATGTCGTTCAAAACAGCTATTAATTTTTCCGACTCGGTCTGATCAATGTCATTTATAGGGAAATCATTAACGATAACGCATGTTTTGTCACTGAACATCGGCATAGCTTCTACGGCTTCAGCAATAACGTCAACGGTAGTGCTTTTACCGTCAAAACGATGCAGGTTGAAATCCTCAAAATTACTATTTACAGCTTTTTTAGCAAGAGCATTAGCATAATATAATTTCCAAAAACCTTCATCGCCGAATATAAAATTAAAACCAGTGATATTTCCGCTGTCGATATAAGCTTTTATCTCATTATCGCTGTTGATAATTCTTCCCAGCTCTTTTATGTCCATTAATTATCTCCTTTGACAGAATAAGCTCGGTTGGCATTTACTCTTATAACAATATTCCTGTTTTTTTCTGTGCAAATTGCGTTGCCGCCCTTTGCCACAATAATTTCAGCTTCACGCATGCCAATTTCTTCATCACCTGAAATTACTACCGTTCCAAATTTTAAACAATTTAAATTTAAGGGAGGCTGTTCTCTGCAGATTAAAATATCAGCATTTTTCCAGTATTGCGGAATATGAGATACATTGCAACCGGGATAAAAAATAAAAAGCACTTTCAGCCCTTCAATATCTGCATAAGCACAACTTGAATCTTCCGAATATATATAATCTAGTTTTGCGTCGTTCCAAAGCGATATTTTCTCATTCTTTGATACTTTTATATTATTGTAATATGAGAGGAAATCCAAATCATAATCCAACTCCGGCACTATTATTCTTTTAATTTTATATCGTGCAATAATATTAGCAACGGACTGAGATTCTGTATTTGCAGTACGCGGAATGAGTAAAAGATCAAGCGTTTTCAAATTGTTTTTATCCAACGCATAAAAAATATTACCAGCACTAAAATCATTTCCGCCGCAGCCTATTAATACCGCTCTTTTTCCTTTTGAAACAATAGCGGCGCTTGCATTTTCAACGGAAGCGACAGTAATTTGCGTAATGTCCCTATTAAAATAATAAAATGATGTATAGCCAATCATCAAGGTAGCAGCACACAGTATCAAAGACAATTTAAAATAGCTTTTATTGTTTCTAATAAATATAATCACAGATACGGCAATTATTAACAGTGCACCGGCCAGCCAAATCTGAAGATATGTATTGCTGACATTAATATTGGAAAAGGATATTTTCGCAAGCAGATCTGAACATTTTAAAATATATTTAGCAAATATTCCTGCAATAATTGCTGCAGGGTTGCTAATAAAATCAAGTGATTTAAACCGCATAGTCAGAGCTGAAATTCCGCCGAATACCATTGATATTGTTGAGCTGTATACAAGAAGAAGATTTGATAATATTGATATGAGCGCTACTTTTTTAAATGTTATAAATATAGTCGGTAAAGTAAAAATAAATGAAACAACTGTTACTGAAAGAGTCTCGTTAATAAATTTAAATATCTTTCTGATGATATTATCAGAAATCCTATCAGCAATGTTATCAAGAGGTTTTGCAATTTTCTTCTGAAATGTTACTATCCCCAGCGTTGCAAAAAAAGATAGCTGCAAACCTACATACCCCGCACCCAATGGATTAAAAACACAAATAATAAATAAAGATAAACCTATCGAATTTAAGGCGTCAGCTTCTTTATTAATCAGTTTACCGAGAATAAGTATTATCAGCATAATTCCAGCTCTCAAAACGGATGCGGAAAATCCGGCAAGAGCCATTACAATCATAACAAATAATAAAGAAAGGAAATAAACGAATCTTTTATTTAACTTTAATCGTTCGAATATATCTAAAAAAATCAATAAAAATATTGAAAGATTCAATCCTGAAATTGCAATAATATGTGAAATCCCAATATTTCTGAAGTTTTCCAGATTATTCTCAGACAAATAAGATTTATTGCCAAGAAGCAAAGCTATAACAAGACCGCCGTTCTCATTTGGCAATAATTCATTAATATTTTTTAGCAATGCTTGTTTTATTGAAAGTATTTGATACATTAAAGGCTTATTTTGTGTTGATATAACAGTAATATCAGAATATGAATATGCCCCTAAAAAAACACCAGTTGTTTTATAATACTGAAGAGAATCCTCATTATTGTTCCCAAGAATGTATATTGTTGCTTCTGTATTTATTGTATCATAAGGCTCTGCTTGCAATGGTTTAGCGCAAGAAAGTCTTATTTTTATTTTAATATTTTTTCTGTCTATGGTATTGGTTTTAATAATGTAATAGAAACGTCCATTTTCTTTTGAAGGGAGATCAATAATATTGCCATTAATATTCACTTTATCTCCCGCCAATGCAATTGCCGGCTTATATTTATATTCATTACCTGCCAAAAACATAATACAACCAGCCATAACAGCTAAAAAAGCTGAGGGTAAGACCCCTTGTTCTCTAAAACTCTTAATACATAACACTGGGATTAAGCAAACTCCGGCAATAACAAGAATAATTATCGCAGCACTTTCATTTAAATATGAGAGAATGAGAAGTGTCATAAAAAAAGTAATCCCGATTACTGCAAACGGGCGTGGCATTTTCATTCCCCCGTGTTAAGATTTATGTGCCGGTCTAATATATTTTATTATCAACCCGGAGGCCAAGAAAAATCTCTGCCAGCCATTAAATGAAAATGCAGATGTTTTACACTTTGTCCTGCGCTGTCCCCGCAATTTGTTACAACTCTGAATCCATTGTCCAACTTTAATTGCTTAGCAATCTTTGCAATAACTTCAAAAATATGAGCAATTAAAGCGCTGTTTTCAATATCAATTTCTTTTGCTGATTTTATATGCTTTTTTGTAATAATCAAAATATGAACCGGCGCTTGTGGATTTAAATCATTGAAAGCCAAAATCCAATCGTCTTCATAAACCTTATTCGAAGGTATGTTACCGCTGACGATTCCACAAAATATACATTCCACTTTTCTGCCTCCATTTTCCTCAATAATATTAATTCAGCATATTTTCAAGTATATTATCCACTGATGCCATCGCGTCATTTACTTTCGAAATATCTTTCGCTCCGGCCAAAGCACTGTCAGGTCTGCCACCTCCTGATCCCCCTAAAATATTTGCAACTGCTTTAACTATGTTCCCTGCATGAGCGCCTGACTTTATTGCGCCGGGAGCACATGCCGCTGCAAAACTTACATTTCCTTTTTCACTATTTATTCCCGCAATCACAATAACCAAATTATTGTCCATATTTTTTAGTATATCGCCAATCATACGAATTTCATCAACAGTAGAATCATTATATGTAGTTGTTATAAGATTGATTTCTTCTAATTTTCTCATCTTGCCAAAGAGACTTTCAGCTTTTAATAATGAAATTTTCTCGGTTAACTTCAGCACTTCTTTTTCTTTATTCTTTAGTTCTGCCATTAATGAAATTGCCTTCTGTTCTATTTCCTGAACATTGCCGATTTTCATCGCTTGAGCTGTTCTTTTAATTAATTTTTCGTTTGTATCAATGAAATGATAAGCGCCAAAACCAGTTAAAGCCTCAATCCTCCGGACACCTGCAGCAACGGATGATTCTGATATAATTTTAAAGATTCCTAATTTTGCAGAATTATCTGCATGAATTCCACCGCACAACTCAATAGAAAAATTTCCGATTTCAACAACGCGGACATTTTTCCCGTATTTTTCTCCAAACAAAGCTGTAGCGCCCATTGCTTTAGCTTCTTCTATTGGCATTTCAGTGAATTTTACAGGCAATGCAGAAAGTATAATCTTATTTACTTCACTTTCTACATCAGCAATTTCATCTGCAGAAAGTGCTGAAAAATGAGTAAAATCAAACCGCATTAATTCCGGGCCAACCGATTGACCGGCCTGTTCAATATGATTTCCAAATAGATTTCGCAATGATGCCTGCAATAGATGAGCAGCAGTATGGTTCCGAGCGGATGAATCACGCGTTTCTTTATTAACGCTTGCATATACACTGCTGCCGTTTTCAAGCGCTTCCCCTTGTACAATTATTCCATGATGAAGCACTACACCATCATTTGTTTTTACTGTCGACAACACTTCAAAAACAGTATCAGAATTTTTTATATAACCAACATCTCCGACTTGCCCTCCGCTTTCAGCATAAAATGTTGTTTCTTCCAGAACCAGTGTTGCGTTGATACCGGATTCCAGATAATCTTTTCGCTCGCCTTCAATAATAATTGCCGTTATTTTAGTATTTAAATTTAATTCATTATACCCCAAAAATTTTGTTGCTTTAAGACCTTTTGTTACGATCCCAATATCTTTCCATCCATCAGCTCCTGCGTTTTTTCGTGCGTTTCTTGCCCGTTCTCTTTGTTCCAGAACAAGTGAAGAAAATTCTTCCTCATCAATAGATATCCCTTTTTCAGAAAGAATTTCCTTTGTTAAATCAATCGGGAATCCAAAAGTATCAGAAAGTTTAAATGCATCTTTACCGCTTAATACATTTGTACTTAATGAATATGTCAATTGATCTAAAAGCTGCAAGCCTAAATCAATTGTTTTACCGAAGTTCTCTTCTTCATTTTCTATAACTTTAATTATAAAATCATGTTTTTCAACAAGGTTTGGATACGCATCTTTATTTTCCGATATAACAGTTTCACACACTTCAGACAGAAAGGTATTTTTGATACCTAATAATCTGCCATGCCTGGCTGCACGCCGAAGCAACCTTCTGAGAACATAACCGCGTCCCTCATTGGAAGGCATCACGCCGTCTCCAATCATAAACGTCGTGCTTCTGATATGATCTGTTATAACTCTCAGTGAAATATCATTATTTTCATTTTCATTATAACCGACACCGGCAATTTGAATAACATGCTTCATAATATTTTGAACAGTGTCAATTTCAAACAGATTATCTACTCCCTGCACAATGCAAGCAAGTCTTTCAAGGCCCATTCCTGTATCGATATTGGGTTTCGCAAGATTTTTATAATTACCTTTTCCGTCGTTTTCAAACTGAGTAAATACCAGATTCCAAAATTCAACATATCTATCACAATCGCATCCAACTTTACATTCATTTGAACCGCAACCATATTTGCTACCGCGGTCAAAGTAAATCTCCGAACAAGGTCCGCACGGTCCAGCCCCCAGTTCCCAAAAATTATCTTCTTTTCCTAATCTGACAAGATGGTCAGGATCCACTCCTATTTCATTTTTCCAAATATTATAAGTTTCATCATCGTCAATGTAAACGCTGATATATAGATTCTCCGGCGGCATCATTATTACTTTTGTGCAGAACTCCCATGCCCAAGCTGCTGCCTCATGCTTAAAATAATCCCCAAAAGAAAAATTCCCAAGCATCTCAAAATATGTGCCATGCCTTGACGTCTTGCCAACGCGTTCAATATCCGGAGTCCTGATACATTTCTGACAATCTGTAATTTTAGTGCTCGGAGGTGTCAATTCACCTGTAAAATATTTTTTCAACGGCGCCATGCCTGCATTTATAAGCAGCAAACTATTATCACTTTGAGGTATTAACGGAAAACTGGGAATTCTGAGATGCCCTTTGCTCTCAAAAAAACTAAGATATTTCTCTCTTAACTGGTTCAATCCGGTCCATTCCATAATTACAGCTCCTATAAAATTAAAAATGGATGCCTCTGACAAAATGGGACGGATTTTTCCGTGGTACCACCCAAATTGTGCAAATGCACCTCTCATAACCTTTAACGCAGGAAACGCCGTTACTCATCGCAACAGAGTTAAGCCGCACACAATCTGTATGAAGCACTAAGACGGCCAAAAAAAGTATTTATATAATGCACCTTTCAGACTTCAATACATAAAATGTATTTTGAGTGCATCTCTCTAAAAAAAACACTTAATTCTCTTTCTTATTCACTGAAATATATTGAAATTATAAAGCAGAAAAAACAATCTGTCAATCTTTTTTAAATTTACTTGTATAAATCACTTTGCTTTTCTAAGAAGCGAGTGCTTTTTTACATAAACCCGACAATCAAATTTTGCTTTCATCATTGGATGTCTTGCGGCGTCAATTGATTCTCCCTCGATATTTTTTAAATTTTTAACAATAATACTAAATGGTTCTTTCCCGGGCTCAAGTACTTCAAGTTCATCGCCCTCAAAAAAACGATTCCTTTGTATCACGGTAAGCGAATCGCCATCGAAACTTTCCGCAATTGCAACGATATCCCATTCCCTTTTATATCCGCCTTCATAGAATATATGTGCATCATCTTTTACATCTTCAAAGAAATATCCTGTGCAATATTTTCTATTGCTGATTTTTGCCATTTCATCCAATATCCATTTTGATGGTTGAAAATCTTCACTGGATTTATTTTTCCATTCATCTATTGCGCATCGATATGCATTTGTAACAGTTGCTGTATAATATGATGATTTTGCCCTGCCTTCTATTTTAAAAGATGATACTCCTGCTTTTATAAGATCCGGAATATGATTAATCATACATAAATCTTTTGAGTTAAATATATAAGTTCCATCATCGTTTTCTAATATTGGGATATACTCACCCGGCCTCGTTTCTTCAACAAGGTTATATTTCCATCTGCAGGGCTGAGCACAGTCGCCATGGTTCGAGTCTCTGCCGGTTAAATAGTTTGAAAGAAGGCATCGGCCTGAAAAAGACACACACATCGCGCCATGAACAAAACATTCTATCTCTAATTCTTTGGGGATTTTTGCATGAATTTCATATATTTCATCCAAATTCAGTTCTCTTGACAACACAATTCTTTTTGCTCCAAGTTCAAAAAGCATATTGGCTGTTGCAAAGTTTGTAACACCAAGCTGTGTTGAAATGTGAATATCAACATCAGGTGCATATTTTTTTGCGTAATCAAGTACGCCTAAATCAGTAATTATTAATGCATCTATACCGCAAGCCATAACATTTTCAAAAAATGAGGGCAGTCTGTTGATTTCATTATTTCGCGGGATTATATTTGTAGTCAAATAAACCTTCACGCCAATATCATGTGCAGATTTAACAACATTAACTAAATCCGGTATCGAAAAATTTTCAGGTGCAGCTCGCATTCCAAACTCTTTAGCACCCAGATATACAGCATCCGCGCCAAAATTTAATGCTGACTCAAAGCACTCCATATTGCCGGCAGGAGACAATAATTCAGGAATGTATCGCTCGGGATCTAATTTCAAATTAAAGGATTTACTCACTGTTTGCCTTTAATACCTCCATAGTATTTTCATTTTGCTCCGATAAAGTGCTTGCCATATATATTTTTCCTGAATTATCGTGCTGAAAATAATAATAATCTGTATCTTTAGGATATAATGCAGCCTCAATGGCATTTATACCGGGATTGCAAATCGGGCCAGGCGGCAGCCCTTGAGAAATATATGTATTATAATTATTGGAATAATCGTTTTTATCAGCACTGCTGATTAGCGTATCCGGAAGGCTGTCAATATATTCCTTTGTTGAGTTGCATTCAAGCGCGGGAAAAGTTGAGGACTTTTCCAATCTATTGTGAATAACAGACGAAACAAGCGCCATTTGTTCGGTATTCGCAGCTTCTTTTTGTATAATCGACGCAATTGTAATTATTTCATCCATAGACATGTTTATTTCATTCGCTCGTTTTATATATGTGTCAGTCCATTTCTGATCAAAATTATCTAAGAATCTTTTTATAACGCTGTTCGCATTTTCTCCTGCATAAAAATCATAGGTATCGGGGAAAAAATATCCCTCTAATTTTAATGCTTGTCTGCCATTTTCATTGATTTGAGAAATAAACTTCTCATTAAATTCGGTTTCCTTGAGCGCAGTCAGCAAATAGCTTGAATCACAAACATCAAATTCGTCAAGTTTCTCAAAAATTTGATAAATTGTCCAGCCTTCAGGGAAAACAAGCTTAACAGTTTCCGCAGTCTCCTGTGTTTCTTTAAACTCATTCAGCATTCCTTCAAGGCCCATATTAGCTGAAACTATATAGATTCCGTTTTGATATACAGGAGTCCCGGAGTCACTCAATTTTGTAAACATCTTCATAAAAATTTTACAAAATGTTCCTTGTTTAATCAGTCTGTTTCTATCTAATATTTTAATAATTTGGTTTGTATTCGCACCATCCGGAATACTAACCGTTACTTGTTTATCGCTGCGGCCGATAGCAATAATATCATTCATACATGAGATAGCTACTGATGATAAGGCTATCGATATAAACACTATAACGGACAACATATACAATATTGCTTTTGTTTCTTTATTTCTGATTTTTTTTCTTATTGATTCTTTTGTCATTGCAGGTTTTATATCTTGTGATTTTGGGGGATTTGAAAAATATATTTCACCTTTATACGTAATATATTCTTGAGAATCAACGTCGGAATTATGCGCTTTATCATACCTGTTTGACTTATTGTCTATATGAAATGCACGATTTAGTATCGTTGATTTATGATGTTTACTTTTAATGTTGCCAGTCATTCCGCGACTGACTTTTGCTTTAGAATTGTGTTTCTTCATTTTTGTTTCTCCTGTTTTGAAAACTTCATGCCAGGTACAAAATTTTACTTTCTGTTATAACCATATTTACATTCCTGTCGTATTTGCCCTTTGGTAAATCATCCATCAAACAACAATCATAACAAATTCCAACAGTTTTTAATTCTGAGTTGGATAGGAATCTATCATAATAACCTTTCCCGAATCCAAGTCTAAACCCATTTTTGTCGAAAGAAAGAGCCGGAACTATTACCAATCCGCCTGAGTAATTCAACAATTTTTCACACTTACTTTCGCATGGTTCAAGTATACCGAATGATCCTTTTTCAAGAGCCTCCAAAGAATCGATTAAATAATACTCAAGCTTTCTTGTTCCAACAACACACTTCGGAACCGCAACACGTTTCCCTTGAATCAAAGCTTGCTCAATGATAAATTTTGTATCAACTTCAATTGAATTCGAGACATATGCAAGAATCAGACCGGATTCTCTGTATTGCCATAAATTTAGAAATCGGTTTGCGATTTTGGTGTCCAATCGCTGTTTTTCTGCGATTGTCAAACAATTTCTCAGTTGTTTCAAATTCTCACGTATGAGATTTTTTTGAATTCTTATATCATTACCGTTCAAGGGCATTGCAATGACTCCCTTATTTTTGCAGCAGTGTTTTCACCAATAAATTCTTCAGCAATTTTAAGGCCAAATTCAATTGAAGCGCCCATACCTTTTGCGGTAATAAAAAGACCGTCTCTGCATATAAACTTTTTTGAAATTGTTGCGCCTATAAGGTCTTTTTCATACCCCGGGAAACAAGTTGCTTCAATTCCATTAAGGAGACCTTTGTGTCCAAGAATTACTGGCGCAGCACAAATTGCGCAAATCAGACGCCTATTAATAAAGGCATAATCAATAAACGCTTGAACTTTTTTTGATTTTTCCAGATTGGCTGTACCAGGCATGCCGCCAGGTAAAATAACAGCTTCAAGGTCAGCACTTGGTTCTACATCGCTTTCTTCACAATCACAAATAAACGAAATACCATGTGACCCGGAGATTGTCTTTGATCCAACACCTATTGTTTTTACTTGTTGTTTTGCTCTTCGTAATATATCAACAGTTACTATTCCTTCTGTTTCTTCAAAACCTTGTGCAAAAAAAACATAAATCATTATTCGCACTCCTTTATTTATTCAAGTGTCAATCCTAAATAAGCGTTATGAATCTCAGAAATATGATCTTCTCCCTTCGCACTAACAGGTTTAATCATACCATTATAAATTATTCTAAAATCATCCGAAGTTAATGGAAAATTTACCGGAAGATTAAAAATCAAATGATCTGCATTAGTTTTCAAAAATATTAGTTTAAATATCAAATCTAATTGTTCTTTT
>CAYOAW010000005.1:0-20896 GCA_964402095.1 uncultured Eubacteriales bacterium | reverse complement strand
GCAGCAATTAAATTTAATTGTTTTCTGCTAATAGATAGTATCTTCTTTTTAAAGCATGCAATAAATCCAAACTTCGAATAATATTGAAACAGTGATTCTGTCGCGGGGGCAAGGCAAATATAATCAATATCATTATTTCTTGCAATTTTCTCAGCTGCTTTTATTATTTGTGCCATAATACCTTTACCGCGTTGTTCAGGAACAGTGCAAGCAGCATAAATATAAAATGATTTAAAATAACTATTAGCGATTTTCATTTCTCCGCTTAATAAAAACATCATTGATATTATATCTTGATTTTTTCTGTAAACAAGACAATTTTCTGAGGTCATTCTATTTACAATAAAATTTTTAATATATTTATCGTTGTCGCCAAAGCAAGTTTTCCATAATTGTATAATACTATCTATATCGTTAACATTCGCAAATTCAATCATATCGAACCTCTGCAAACAGCCGTATATTTCTCCAGCAACATAACAGGGTTGTAAGATAATTTTGCCTTTCGAAGACCTTCAGAGCCCATATCTTCTTCACGGTTTATATATTTATAACCTGTCAGTGAATTTGCAGCAAATTCACGGTTAATCATAGGGTAGGCTCCTCTTATCTCTGAATATGCTTTCTCAATATGAGTGCAAAATGTTTCATTATTCAGTTTTTCACCTAATGTAAAAGCGACCGGCTTCCCTTCGACACGTATTAGCCCGCCTGTGAAATCAAGGTCAAAATAGTATTTAAAAGCAAGGTTGATTGCTTTCAGTTCATTATCAATCTCTTCGGGATTTTTTTCCCTGTTATCACGTTCCCATGCATTGTTCATCATTATGCATTCCTCAATGTTTTTTTCATTGATAACTTCATATGACCATACGTTTGATTTAACAAATGCAGCAATATGGTTTCTTTTACTGTGATATTTTTTCCCATTGAGATTAATTAGCTCTTCCAGCAAATAAATATAATCAAAACCATCTCTATAAGGTTCGAAAATAAAATCATTTGGGAATAATTCTTTGTATTTTCCGACACATTCTGCCGTTAAACCGAACATTCTAAACGGATGCCCGCACTGATTAGCGTCATTTATCAATTCGGAAATAACTGACCTAATATCTCCCCTTCCCGCAGGGCAACAATAAGATGGATTTTTATCTCCGCTTTTAGTAATCAGAAAATCCTTATATCGTGTTATTTTCGTGTTATATATTGGGCTCCAAATAAGCATATTCCCGAAAGTATATTCGCAGCCCATAAATTGAGACATCAGCAGCAAATCTTTTACCCATTTCTTATCGTCCAAATTAGGCGAATGAAAATCAAGCATTTAAATTTAGCTCCTCTAAAACAAAATTATATACAGTTTCTCCAATAGTTTCAATCGGGAGCGGATTTCCATTTTCAGCGCAGACAATCTTTTTCCATCCAAGAGTGTCCGCTGCAAAGATTGCCGCTTCGTTGCATTTTCTTAAATAATCAAGATTCTTCTCATGAATATCTTTTTTAACTTCATCGCCAAGATATCTTTCTGTCATTAGTTTCTGAGAAACATCAATCGGCATATCTAAATAGATAACAATATCCGGTTTTGGTATACCCAATTTTATATACTCATAATCTTCAAGCCAACATAAATATTCACCCCATTTATTTTTTGGGAGTTTTATGGCTTGATGATATGCATTTGATGTCGTATATCGATCTGATAAAATAAGAGAACCTTTTAAATAATCCTTTTTCCAATAACAATTGTAGCTGACATAACGGTCAACAGCAAAAAAGGAAGATGCCGCATAAACATTAACATCATTTGGATCCTGCCCAAATCTTCCATTAAGATACATCTTTACAAGTTCACTTGAAGGGTCATCATAATTCGGAAGTTTAATCGAACGGCAAGAGCAACCCTTTTTCTTGAATTTATCGCCTAAAAGTTTCAACTGTGTAGATTTTCCGCTTCCGTCTAATCCTTCAATAACAATCAGCTTCCCAGGCATATTAACCTCCAGCTTAATATCACAATTATCGAAATCAGCTATTTAAAATTAAAATGTTAATATAATTGCAAAAATTTTCAAGGTTCCGTTTTTCTCAACATTTGCTATAGAATGTCTTTGCCCTGAAAGGCAAACACATGAATCGCCTTCGTTCAATATAACATCTTCACCATTATCATTATACAGTGCTGTTCCTTCAATAATATAGAAAATTTCTTCCTCATTTTCATGAATATGTTCGCCAATCGAGCTTCCCGGTTCAAGAGTAATTGTTGCAACAAGTCTTGCATTGCCTTTATATTCACCCTTATCAAGCATTTCCGTAATCAGTGCTTGTCCATTTCCGCCTCTCATTTTTATTTTGACATTTTTAACCATTTCAGATTCGCGCTTTATCATTTTCAAACCTCCTAATTATTTCTTTTGTATTATATCACAATTCCTCGAATATTTCAAAATAAGGCTTAGTTTCGAATACAATTCAATAAATGCTGCTGTAAATAATATTAAATTAAAGCCGTACTGTGCCTTGTAACATGGCAGCCAATATTTACTGCAACAGGTAACCCCGCTATATGAGTGGGAGCATATTCGATTGCAACTGAAAGAGCTGTAGTTTTTCCCCCAAACCCTTGGGGCCCAATATCAAGAGAGTTAATCCTATTTAACAGTTCATCCTCAAATTCACGATAAAATGTATTTTCATTTTTGATGGAAACCGGCCTGCACAAAGCTTTTTTAGAAAGAAGAGCGCAATATTCAAAATCCCCTCCCACACCAATACCAAGAACTACCGGAGGACAAGGGTTGCTGCCTGCTTTTATTACCGTTTCTATTACAAAATCTGAAATTTCATCCTTCCCGCAAGATGGGTTGAACATTTTTATACTGCTCATATTTTCGCTGCCAAATCCCTTTGGCGATAATGTGATTTTAATTTTTTCACCTTCTACAATTCTTGTATGAATGATAGCCGGGGTATTATCACCCGTATTCACTCGATTTAAAGGATCGTTTACTATCGAGCAACGCAGTTTACCCTCTAAATACCCCTTTCGTACTCCATTATTAATTGCGGTTTCAAAATCGCCTTCAGTCAAGTGTACTTCCTGACCGATATCTGCAAACACAACAACCATACCGGTATCCTGACATATCGGTACTTTTAAATTTGCAGCTATATCAAGATTATTTATAAGATCATTCATAATATCTTTAGGAATTTTTTCTGTTTCCTTTGATGCGGCACAGCTTATACATTCGGCTAAATCATTTGGAAGAATGCGATTTGCCTTTATACATAAATCATAAATGGCAGACTCAATTAATTTAACACTAATTTCACGCATAAATTATCAAACCTCTTGTTCATTAATAATTATTCCTGCTGAAATAACCATAAGCGGCTTAGCTTTCACTGTAAGGGGATCTTCATTAAATAATACCATATCGGCATCTTTCCCTGTTTCCAAAGATCCGACCCTTTCAGAAATACCAAGAATTTCAGCAGGATTTATTGTAATAGCTTTAAGCGCTTCGTAAAATTCCAAACCTTCACGTACAGCAAGCCCTGCACAAAGCGGCAGATATTGTATTGGCACAACAGGATGATCAGTGACAATAGCAATCTTAACATCACATTTATTCAGAATACCTGGTGTTGCAGGTGTTGAACCTTTCAGCTCGGGTTTACTCCGATCTGAGATGAGCGGCCCGCACATAGCACTTATACCATTACCGGATAATTCTTTTGCTATTAAGTGACCCTGTGTGCAGTGTACAATCGAAAACTTTAAGTTGAATTCGTTGGCTATCCTCACAGCCGTAAAAATATCATCTGTTCTGTGCGCATGAAAATGCGCAGGAACATCCCGTTCAAACAAGCATGAGAGCGCTTCAAGTTTGGCATCATATTCGCTTTTATTTTTTTTCTTCTTTTTGATATATTCCCCGGTTAAATAAAGCTGCTCTCGGATAATAGCCGCGGTTGCCATTCTTGTGCTTGGTGTTGCTTTTTTCTCATTATAGACATTTTTCGGATTTTCACCCAAAGCAAATTTCATAGCAACGGGCGCTTTTAGAATCATATCATCTATGCGATTACCATAAGTTTTAACCGCAGCAATTTGACCAGCTATAGGATTTGCGCTTCCGGGCCCTGTTGCTACAGATGTAACCCCCGCCAGCAAAGCCTCCTTAAAGCAAACATCCAAAACATTAACTGCATCTACAGCGCGTAAATTCGGCGTGCACGGGTCAGTCATTTCATTGCAGTCATCGCCTTCAAAGCCAAGTGAGTCTTCACATATACCCAAATGAGTGTGTGCATCAATGAATCCCGGGAAGAGCATTGCTCCCTTGGCGTCGTAAGCGTCGCCCCCTTTATATTCGTTCATTGGGCCTAATTCAATTATTTTATCATTAAAGACAATATAACCGTTATCAATTACATCACCATTCATCGTATAAATTTTCGCATTAACTATTTTCATAATATCCCCTCCAAATGTATTGATAAAAATGAAAAAGGGCGGACAGAATTGTCCGCCCTAAATAGACATTATCAACAGATAATATATTTTGGCATTATTATATTATTGCTTTCCGCCTCTTCGCGAATAACCGCCGCCGTGTTTTGCTTCATTTGAATGTTTGAGATCAGTGATTTTTTCGTCGCTAACCTGCTTAAATCTTGCCATCATATCTTCAAAAGATTGGCTTTCTGAAGAAGGTGCGCTTTTACCGCCTTGCCAAACATTTCCGTTCGGGCGTTTAAAAGGTGCCGAACGCGCTTTCTGCGGCTTATTTATTTGATCTGTTTCCAAAGCTTGTTTGATGGAAAGACTTATCTTTCCATCCTCACTGACGCTTAAAACTTTAACTTTAACTTCTTGGTTCATCACCAGGTGATCTTTAATGTCACTAACATATGTCGTTGACACCTCGGAGATATGAACCATCCCCGTCTTTCCGCCGTTCAATTCAACAAACGCGCCAAAATTCGTCAACCCTGTAATTTTACCGTCTAATACCTCTCCAACCTCTAATTGCATATAAAAGAATTAGCCTCCTTAATTCTCTCCTGCTGAAATATCATAATATACTCTTTCACCTGGCATGACATAATTTAAATCTCTTCGTGCAATATGTTCAATATAATCAGATTCTTCTCCGGCGTTTAGTATTTTTTTCAACTTATTGTTTTCATAATTTTGTTCATCAATTTTTTCATTTACTATAGCCATCTGCTGCTGTTGATCTTGTATTTTACCCTGCAAACCAAGCCATGTAAATACTAAATAGCAAATTAAACCGAGCAAAAGCGCGGTTAAAATAAAACTATTCTTACGCTTTTTAGCTGTTCCGGAAAACATTTTTCAGCATGCCCTCTTTAAATTATAAAAATATTTAATTTTTATAAATTATACACTATATTATGACTGTTTTTCAAGTATTTTTTTAATTTTATTTGCAATTATCAGATTTTTTATAAAATTTCGTTTATTATTCGAATTATGAGCTAATTCCAGCAATAATTATTGATTTATAAATTAAATTTTTATCTGATCAAATGATTTTATACATCAATAAAGCTGATTCTTTTGTTGCAAATTCCGAAACGCTTAAAACCTGGAATTTGAATCTGTTAGAACCCATCGTTATTTCAATAATATCATTTATTTTCACATCATAGGAAGCCCGTGCAGGTTTACCGTTAACAACGACATGCTTTGCATCGCAAACTTCATTAGCGATAGTTCTTCGTTTTATTATTCGTGATACTTTTAGATATTTGTCTAATCTCATAACATATCCCCATAAACAATCAGGGGCACAGCTGGTGTGCCCCTGAAAATAACGTTACAAACTGTTTTTAACCATATTGAAAGCATCGCTTATACTTTAAATTTTGTCCTTTAAAGCTTTACCCGCTTTAAAAGCCGGTGTTTTTGAAGCTGCTATTTTTAATGTTTCTCCTGTTTTGGGGTTGTGACCGGCTCTTGCTGCACGTTTGCGAACCTCAAAAGTACCAAAACCGATGAGTTGCACTTTGTCATCATTTTTAAGTGCGTCGCCGATGCAATCGAATACTGCATTAACCGCTTTAGCTGCATCTGCTTTCTTTTCTATGCCGGCTTTTTTTGCTACCGCTTCAATAAACTCTGCCTTATTCATTCTTTTTCCTCCATTTAATTTATTTATGAAATACTATTTCATAGTATATCATTCTTTATTTTGCTTTGCAATATCCCAGAGTAAATTTAATTTTTCAATTCCCGCTGTTTTCAAATCTATACCCTCGTCTTTTGCCAGTTGTTCAACTGTAATGAAACGTTTCAAAAATTTATCAGTTGCATTTGTTAATGCTTCTTCTGCATCATGGCCTGCGAAACGCGAAACATTCACTGCCGAAAACAAAACATCGCCAAGTTCTTCCAACGATTCTTCCGCTTTACCGCTGCTTAAAGCATTCCTGAGTTCAATTATCTCTTCGTCAAGTTTTTCAAGAGCGCCTGAAATATCCTGCCAGTCAAACCCGCATGAAGCCGCCTTTTGCTGGACTTTAGTGCTTCTCATTAATGCAGGCAATTCTTTCGGGATAGAAAGCATAGCCTGGCTGGTATCGGCATGGCCTTTTGAATTTCTCTTGATTGCATCCCAATTTCTCAAAACCTCCGATACTCCTGAGACATTGGTATCTCCAAAAACATGAGGATGCCTTTCGATTAATTTCTTACAAACACCATCTGTTACATTATCAATGCTGAAACTGCAAATCTCATCTTCCATTTGCGCGTGGAATACCACCTGCATCAATAAATCTCCTAATTCCTCGCACAATAAAGCTTTATTTTTCTTGTTTATTGCCTCAATTACTTCATAAGTTTCTTCAATCAAATTTTTTTTAATGCTTTCATGAGTTTGTTCAGCGTCCCAAGGGCAGCCACCGGGTTCTCTCAGACAGCGAATAATATCAACCAGATCATAAAATTCATAGTTTGCTTTTTGTCTAAAATTATTATTCATCAATTTCTCCAAATATAAAATTACACATTAAATTTATTTTATCCTAAAAGTCCATATTTATCAAGCATTTTTGCTATTTTTTTCCCTTTTGGAAGAGATAAAATATCTTCTTCGCTAATACCTTTTAAAACAAGGATTAAGATTGCAAAAACAATTACAGCAATTGAAATTGAAATTAGTGTTGAAGCAAACGTACATATCATTTTACTGATTGAATTGATAGACATTAACAATTTAAATGATAAAATATAACTGATCTTTGCGGAAATGCCGCAAAATACCGAAGCAATTAAAGGCTTAACAAATACAGAAAGGATGTTAAGACGCACTTTGGTAATTCTAAGCAGACAAATAAGATTGATACCAACAATTATCAAATAACAAACAATAGAACCGAAAGGTGCTCCCTGTATGTTATACTTCGGTGTTCCAACAAGAATAAAATTACATAATATCTTTGCGCAAGCTCCTATTGCAAGCGATTTTAACGGAATATCTGCCCGTCCAATTCCTTGGAGCATATTAATAATCGGGGACGAAACCGAGATAAGTGCGGTTGCATACCCGTAAACAGCAACTAATGGCGCCGCAATATCAACAAGATCGGCAGACCCTCCTCTGCCATAAATCAAAGTCAATATTGGAGTTGCAAGCACCGCTATCCCTATCCCGGCAGGAAGCGAGAATAACATTGTTGCTCTCAAAACAGTTTCAACGGTTGATTTTGCTGCGGCTTTATCGTTTGTGGCCCATGCGGCGGACATAGCCGGCAAAGCGCTAACGCCTAATGTTAATACAATCATCGGCACCAGACTTTTAAAATCAAGCGCAGCCCCGTAAATTCCCCACAGATATTTTGCTATATCGCCATCAACAATATTTGCTGATTTTAAAGCATCAATATACATACTTTTTATTAACATGGGATCTTTTATAATTGCGCTTTTCAGCCTTGCTTGTATTGTAACTGTATCAATTAAATTTGTTATATTAAGTATCAATGCGCCGGCTGCCATAGGTATTGCAGTTTTAATTAACCTTTTCGCATGTGATCTTTTATCCAATAATGCAGATGAACTGTCAAGATCGGCAAGGGATACTCCATCGCCTTTTCTTTTAAAAACAGTTATTAAATATAAAGAAGCTAATATCGATCCGATAGTCACTCCGCACACCGCTCCCGCTGCACATAAAGGATATAAAATACTGTAAGCATCCGCTAGATTTGCAGCGGTTTTACCGAATACTGTTCCGGATGCATTAAATTGAGATAACCCGGAAGTCATTATTATGTATGCAATTCCCAATCCGGCAATCAATTTGACAACAGCTTCAATAATCTGTGAAACAGCTGTTGGTTTCATATTCCTAAGACCTTCGTAATAGCCTCTGTAGACTGACATAATGCAGCAAAAAAACAACGAAGGTGCTATAGCAATAACAGCTGAAAAATTACGAGGATCGGCAACGAGATAAGAATACGGATAGGCTAATAACGCTAATATCATCGTGCCGGCAATACCTATATAGATAAACATTTTACGCGAGACACTAAAAAGCAGCCTTGCATCACGGTAGCGTTTAAGCGCAACATATTCTGCTACAAGTCTTGCAACAGCTGTTGGCAAGCCGGCCATAGATAATGCATATATCGGGGTGTATAGTTCATAAGCGGAATTAAAGTACCCTCTGCCTACAGCGCCGATAAAAGCCGTCATCGACATTTTATAAACTAGGCCTAAAATTGTCACCACAATAACGCCTATCGACAAAACCATTGCTCCGCCAAGAACTGATTGTTTTTTATTTTCAGACAAACGATACACTTCCCAAATGTTGTTGATTGTTATTATTTAAATTAATTTATCTATTTTTTAACAAATCACTGATTTCAGCTTTTATTTGTTCGAGTTCCAAAGTAATCTTGTCAATTTCCTTAACTTTTTCATTCTGTTTTTCCGTATCAATTTCACTTCCTTTTAAAACCGAATAGTATTCTTTGCCTAAATCCTCATATAAAGATTCCAGTTTATTTTCATACTCAACAGCTGATAATTTTTTCTTCGATATAATAATAATCTCTTCAGTGCGTTTACCAACGGTCTTGCCTACAGTTCTCGCTGTAGAGAAAGCATCATCAAAAAAGCTCATAATTATTTCTCCTTTTATTATAGAAATTATTAATTTTATATGTAATACAAATACAAAAACACATTTGTATAATCAGTTGTTATACTCATTAAAAAATGTTATTACCCTGGATTTTCTGCTTAATATTTCATCAAAACGCATATTATATTCATAAGGATATTTAAAGTTGAAAATCCTTTCAATATGATTACCGTTATTTTCTTTTAATTTTGTAACGGCACCGGCTCCGGCAGCAAGAACTGTTTGGCATTCCTCCATCATAAACACATTGTAAATACTTTCGAATCCCGGTTTAGACCATCCGATATTTTCAAGATTCCCCAAAGAACGGCTTTGTCTGTACATATAATAAGGAAAGTATCCGTTTTCTTTAAGTTTTAAATCAGTATAGCGCAGCATTTTAGATGTGCTTTTATCGTCTAAAACTGTATTTTCTTGTGTGATAAGTGAGGATGATCGCTTTAAAGCCAATGTATGCACTGTAATATTCTCGGGTGATAAACTTGCGGTAATATCCATTGTATTTCTGAAACTATCAAGTGAATCTGTTGGAAGTCCGGCAATCAAGTCCATGTTGATACTTTTGAAACCAATCTTTCGTGCCAATTCGTATGCGGCAATTGCAGCTGCTGCCGTGTGGTTTCTTCGGACTTCATGCAGTACCGCATCATTAAAAGTTTGCGGATTAATACTTATTCTTTGAACACCGTTATTTAACAATGAATAAAGCTTTTGTTGTGATATTGTGTCCGGACGGCCAGCTTCGACTGTATATTCCTGCAAAAATGAAAGATCAAAATTCATTTTAATTGTTTCACAAATTTTTACAAGGTCATTTTTTTCAAGGGTTGTTGGTGTACCGCCGCCAAAATATATTGTTTGAGGCTTTATTCCCAGCGCTGAAGTCATTTTGCCAATTTGAATCAGTTCATAACATAAGTTTTCAATATATTGGGGTAAAAGTTTTTTAGCGCTTATTGATTCTATTGAATGAGATACAAATGAACAGTAACTGCATCTTGATGGGCAAAAAGGAATTGAAACATATAGGCTAAAACAATCTTGACGTGATTTTTTAATTATTCTTTTTTCAGCTTCAGCAACAGATATCGTTAAATTTGTCTTTTCCTTATTTACAAGCAGTTTTTTATTAAAATAATTACCAGCTATTTCGTTATCAAGCTGATTCATTAAATATGTCATAAGTTTTGATGGCCTTACGCCTGTTAAAATTCCCCATTCGGGGGTATAGCCTGTCAAGCCGGACAGTATTTCAAAGAGCGCAACAGCCATTTTCCTTTCACATTCAGCCATGAAGTCTGTCTCGCAGATACTTACAGTAAATCTGCGGCTATCCATCACTTCAAACAGACTGGCTTCTACAATAATATCAGCAGACTCGCCTGCTTTATTTAAAATTGTAACAACATTTAACTTTTCGTCACTCTTGACATTTTCATCATATACGACCCTTATCTTTTCATATGGAAAGAATACACGGCAGAGATTTTCCATCTCATAATGGAAAGTATGCCCCATTATCTTTAATATCATTAATTTTTCCTCAAATACCTGTTATGTTTTCTTTCTTCTTCAAGAGTTGTTGACCTGCCGTGACCCGGAAAAATATAATAATCGCCCTCTAATTTTACAAGTTTATTCAAAGATTCTCTCATATCAGTCATACTGCCGCCAAGCAGGTCTGTTCTGCCAATTGTATGATAAAACAGGGTGTCCCCCGAAAATATTTTACGTTCTTTTTCGCACAGGAAACAAACACTGCCCATTGTATGTCCCGGAGTACAAATTACTTTTAAGACAAGATTCCCTGCCGAAATTTCCATATTGTCTTCTAAAAAAAAGTCGCAGTTTGTTTGTTTTTGCATTCCGGGTGCAATATTTACCGCACCACTTTTGAAATCATCTGCAAGGCATAAAGCATCCATCTTATTTATACCTGTTTGCGAATCTGTGAAGCGTTGAAGATCATAAACACCCATAATGTGATCATAATGCCCATGCGTAAGTAAAATATACTTGACCCGAATAAACATCATCACATTTGAAATAACATGTGTAAGATTGTCATCAAAACCGCCCGGGTCAATAACAATAGCTTCCTTGCTTTTTTCATCTGCAATAATATAACAGTTAGCTTCGTTAATTCCAATAGGCAAACAATATTGAGTCACTTACTTCTACTTCCTTTTCATAGAAAGCTGATTTCCTAAAAAATTTTATATTCAAACAGATTTTTTTAATATTTTTACAACATTTCTGATTTTTTCCAAATATCGGTATCAAGAATAATAGTAACCGGACCGTCATTACAAATACTTACCATCATTTTTGCGCCGAATATTCCTTTTTGTACATTTGTTACGCCGTTTTCAATTAATTTCCGCATAAAATAATCATATAAATGATTTGCTGTTATGGGGTCTGCAGAGTCAGTAAAAGATGGCCTGTTGCCCTTTTTAATATCGGCGCATAAAGTAAATTGAGAAATTACAAGTGCAGATCCGCCAATATCGATTATAGACAAGTTCATTTTCTCCTGTTCATCACAAAACACTCTCAATCGTGCGATTTTCCCTGCAAGAAGCTCAGCTTCATATTCAGAATCCCCTTTTACAATGCCAAGCAAAATGTTATATCCGTTATCAATTTCGCCTTTAATATAACCATTCACGGAAACTGACGAATTTGTAACCCTTTGAACTATTGCTTTCATTTAATCACATCCATAAACTATACTCCGGCCCGTTCAACACTTAATACACCGCTTATTTTTTCAAGTTTTGCAATCACGCTTTTTAAATGTTCAACACCGTTTACCGTTATTGTCATTGTAAAAGAACTTCGTCCGTCCTTAAAATTTCGAGTATTAATATCATGTATCATAACACGCATATTAGCAAGCTGGCCTGAAATATCCGCTAACATCCCAACTCTGTTTAAGCATGAAATCAATAGTGAAGATTTGAATTCTTCCCGAACGTTTTTATCCCAATAAGCGTTGATCCATCTCTCCGGTTCGCTTGATACCATAACTGTTTTTGGAACATTCGTGCAATCTCGTTTATGAATTGAAACTCCATGTCCGCGAGTAATGAATCCAATTATTTCATCCCCGGGCAAAGGGTTACAGCATCTGGAGAATTTAACGAGACAATTATCAATTCCCTCAACAATGACGCCCTCACTGCTTTTCGGGCGCTTCATTTCAGGAATAATCTGTATTTCCTGACCCGGAATATTTTTAAAAGTTTTTGAATAATCATCTTTGATACGAGGCATTAGGCGGTTTATTGATATTCCACCATATCCAATAGCGGCGTAAAATTCATCAACCGAGTTGCAATGTTGGCGTTCTGCAATTTTCTTGATAAACTCATGGAGCGCATCGTCCGGGAGACGGATATAATTACGCCTGAATTCTCTTTCAAGATCAAGTTTACCCTCAATAATATTTTCATCGCGCCGTTCTTTCTTAAACCAGCCTTTAATTTTATTTCGAGCTTCGCTTGTTTTTACAATTTTAAGCCAATCACGGCTTGGCCCTTTACCTTGCTGCGAAGAAGTAAGGATATCTACTATTTCTCCGGTTTTTACTTGATAATCAATCGGCACAATCCTTCCGTCAACTTTTGCTCCAACCATTCGATTGCCTACAGCAGAATGAATGGCATATGCAAAATCAATGACAGTAGCGCCAAGCGGCAAATTGATAACATCGCCTTTCGGAGTAAATACATAAACCTCTTCGGGCACTAAATCGCTTTTGATTGTTCTAACAATATCCTCAACATCTTCAGCGTCTTTCTGGCTTTCAATCAGTTGTCTTATCCATGCAAGTTTTTCTTCAAACTTATCGTTACCGCTGATACCGAGCTTATATTTCCAATGAGCTGCTATACCATATTCTGCTGTCCTGTGCATTTCTTTCGTGCGGATCTGAACTTCAAAAGGTATTCCTTCTTTACCAATTACTGTGGTATGCAGAGATTGATACATATTTGGTTTCGGGGTAGAAATATAATCTTTAAATCGTCCGGGTATGGGCCGAAACATATCGTGAATAACGCCAAGCGAATTGTAGCAATCAATAACCGAATCAACAATTATTCTGACAGCGTAAATATCATATATTTCGTCAAAATTCCTATTCTGCATATACATCTTTCTGTATATACCGTGAACGCTTTTTATTCTTCCTTCAACAATGACTTCAGGTATAATTGTTGATATTCGTTCTTTAACTTTGTTAATAATGTCCTCTAAAAACTCTTTACGGGATTGGCTTTGAGCTTGCAGTGATTCCTCAATTTCATGATAAGCAACAGGATCCAAATAACTGATCGCTAAATCCTCGAGCT
Source organism: uncultured Eubacteriales bacterium (assembly GCA_964402095.1). GTDB lineage: Bacteria > Bacillota > Clostridia > Oscillospirales > Acutalibacteraceae > UBA1447. The sequence goes on along the minus strand of CAYOAW010000005.1, from coordinate 7,341 downwards.
CCTCTTTAACTGTTCTGATACCAAGTCTATGCGCTATCGGCGCATAAATTTCAAGTGTCTCCAGCGCCTTATCCCGGCGTTTTTGCGGCTGCATATAATTAAGCGTACGCATATTATGAATTCTATCAGCAAGCTTAATAATAATTACTCTTATATCATGTGACATTGCCATTAGCATTTTTCTTATATTTTCTGCCTGTTCCTCTTCTTTTGTGGATAGAGGAACCTTGCCTAATTTTGTAACTCCGTCAACCAGTGAAGCAATGTCGTTACCAAAAACTATTTTTATATCTTCAATTGAAACATGAGTATCCTCTACCGTATCATGCAGTAAGGCTGCAATTATCGATGGGGAGTCCATACCTAACTCTGCAAGGATTTTCGCAACGGCAACAGGATGGCTTATATATAGTTTACCGGAATAGCGAAGCTGACCGCTGTGCGCATCGCGTGCGATTATATAGGCTTTGTCAATTAGTGCAACTTCTTCCGGTTTGTAGGAATTATTCAGTATTTTTCTAAGTTCGGAATACTCGTTGTCATCAAATACATCTTCGCTCAAAGGTTCAGCCCCTTTCCGACTCGTTTGCAATCAATTTAAATAATTTCGTAATCGCTGCATAATTTTTGAATTTTCAATATTAACCTTTTCTGCCATGGGATTTATTTCTATCGCATTATCTCCGTTTCGAACCAGTATTCCAAGTTCAAGCATAGCTTCAACAGCCAATAAAACAGCGCAAATTTTACCGCCATCATCGTCAATTCTCAGGCAAATAACTTCAAAATTATGTTTTTCGCCTTTATTTGACTTTATTGTTCGATAAATCTCAGCAAAAATATTCCTATCGGGTAAAGCAAGCTCATTTTCTGCTTTTGAAATGCTTTCGCCTCGAATAAATTTTTCATATATTCTTATACCGGCAAGGATTTTGTCTTCGTTAATATTCGATAAACGAATATTTCTGATTTGTGTATTAACACTTACCGTTTCTTTATATTCATTATTTTCAAGCACAACAGCAAGATCAACAAGATCGCCTTGTCTATATGCAAATTCATCAAATTTAGCGTTAAAAATTATAGCTGCGACTTTTGTCCCTTCTTTTGATAATAAAAGGCGTGTATGTTTACCTTCAGAAACAGGTTTTGTTTCTTCAATTCTCATTTTATATAAGCCAAAAACCGGTTGAGGATTTTCTGCTCCGAAAGGCTCAAAAGCAGCGAGAGCGGAATTCATTTCAACACTTATCGACTTTGGGTTCAATCTAAAATCAATTCTCTGTAACGGGTAAGGCATTTCGAACCTGGATGCATATGAATTTATAGCCACCCGAAAATCATTTATTCTGTCACTTTCTATTCCTAACCCTGCAGCTAAAGTATGACCTCCAAAATGTGTCAACATTTCCGATACGGCATTAAGAGCATCATAAAGCGAAAAACCTTCTATGCTTCTGCCGGAACCTCTTGCGATACCGCCCTCTTTTGAAATAATTATACAGGGGCGGCCATATTTTTCAACCATTCTTGAAGCCACAATGCCAATGACCCCGCTATGCCATCCTTCTCCGTCCACAACAATTATTCTGTCACATTTACGTGCCGGCCAAATACAAAACTGTTCTTCAACTTTTTTGCATATATCAATTTCGGTTTTTTGCCTTAATATATTGGCTTCGTTAATTTCTTCGGCTAATTCCCTTGCCTGATATTCATCTTCCGTAAGAAGAAGTTCTAAAGCTCTGTTAGCCGAGCCCATTCTTCCGGCAGCATTGATTCTTGGAGAAATAATAAATGCAACACTTGATGATGTAATTCTCTTGTCTCTTGCCCCTGCGACTTCAAGAAGCGCTTCAATACCAATTCTTGTAAAATTGGCAATTGATTTTATTCCCTGTTTTACAATTGCCCTGTTTTCTGCTTTTAAAGGAACAACGTCTCCAATAGTACCGATTGCCAAAAGATCGGCAAAATTAAACAGCAACTCGTCCGGATCTCCCCCATCAAGGGCGCAAACCAACTTAAAAACGACTCCAACACCGGCAAAATCTTTAAATTTGCATAAACATTCTTTACGATATGGGTCAATAACTGCCAATGCATTTGGAATTATATCTTTTGGTTTGTGATGATCGGTAATAATTAAATCCATACCCGCTTCAGCAAAAAGATTTGCTTCATCTATAGCGCTGACACCGTTGTCAACTGTAACAACCAGCTTTGCGCCCATTTGTTTTAATGCGTTAACAGCATCAATGCTGAGCCCATATCCTTCAGTTTGGCGGTCAGGTATATAACTTCGAACATCAGCGCCTCTTGCTTCAAGATAAGATACAAGCAATGCAGTTGAAGTAACACCGTCAGCATCATAATCGCCGAAAACAACGATACTCTCGTTGTTTTCAATGGCCGATGTTAGACGGATGACAGCCTTATCCATATCCGGCAGCTCAAACGGATCACAAAAAACGAAATAATCATCAAAAAAAGTTGATATTTCATCATCATTTTCAATCCCCCGGGATGCCGCGAGCAAAGCGACAAAAGGGTTCAAGCTGTGATCTTGTGCTATTTGAGCAGCTAAATTTTTATCATATGAAGCTACTTGCCATTTTTTTCGAAACAATCCATTCAATCCTTTCAATTGAGTCATTGTAGCATTTTTCAAATTGACAATCAATATTTATTTATTTTATCTTTAATAGCAAAAGGTTGATTTATAAAAAAAAACAGTGTAAGATTATCTACATTCTAATATTATTCGGAGGATAAAAATGAACAATTTAAAGCCAATAAAAATGCTTGAAAACAGAGTTTGGAGAATATATTTGGGCGGTATGCTGCTTGATGAGCTGAGAGGTAAAAAAGGGAGCGACGGTTATTTCCCTGAAGATTGGTTAGCTTCCGTCGTACAAGCAAACAATCCGCCGCACGAAAACCAGCCTGACCGCGAGGGGCTGAGCAAAGTTATAACCTCGGACAGCAAAACAGCTTACCTTAAAGACTTAATTGACCAAAATCCCGAAGGATTCCTCGGAGAGGAGCATATAAAGAATTTCGGCGTCAATTTCGGCGTACTGACTAAATTTTTGGACTCAGCAGAACGTTTGCCGATTCAGGTCCACCCTGATAAAACAGCTGCAAGACAACTGTTTAATTCCGATTATGGTAAAACCGAAGCTTGGTATATTCTTGGGGGGCGCAAAATAAACGGTGAAGAACCGTATATTCTATTAGGCTTCAAAGAAAATGTTGAACCCGATCATCTTCGTGAATTGTTTGATAAACAAGATTTAAAGGGCATGGAAGCTCTTATGCACAAAGTGCCGGTCAAGAACGGCGAAGTTTATATTATAATGGGCGGCACTCCGCACGCCATAGGACCCGGCTGCTTCCTTTTAGAAATTCAGGAACCGACCGATTATACTATCAGCCTTGAGAAGTGCAACACGCTCGGCGAAAAACTGCCCGATTTTCTTTGTCATCAAGGTGTCGGTTTTGAAAAAATGTTTGACTGCTTCAATTACATTAATTATACTTCCGATGGCTTGCTTGACGCGTTCAAACTGACTCCTGTTCAAATTGACGCAAATGACAGCTATATTTATACACAGATCATTTCTTATGACTGCACCCCTTGCTTCTCACTGAATAGGCTTGAAGTAATGAAAAACTATACACATCAATGTTTGGGTAAGCCTTCTGCGCTTGCTGTGGTTAACGGTGCAGGCAGCATTGCCGGAATAAAGGTGGCTTGCGGAGACTGTCTGTTTATCCCGGCAATGGCAGAAGCTTTTAATATTGTCAGCGAAGGTCCGGAAACGATGACTATTCTTGAATGTCTGCCGCCTATAAAGACCGGCTGTATTTAAATGCTATATTCATAATTAAGGGTGAAACAATGGTTGATGTTATTAATATCACAAAAAATTTCGGTGATTACACCGCCTTAAGTGAAGTTTCTTTTCGTGTTGAAGATTCCTCTATTTATGGTTTGGTTGGTTACAACGGAGCAGGCAAAACAACACTTCTTAAAATCATTTCAGGTATTTATAAACCCGAACACGGCAAAGTAAAAATTTTTGGTGAAAATGTTTTTGAAAACGCTAAAATGAAACAAAAACTATTTTTCGTTCCGGACGAGCTCTATTTTCAGCCATATGCAAGCATGGAAAAAATGGCTCGCTTTTATAAGGGATATTACCCGAAATTCAGTGAATCAACTTTTACAAAGCTCACTGAATTATTCGGGCTTGATAAAAATAAGCGCCTTAACAGTTTTTCAAAAGGTATGCAAAGGCAGGCAGAAATGGTGCTGGGTATGGCAACTCATCCCGATATTCTTTTACTTGATGAAAGCTTTGACGGTTTAGATCCCGCAAAGCGTAATTTAACTAAAAAGCTTCTGCTGGAATACATGTCGGAAAAGAAGTGTTCTATAATAGTATCTTCTCACAATCTTCATGAGCTTGGAGATATTTGTGATCATATCGGGCTGATAAACGGTCAAAAAATTGTCCTTGACCGTGCGGTCAGTGAAATAAGCGGCAGCCGCAGTAAATTTCGTATCATTTTTGAGAGGGATGTCGAAAAATCGGATTTCTCTGATATTGAATTAAAAACTTTTATTAAAGATGGAAAGATTATTATTTTAACTGCACAAGGCGATAACACGGAAATAAAAAATAAACTCATGTCTATGAATCCACTTATGATAGAAACTTTTCCGCTTTCACTGGAAGAAATATTTTTAGAAGAAATGGAGGGAACGGGTTATGACCTCACAAAAATCTTCGATTAGCACGTTCAGCTTCACCTTTTTGTCTGCGCTTAAAGGAAATTTCTTTTTGCCTTTGCTTAATATGATTGCCATAACAATAGTCGGTCCGGTTTTATCTTTTTTGGCGATTAAAAATTTCGATAATTATAACAATATTTCACAATATTCCGGCACATCAGAAACAACAGTTAATAAAATAACTGATTTATATAAATTCTCAATTTTTGATCAATACAGCCAAATATCTTTCAATATTATTCTTCATTTTTCTGTAATAGCTTTTTCTGTTTTTCTCGGCGTTATTATGTTCAGATTTATTGCAAACAAAAAAACGGTAAATGTTTTTTACAGCCTGGGTATAACCAGAAATAATATTTTTTTATCCAAATATCTTGCCGGGATACTAATGCTCTCGTTTTCTATAATAATCCCTTTTATAATTTGTTTGGTTATAAATATTTTAACCTTTGGATCATCAACCGAATTATATTCAGCAGTTTTTTACTATATTGCAGGGTATTGCGCAATTTCAATTACTGCCTTCAGCTTAACAGCCGCCATATTTAGTTGTGTAGGTACTGTCATTGAAGGATTAACTTTTTCAGGTGTAATTTTACTTGGCCCCACAATACTTCTTTACAGTATTCAATTTTTCATGAATAAGCTTACTTTAGGTTCTCCGTACGGCCATTTTTATAATTCTGACAGCCAACTCAATTCTTTAGCAAATTCATTTTCTAAATTGAATCCAATTCTTTTTTTGTTTAATAATGTAAAAAATATCGGATCCCTATCAAGGGAAAGTGTTGACAGTGAATATTTATGGAATACTCCGAATTACGCAAGCATTATTATTTGGTTCAGTATTTCTGTTGCTTTGTTTTTGCTCGGCATGTATCTCTTTCAAAAGCGCAAGGCGGAAATCTGCGGTTTCCTCGGTGTTAACAAAGGTTTGAATTTTTTATCAATATTTCTTGTTGGGCTTTTCGCTATGAGCATTTCAATTTTAAGCTGTGAATCATTAATCATCGGCATATCAATTGGTGCTTCTATTTATATTTTATTATACTGTATAATTGATTTTGCTCTTATACGCAATTTTAAAGAGTGGATAAACGGCTTAATAAAATTGCCTGTTCACATCGGTTTAGTTCTGTTGATTGTTTTTATTTTCGCCAATGGTCTCTTCGGTTATTCTTCTCATATACCCAAACTCGATAAAATCGAAAATGTTGAAATCACTCCGGTATCGTATACAGGGATAATAGATCCTGTTAACTCAAACAGTTTGGGTGAAGGTGATTATCTTTATTCAGTTTCTGTAGGAAGCCCTATAAACGGGTTTAATAGTAAAAAAGATATCAAAACGCTAACAAGCCTCCATAAACTTTTTATAAGCAGCGGAAAACTGGAATTATCACCGCAAAATATAAACATACCTGTAAAAGAACAGGTTTACAGCACTTCAATTCGTATAATCTATCATCTTAAAAACGGGCGAGCAATAAAAAGATATTATAATTGCGCAAAAGCAGAAACATTAACGGCAATGTTAGCTATTGATGAAACAGACAGATATAAGAATATAATCAGGCAAAATCTCATCGAACCGGTTTCTTCTGCGGACAGCAATCATACTATCATAAACAAAAATGTATTCCAAAATGAGTCTTCCATTATTAACGTTATTTCAGGCAATATGGATAAATCTACAAAACTAAGTTTAACGGCAAAGGATAGAACCAATCTCTTGAAAGCACTCGCAAAAGATTTGACAGTTCAAACGGTAAACGAAAGATATTTCCCGAAAAACCCTTCCATTGGAATAATTCGTTTTAGCCCAACCAATATCAATACCGATATATATTATGAAAAACCAGATTCAAGTTTAGACAGTTTTACCGGTCTCTCCTCAAATATATCGGCTAATATAATAATAACCGAAGATATGAAGAATACTATTAATTTTTGTAAAGCGAATAACATTATGAGTTGTTTTGATAGTAAATCCGAGCCTTATTCTGTACAAATAATACCTGCAAAATTAGAGGAAACAAACTATTCATATTACGGCAGCGAATATTCGCTTCACTTCATTGGCGGGTGGACTAAAATATTTTATGAATACGGCAGTTTTGTTGGCTCATATAAAACAACAGATGAGGATTTCGTTAATAAGATCGCAAAAAATTCATATATCTCTTACTTTAATAGTGTTGACGGTTTTTTTGTTAGATTTGAACTCAAAGGCAATGGTGGTTCTTCTACCAAATTTATTCCGGTGAGCAGTATGCCAAAAGTAATCATTGACGCAGTTGCTCGGCATGTCTCAAAATCCGAAAAAATGCCAGAGCAATAATAAGAAATTTTGATTGGATTTGATGTTTAATAATTCTATTAATCTAATCTGTTCGAATTTATTAAAATGCCAAACTTTATAGCATCATTTATTCCCTGTTTCTATGAAAAAAGGAGTGCATCATATGTGATGCACTCCCGCTTTTTATTGGCTCTATACTAAATGTTGGGGTACAACAAATAGAGCTTTCAAAAGAAAC
>CAYOAW010000004.1:26139-41149 GCA_964402095.1 uncultured Eubacteriales bacterium | reverse complement strand
CGCCATTTCGGTTTCGCCGTCAAGTCCGGTTTTAACCAGGCCGAACCTCGAACTGAAAAAGTAGCTTTTCCCGTCAGTCGTGACATCCTGCGAATGGGTAAACGCGCCCCAAAACAGTATGTTCTGTTTCCCGACTTCCGTCTGCCGGCTGCTGTCGGAAAACATGTCAATCAAACCCGTTAGCCCGGAAAACGCGCCCGCGAAGACAGAGACAGCCAAGGATATAAAAAATGATTTCTTTAAGAGTCCCCGGATAAAATTCAGCACCGAAAGCATCGCGCCGCCTCCCGTCATTTTATGCTGATATGTTATCACGCCCTCCAAAACAAGTCAATAACCGGAGAATGTCAAAAACGGCTTGATAATTGGAAACCGCTGTGTTACTCTATATTTTAATATATTAGGACTATTCTATATAATTACATGAGAGGGGAAAATTTTTATGGACAATTCATGCAACTGCGGCTTTTACCCGACTGTAGTCGTCCCGGGCATAGGCGACTGCAAAGCTTACGAGGTAGACGAAAAAGGCAACAAGTTGAGGGCGGCCTGGCCGCCGGATATTGACAAAGACGCAATGGAAAAACTGAAAAAAACTTTAATATTTCCCGCGCTGAGAATGCTTGTGACCCGCCATGACCTCGGCTTTACCAAAAAGGCCGGCGAGGCTATTTCCGAAGCGCTGGATACCCTTACGAGCGACGCCAACGGCAAGTACAAGCACAATATACAGGTTGTAACTTACGATGACTCGCTTGATAAATTGCCGGAGGAAGACCGTAAATTTATTTACAGAATGCTTCCGCTCAAGCCCCTTGCGGAGGTTATCGGCGAGGATCATTTGTTTTATTTCGGATTTGTCCCTATTGCCAACACGTATGACACCGTGGAAAGGCTCCGTGCTTTCATTAAAACGGTGAAAGAGAAGACCGGCCATTCAAAAGTTAACCTCGCTTCCGTCAGCCTCGGTGCGACAATAACAACCGCCTACCTTGACGCCTATGCTTCGGACGGGGATGTCAACCGCGTCGTCGGTGTCGTTCCGGCTTTTGACGGCTCCATCACCATATCCGACATTATGAAAGGCGATATCGCCTTTGACGACTATGAGTCTTTGTTTGTTGAGCTCATGGGGAAAAGCAAAGCCGAAAAGGTAATAAAAATCGCCAATTTACTGCCGAAAAAAATCCTCAGGGATTTTATCGACTCGGTCATCGGCGCGATCGTCAAAACATTGATTTTAAACGCGACTATCATGTGGGGGCTGGTGCCCGCGCATGAGTATGAAAAACTGAGCGCAAAACTGCTGAGCGATCCGGCGCACGCAAATCTTAAAGCCCAAACCGACAGAGCCTGGCGCTCACGCAATGACTTCCCTGCTTTGGTTGCCAAAGCGCGGGAAAACGGAATCAGTATTTTCTCGCTTTGCGGGCACGATGTTCAGCTGTTCAAAGCCGTCAACTCAACCGAAGTCAGCTCCGATATGGTGGTTCACACAGCCTCCTGTTCCATGGGCGCGAAAATAGCGCCGTTAGGCAAAACACTCGGCGATGGCTATAAACAGCAAAATCTTTGCTGCAGCAACACGGCGCATAACCATATTTCACCCGACAACACCATCGACGCTTCCTGCGGGGCTCTGCCGGACACCACCTGGTATTGGCGCAGCATGGAACATGAGGAAGCGGCGGTAAACGCCAAACTGCTCGAGCTGATGAAAATACTGCTCTGCAACGACGATTTGAAAGATGTATTCCAGAATCCGGAATATCCGCAGTTCAATGAATTTGAAAAAGTTAAAAAATAACGGAAACGGGCTGATAAAATGAGAAAAAAAACAAATTCTTTAACCTCCGGCATTCTCTGCGTTTTGATAATGATTTCCGTTTTTTCCGTCCCGATACAGGCAAAAGTTCCGGCTGCTGCCGCTGTTTCATCCTCAAGCACTGCCGAAACGGCAAACAGCCAAACGGCCGCCGCCGAACAGCAAGAAAGTTCGGCCGCCAAAAAAAGACAGGCCAAGGTCAGTTTTAACGGAAAAGAATATAATATTCTCAGCCTGAACGGAGCCTTGGGGGCATTTTCAAATACGAAAACCAAAGCCCAGCTGAAATATGTTCTCTTTTCCTACCTGGAATACGGCATACTGAAAACACTCGATAAAATTGCCGCTGTTCTGCCCGACCCGAAAACCATTCTGAAAGAATCCGCTTATACAAGCAAAAATTTCTATCCGGGCAGCAGCAGTTTTTTGTCGGCCCCTGCCTCGGGCGCGAAGTGGAGCCTTGGCTATGCGCAGGCAAGCCTTATTCCGGATGATATCTTGACCAAAGACTATTATCTTGCCGGGTACCTGGGCCAAAATTTCCCGGGGAATAATGTCGAAACCATCTTGGACGATATTAAAGTCAGGACCATTATCCTTGACGACAACAGCGGAAGAGGCAAAACTTCTTTCTCCGTTATCGAATGCATCGGGATTTGCAACGCCGATATCAGAGCCATCCGCGGGCAGCTTGCCGATTTTGCCGCCGCCAACCACATTGTCAGCATCAATGTCTGCGCAACGCATACGCACAGCTCAATCGACACACAGGGGCTTTGGAACCCGATGCTGCTGAAAATCGGCAATAATCTGGGCGTTTCGCTTCTCGGCAAGGGCAAAAGTATTTCCGGGCCGGACGAAGAATATATGAAAATTGTGCGCGCGCGCACAGCCAATTCCATTATAAAAGCCTGCCAAAGTATGGAAACCGGCACACTCTATTTCGCGCAGAAAGACGCGTCAAAATACAGTTTCGACAAACGCGACCCCAGTTCCTGCCTCGGCATGCTCACAAGGCTCCGGTTTGTCCCGGCCGATAAAAACAAAAAAGAAACCGTGATTGTCAACATGAGCGCCCACCCGTATATTACCGGGCTTAAAACCGATATCAGCTCCGGCAAAGAACTTTCCGCCGACTACACCGCTTATATGGATGAAATTATCAGTAAAGCCGGCTACAACTTTATGTTCTTCAACGGCGCCATTTGCGGCATTTACGCGGACAGAGGGCAGAGCGGCGACGGTGTCCCGACAACGCGGCGCTCACAGGAAGCAACCCGTTACGGGCATGAGCTCGGGCGTTTCGCGCTTGCCATGACATTGACGAAAGACCAAATCCTTGCCGATGAACTGCTTGCAGATTCCCGGCAGGTTAAAGCGGATATGCTTGCTTCAACGGGAGGCTACACGCTTTGGTATGAAGGCTGGGAGCCCGTTGAGGAAACCGTGATTGAGCCAATTCTCAATATCCGCCTGAAAGAGGTTGTGCTGGCCATTGACAACCCGGTCATCATCGCAGTCGGCAAACTGGGTTTAGCCAACAATACGATCATCAAAGATTCCGCCGGCAATTACAAGACGGTAACGGAAGTCGGGTATTTGGAGCTTGGCAAAAATTTCAAAACCGTGATGATGCCCGGAGAACTGAACCCCGACCTTGTTACAGGCAAAGCCTCCGCAACCGCTGAAGGCTCGTTTTCGCTGCAGGATTTCCCTTACCCGTCTCTTAATAAGATAGCAGGCGCGGAACTGACGGTCTTCGGGCTTGCCAATGACGCAGTCGGCTATATCCTGCCGGATACCGATTACTGCATGATATTTTTTGACAACATCGAGCCTTTCGGCGACCATTATCAGGAAACCATTTCTTTCGGAAGAACGTTGGGGTCATCGCTTGTAACCGCTTTCGCAAGCATCATTGACGAGGTCAGGTAACCTGTTTTTTGTTTCAGCCGGATCCGCACGGGAACGGTCAGCCTGCCTCCCCGGGATAATAAAAAGAAACGGTGATTAAATGAAAAGAACATTGATAAAACTTGCTTCCCTGCTGCTTGCCGCCGCTTTGGCATGCACTGCCGCTGCTGCAGGTTTCGGCGGCGTTCAGGCCGCCGGAGCAGCCGCCTTTAAAAGCAGCGCAAAGGATGGCTGCCTGACGGCGTGCGGCGGCACATGCGCTTACTGCCCGACCATTGTGATCCCCGGCATCAGCCAATCCGAAACTTTTTTGCTGGATGATAACGGCAGCAGGATGCTTGACAAGAACGGCAAGGCCATGACCTCCTATCCGCCTTCCGTCAATGTGGACGATGTCATCAGTAAATTGGCCTGGCCGCTGGCAAAGACACTGATAACGCAAAAAGACAGGGGCTTCACGGACACGGCGGCGGAAGTTGTCGGCGATGTTTTTTCATCCCTTGCGACGGGGCTTGACACCCAGCCGGTTAAAAAAATCGAAGTCGTCAAGTACCCGCAAAGCGTCGCGCGCTGCAGCGAGCACGACAAGCATTTTATATACAGCTGCATTCCGCTGCAAAGTTACGCGGCCGCAGCAGGCGAGGACCACCTCTATTTCCTCGGTTACAACTCATTCGGCAACAACCTTGAGATTGCCAAAGAACTTTATGATTTAATACAGCAGGTTAAAAAAGAAACCGGGCACGACAAGGTGAACCTTGCGCCTGTCAGCCTCGGCGCAACGATTACAAATACACTGCTTGAATACTATCCGGATGTTTACAGCGACTTGAACAAAGTCATCTATATAGTCCCCGCTTTGGACGGTTCGATGATCGTCAGCGATATTTTCAAGGGCAACCTGAGCACAGGCGACGAAATGCTTTACAAGGATTTATTCCCGTCGCTTTTTAACGGTTACCTGCCGTATCTGATTAATGTCGCGATAAGGCTTTTGCCAAAGCAGGTTGTCCATACCTTGCTTGATAAAGTACTTGCCCAACTGCAAAAAGACGCGCTTGTCAACTGCACAATGATGTGGGCGCTGGTACCCGGTGCCGATTATCCCGCGCTCAGGGCGAAATACCTTTCCGACGGCGCCCACGCCGAAGTTCGCAGGCAGACGGATTTATATTATCAGGCGCAGCAGCACTCGGACGCGAACATCCTAAAAATGGTGAGCCGCGGTGTGAAAGTTTTTGACATTGTCGATTACAACTATGCGCTTTACTCCATATCGGGTTCCTATAAGGATGTCAACGCGGACGGTGTTATCCACCTTGATTCAACCTCTATGGGCGCGGTAAGCGGACCCGTCGGCAAAACCCTGCCCGCCGGCTATGTACAGCAGAATACGCATTGCTCAAATCCCGCTCATAACCATATCTCTCCGGACGGCAATGTGGACGCTTCCACAGGCCTCCTGCCGGACAACACCTTCTATTTCCGCAACCAGTCCCATGAAGGGACAGCCAGAAACGATGTTATCCTCAAGCTCGCAACGGAACTGTTATTATATAATAACATCACCGATGTCTATTCCGCGCCGGACCGTTACCCCCAGTTCAACACCGGGCGCGAATCCAAATGGGTTGTCAATGATTTGAAAAACGCCAAGCTGATTGACCAAAGCACGCTCGCGCCTGCGGACGCCGCCGAACTCCAAGGCGCTATTGAGGAATGCGACGCAATGCTGAACAACACGGTGGTCGATTACAGCGCGTTTGTCCATGCGCGCGACAGGCTCAACAGCATCCGGTATAAAATCGGCGCGGCCGAACCTCCCGCGGACGACACCAAGGCGAAAAACGCGGAAGCGTTCTTTAAATTTGCCAGTGATATGCTTTATAAATACTGGGGGCCGAGGGGTTTTTCGGATAAAAAATAGCCGGCCGGCAGCTATCGCATTGCATAAAGACAGGTTACGGTGTTATGATGATTAATCACAAAGCCGCTGCCTGTTTTTTTGCTGTACAGCCAGGGGGGAGAAGGTTATATGAACAATTCTTTCAAACTGTATATCCGTGATTCGCTTTTCGAAACGGCGCAGATGTTTACTGCCGGCGCGGCTTTGACGCAAACCTATCTGTCCTCCATCGGCCTGCCGGAAAGAATGATCGGAACAGCGGTTTCGGCAATGGGCATTGTCAACGTTGTCACTTCCGTGCTGTTTTCGAAATTATCGGATAGAAGCCGCCATATTAAAAAAAGCATCAGCGCTCTTTTTTTGATCATCGCGGCGACTTATTTATGTTTCCCCGCCCTGCAATACCGCCCGGGCTTGCCGGCCGGGGTTCTCTTCCTTGTTGTGGCCGCTGCCGGATTTGCGCAGTCGGCGGCAGCCGCTTTCCGCAACCTGTTCGAATACAAGCTTCCGTTTTTAATTTTTGATATGAACAAATATTCCCGCTTTCTCACTCTTGACGGAGTCATCGCGGGGCTTTTCAGCGTTTTATTCAGCATTCTTCTTAATATCCTGTTAAGCCGCGCGGATTATTTTATGGTCATACGCGCCGGTTTTCTTTTTGCCTGTGCGCTGACCTGTTTCGCGGCTTTCGTTAACCGGCAGTTTGACGATAAAAATCCGGATGAGCTTAAACCGAATAAAACAAGGCCGCCCGTTAAAATATCCCTGATTATCAAACGCAGGGATTTCACTGCCTTTGCCATCCCGAATTTTCTGCGCGGGATTTCGGCCGGCGTTGTCAATATGGCCGCGCTCATCGCGCTCAACAGCAGCATTCTTGATAGCAAGGGCACATCTTATATCGTTACGGCCACCACCATCGGCAATATTGCCGGCAGCCTGATTTATACCGTCCTGACAAAACGGGTGGATGACAAACATATGTGCCTGCTTGGAAGCGCGCTGATGTTGCCGCTGGTGTTTATGTCCAAATCCGGTCCCACGGCCTATATCCTGCTGTTCTTTTTTGCCAACCTGGGGATTCGGATAATCAGCTATGCTTACCCCTTGATGATATATAAACTGATACCGTTTGAAATAATCGGAACTTATAACACCCTGCGGATGATGCTGACCACAGCCGGAACTGCTGCGGCTACTTATTTAACCGGCCGTTTGCTTGGCAATATGCCGGTCCAAACATTTTTTCTTGCCGCCGTTGCCTGCCAGATTCTAAGCGCGGCCGCCTACCTGCGCATTTACCCGAAATTCCTTGCCGCGAAATCTCCGGAGAAAACGGCAGGATAACCCCTGCATTTTACAGCGTTATTTTTGATTGTTATTGACATTTGTTCCTCTTTTCAACTAATATATAGGAGTCGGCTGTGAAATTTTTCAGCAAACCGGTCATTACGGTTTATGCGAAAGGAATGGTTATCACAATGAAAAAAAACTGCATGAAATTCACCTCCCTGCTGCTCTCGCTCACACTTGTTTTTTCAGCTGTGGCTTTGGGCTTCGGCAGTACGAAAACAGCTGCCGCGGCTTCCGTTCCGGCTGCAGCCAAAAGCGCAAAAGTATCTTCGGTTTCAACGGTTGCCGAAGCGGTCAGCCTTTTAACGGCGGATGCCCCGAAAGCTTCTGCCGCATCAGCTGAAAAAACCGCTGCTGTCAAAGAAGACGGTGTTCTGACCCATTGCGGCGGTGACTGCGGCCATGACCCGTCTATCATCATTCCCGGCATCGGCCAGTCCGATGTGTATTTGCTCGACGACAGCGGCAACAGGGCAAAAGATAAAAACGGCGACGATGTGAAAGCATTCCCGGTCATTATCGACACGGATTACCTCATTAAAACCTTGGCGCTCCCGCTCGCAAAAATGCTGATTACCCAAAAGGACAACGGCTTTACGGACTTTGCCGCCAATGCCGTGGGCAAATCCCTTGCCAAGAGCGCTATCGACTTAACCGGCCACCCGGTAAGCAAGCTTGAACTTGTCAGTTATCCGCAGAGCGTTGCCGCCTGCAGCGAAGCGGACCGCAATGATATTTACAACACCATCCCGCTTGAAAATTATACAAAAGTGGCCGGCGAGGACCATCTGTATTTCTACGCTTACAACTCTTTCGGCAATAATCTGGATGCCGTTAAGGGGCTCTATGATATGATTCAGCAGGTAAAAAGGGAAACCGGGCATGACAAGGTCAATATCGTACCGATAAGCCTCGGCAGCACAATAGCCAACTGCCTGCTTGAAGTTTACCCCCAGGTTAAAAACGACCTGAACAGAATTGTGTTTATTGTCCCTGCTTTGGACGGATCCAGGCTTGTCGGTGATTTATATAAAGGCGATTTGAGAACGGACGACGAATCGCTTTATAAAGATCTTCTGCCTTCGCTGATGGATGACAGCTACACGAGCTATCTTATCAACATCGCTTTGAGAATCGTCCCCAAGCAGATTCTGCTTGACTTGCTGGATAAAGTGATTGCCAAATTAAGAGAAATGGTCCTTTTAAACTGCACGATGATATGGGGGCTTGTGCCCAGCGGGGACTATGACGCGCTGGCCGCTAAATATCTGACCGACCCGGCTCACGCCGAAATTAAACGGCAAACCGATATTTTCCACAGAGCACAGGTTAACTCAAAGGCAAATATCCTGTCGTTTATCAAGAGCGGTGTCCAAGTTTATGATATCGTTGATTACAACTTCCCGCTTTACTCTTTTGTTGATTCCTATAAAACCTGCAACGGGGATGGTTTAATCCACCTTGATTCCGAATCAATCGGCGCCACAAGCGGTTATATCAATACTCCGCTGCCCGCCGGTTATGTGCAGAAGGACACCAACTGCTCAAACCCCGGCAAACATGACCATATCTCCCCCGACGGAATAGTTGACGCGTCCACCGGTTTACTGCCCGAAACAACCTTCTATTTTTACAACCAGGATCATGAAGGCACCGGCAGAAACGATGTTATTATGAAACTTGCGATTGAGCTCCTGTTAAATGAAAACTTCATTGATATTCACTCAATGCCGGAGCGTTTCCCGCAGTTCAATGTCGGGCGGGAAACAAAGGGCCTGCGCACCGACCTTCTGCCGAGCGCCAAAAGGATTGACCAGAGCACTTTAGCGGCAGCGGACGCGGCAGAGCTGCAGGCGGCTATCGACCAATGCGAAAAGATGCTCGCGACAACCGTTGTTGTGTATAAAGAGTTTACCGACGCGCAGACCAGGCTTGAAAACATTATGATTAAAATCGGCGCGCGAACGGCGCCCAAAGAGGACAAAACCGAGAAATATGCCAAGCCGATCTGCAAATTCTTAAGCGACGCGCTTTACAAATATTGGGGGCCGCGCGGTTTTTCCGACCGAAAAGTTAAATAAGCAACCGCGTAACCCCGGTCCGTACAAATTCTGACGGCAGATACACTGTGTATGCGTGTATCTGCCGTTTTGTTTTCGCTTGACACTGCAGGCTCCCTTGAATTACAATTGTTGCGTTGACGCTTATATACTTACTGCCCATCCGCGGAGGGAAATATGGAGCACTGCACACATAACAGCCCGAACAATAAAATACCCGCCGGTAAAGAAGGCGGTGTTCCGGCCCGCTGCGGCGGCAAATGCGGGCACTGCCCTACTGTCATTATTCATGGCATAGGCCAATCCGAACTATATGTGCTTGATGAAAACGGAAAGCGGAAGATTGACAAAAACGGCAGGGAAATAATGGCCTGGCCGCTTTCCGCCGACATGAAAAGCATCGCCCGAGGACTTGCGCGGCCGATGCTGAAAATGCTGATTACCCGCAAAGACAACGGATTTTCGGATAAGGCGGCCGCGGCAGTCAAAAGCATTTTCGCGCCAAACGCTTCCGCGCCGGACGGAAGAAGAACAGGCCGCACGGAACTTGTCCGTTACCCGAACAGCGTTGCGTGCTGCAGTGAGAAAGAAAAGAATTTTATTTACAGCTGCATCCGCCTGACACATTACACACAGACTGCCGGCGAAGACCATCTTTATTATTTCGCGTATGATTCTTTCGGCAACAACCTTTCTGTTGCGGAGGAACTTTTTCACTTTATTCAGAAGGTAAAAGAAGAAACGGGGCACAGCAAAATAAACCTTGTGCCTGTCAGCCTTGGCGGCACTATCGCCAATTCACTGTTTGAATTCTATCCTCAGGTCTCCGGTGATCTCAACAGGGTTGTCTATATTGTCCCCGCGCTTGACGGGAGCAATATCGTCGGAGATATTTATACCGGCAACCTCAGCTTAAAAGGCAAAATGCTCTACAACGACCTTTTCCCTTCTTTTATGCGCGGTTATAAAGGGTATCTTGTCAATCTTCTGTTAAGAATTCCGCCCCGAAAAGTCCTAAGTGCCGCGATTGAAAAAACACTGGCGGCACTCCAGGAAACGGTGTTCAGCAACAGCACGGTCATGTGGGGGCTTGTTCCCTGCGCGTATTACAGTGAAGCCGCTGCCAGGCATATCTCGGACCCCGCGCACGCGGAAATAAAACGGCAGGCCGATTTATATCATATGGCGCAGCTTCATTCGAAAAAAAATATCATGAGCCTTGTTGAGCACGGTGTCAGTGTTTTTGATATTGTGGATTACAACAAGCCGCTCTATGCCATCGCCGGTTCATGGGGCCAATGCAACGCCGACGGCGTAATCCACCTCGGCTCCACCTCCATGGGCGCGGCCTCCGGGCTGGTTGATACACCTTTGCCCAACGGTTATACACAGCAGAACACTTTCTGTAAAAACCCTTCGCACAACCATATTTCTCCTGACGGTATCGTCGATGCCTCCGCAGGACTGCTGCCGGACCACACATTTTACTTTTACAACCAGCAGCATGAGGGCACGGGCAGAAACGACGTTATTATCAAACTTGCCACCGAGCTCCTTCTGAACGACGGTTTCAAAGATATTGATACCATGCCGGAGCGTTTCCCGCAGTTTAATACGGGGCGGGAAACGAGAAATCTCTCAAATGATATCGCAAACGCCAAAAAGATCGATTGGAACAGCCTTGCGCCCGCCGATGCGGCGGAACTGAAGGCAGCCATTGAGCAAACCGAAACGATGCTTGAAAACACGGTTGTCGTTTTTGAGGAATTTACAGCCGCGCGCGAAAGGCTGTATGCCATCCTGGCAAAAATCGGCCTGCGCAGCCCGCCGAGGAAATCCCATTTTGATAAATTCGCCTTATCCTTCTTAAAATTTGCGAGCGGCTCCCTCTTCAAACTGTTCGGGCCGCAGTGATTGTAATATCCGGCAGCCGTTTCGCAGCAGCCGAAGCCCGGTTTTTTCGGTTGACAAGCGGCTTATCCTTGCACTACAATATATTTTGTATGTCAGGCATGGAACTGCCGGCCGCGCGCCGTCAATACATAAAAATATCGGATTTTTTTGTACAGAAGAAAGGAATGCCCGAAAAATGAAAAAGAACTGTTTAAGACTTATTTCCGTGATGATGGCTTTCGCTTTGGTTTTTTCCGCTGCCGCCCTTGGTTTCGGCAGCCTGCAAACCGGCGCGAGCATAACCGCAGCCAAAGCCCCGACCGCCGAACAGGGCACTGCCGCCGCGGCCGTTTCAACGGTCAAAACGGTGAAAGAGGCCGCCGCTATATTGAACAAAAAAGACAGCCCGGCTGCTTCCTCAAAAACGTCAGGCACGGCGAAAGACGGCTGCCTGACAGCATGCGGCGGGGATTGCGGGCATTGCCCGACTATTGTTATCCCGGGTATCGGACAGTCCGAAGTGTATTTGCTGGATGAAAACGGCAAAAGAGCCGTTGACAAAGACGGCAAAGATATTTCCGCCTGGCCGGTTATTATTGATACGGATTACCTTATCAAAACATTGGCGCTGCCGCTTGCAAAAATGCTGATTACCCAAAAGGACAACGGCTTTTCCGGCCTTGCAGGGGACGCTGTGGCAAAGTCCCTCTCCAAAAGCGTGATAGGGCTTGACACCCATCCTGTCAGCAGCCTGGAAGTTGTTAAATATCCTCAAAGTGTTGCCCGCTGCAGCGAATCCGATAAAAATGATATTTACAACCACATACCGCTTCAGACTTACACTTCAATTGTCGGCGAGGACCATCTTTATTACCTTGCCTATAACTCCTTCGGCAACAACATGGATATTGCCAAAGAGCTTTACGACATGATTCAGCTTGTCAAAAAAGAAACCGGACATGACAAAGTCAACCTCGTCCCGATAAGCCTCGGCGGAACCATTGCAAACACGCTGTTCGAATTATATCCGGATGTTTATGACGATATCAACAGGGTTATCTATATCGTGCCCGCCGTGGACGGTTCCGCGCTGCTCGGGGACATTATGAAAGGCAACTTAAACACCAGCGATGAAATGCTTTACAGAGACCTTTTCCCGTCCCTGATGGACGACAGTTACAGCTCCTACCTGCTGAACGCCGCCATCAGAATCATTCCGAAGCAGGTTTTGCTTGACACGCTGAACCAAGTCATCTCCGCCCTGCGAAAAACCATCCTCGTCAACTGCACCATGATGTGGGGGCTTGTGCCGAGCGCGGATTATCCGGCGCTTTCAAAAGAGCTCCTTTCAGATGATGCCCATGCGGAAGTCAAGCGGCAAACCGACATTTACTACCGGGCACAGATTCACTCAAAGGCAAACATTCTCAAGCTTATCGCCGGGGGTGTTAAAGTATTTGATGTCGTTGATTACAATGTTCCGATTTATTCCTTCGTCCCTTGCTGCACAAAATATAATGCCGACGGAATTATTGATTTGAATTCCACCTCCATGGGCGCAACCTCCGGGCTTGTCAACACCCCGCTGCCCGCAGGTTATGTACAGAAAAATACCTTCTGCGCCAATCCCGCCCACAATCATATTTCCCCCAACCGAATCGTCGATGCTTCAACGGGGCTGCTGCCGGACACGACCTTCTATTTCTGCAACCAAAGCCATGAAGGCACGGCAAGAAACGATGTTATCATCAAACTCGCCACCGAGCTGCTTGCAAACAACAGCTTCACGGATGTCTACACAATGCCGGAGCGGTTCCCTCAATTCAATGCGGGGCGTGAATCCAGAGGCTTTATCAGCGGTTTGCTCAAAGACGCCAAAGCAGTGGACCAAAGCGCTTTAAGCGCGGCGGATGCCGCCGAACTTCAGGCCTCTATTGCCAGGGCGGATAAAATGATCGCCAACACCATTGTTGATTACGACGAGTATACGGCGGCACAAACACAGCTGAGAAATATTATGATTAAAATCGGCAAGGAAGAAGCGCCGAAGGATGATACTTCAACTAAAAACACGGCTGCCTTCTGCAAATTCATCAGCGACGCGCTCTATAAGTATTGGGGTCCCAGAGGTTTCTCGGACAGGAGAATAAAATAATCCGCAGCAGATAAAAAGGGAGAGAAGCCGCAACAGCTTCTCTCCCTTTTTATTGAGCAATGTTTCCCCGATATTATCCCGTAAATTTATGCTTCGTCAAATTCCTCGCTGTCGTTGTAGACCGTTTTCTTCGAACCGGTAAGCCCGTTAATATATCTACCGTCCAAAACGGACAAATTTCCGTTTCGGGCCGTTCTTTTCAGTTTTTTTGTTGACAGTATCTGTGTTTTGAACTACACTCTTTTTATTATTCCGATCCAATTTCGGCAGCAGGATAATAATACAATAACCCGTTAACGGGTAACCGGGGGTGTGAGGTTTTGGAGAATATTTTTCCCGAAGAAGGGGTTTTAACGGCGTGCGGCGGGCACTGCGGGCACTGCCCGACTGTCATTGTGCCCGGTATCGGCCAGTCGCAGGTTTTTCTGCTTGACAAAAACGGCAAACGCATCCCCAACGCAGGCAGCAAAAAAGGGATCAATTTCCCGGTTGATATAAATATGCGCCATATCATCAGTGCTTTGGCGCTCCCGTTTTTAAGGTTGATGATTACCCGCGAAGACAAAACTTTCAGCGACCGCGCTTCCAAAGTAATTGCGGGATTTTTTTTACCGAACGCTTCGGGGTCTGACGGCAAGCCGCTGAACAGCCCGGAAGTTGCAAAATACCGAAAAAGCGTTGCGCGGTGCACCGAAGAAGAACGCGCTTTTATATATTCCACGATACCGCTGACACAGGCATCAAAAGAAACCGGTGAGGATCATCTTTATTATTTCGCCTATAACTCCTTCGGCAACAATCTTGAAACCGCTGCCGAATTGTATGACATGATTCAGTTTGTCAAAAAGGAAACGGGGCACAGCAAGGTGAATATTGTCCCAATCAGTCTCGGAGGAACCGTTGCTGTTTCGCTGCTGCATTTTTACCCTCAGCTCTGCGATGATTTGAATAAAATAGTTTTCATCGTGCCGGGGCTTAACGGAACAAAGTTTTATGCCGATATTTTCGGCGTTAACCTCAACACCGACGAAGATTTTTACCGCAGCCGGATTGCCGGTGTAAAGGGCTTGAAGGGCCGCCTTTTAAAAAATATTCTGAAACGCTTGCCCGATGGGGCTATTGTCTGCCTTTTGCGGAAAACCGTTGATGAAATAAGGAAAACATTGCTTATAAACAGCACCGTTCAGTGGGGCTCCGTTCCGTATGAGGACTATAATACTCTTACGGATAATCTGCTGAGCGGCCAAACGCATGCCGAAATCCGCCGCCAAACGGATTTGTTCCATCAGGCACAGGGCAACGCGAAAACCAATATTTTGAATTTTGTTAAAAACGGTGTGAAAGTTTTTGACATTGTCGATTACAACTACCCGATTCATACCTTTGTCAGCGCAAGCAAGCTGTTCAACGGCGACGGATGGGTAAACATTGAATCCGCTTCGCTCGGCGCGGTAAGCGGCCGGATAAACGAGCCTCTGCCCGAAGGCTATACACAGCGGAACACCTGCTGCGCCAATCCCGGTCATAACCATATCTCGCCCGACGGAATCGTAGACGCTTCCGCCGGCGTTCTGCCCGAAACCACCTTCTATTTCCGCAATCAGAATCATGAACTGACAGCGGAAAACGATGTGATTATTTCACTTGTCTGCGAATTGCTTCTTCGCGACGATATAACGGATGTGCATTCGCGTCCGGACCGTTTTCCGCAATTCAACTCCGCCCGCAATACGGGCAGTCTCCGGAGGGATATCCTGCCGAAAGCGGAATCCGTTGATAAAAAAAGCCTGAGTCCGGCGGATGCGGCCGAACTTCAGGCGGCGGTTGATGAATGCAAGGCAATGCTTGAAGATACAATTGTTGATAATGAGCGGTGTATCCATGCGGAAGCCGGGCTTAAAAAA
>CAYOAW010000004.1:14724-26039 GCA_964402095.1 uncultured Eubacteriales bacterium | reverse complement strand
CGCTTTTCCCCCAGTACGACTTTGTAAGGGTAATTGCCGGGGATAAGGTTGACCTGAACCTGATGACGGACCCCGGAATAAATCCCCATGACTATGAACCGATGTCGGAGGAACTAACCCAAGCAAAAAAGGCGGACCTGTTTATCTACACAGGCGATTGCATGGAACCCTGGGTCGCAAAAAGAATGAAAACTAAAAGCAGCAATCCGGATACTATCCTCGACGCTTCAGCCGGCATAACGCTCAACATTGATATGGCAGGGCAGGAACTTGCGGAGCAAAACAATTCCGGAGAAAACATTCCGCTCTACGACCCGCATTACTGGACGCTGCCGCTGAACGCGGAAAAAATGGTTGATACGATTACCGGCAAACTCTGTCTGCTTGATTCCTCAAACGCCGCGTTTTACAAGGCTAACGCCGCCGCTTATAAACTGAAACTTGAGGCACTTGACGCAGGCTTCCGCGAAGCGGTTAAAAACGGCAAACGCAAAAATATCGTGATGGCGGACAGTTTCGCGCTCGGCTATTTTGTCAAAGAATACGGAATCGGCTATATGGCAGCCCAAAACACCTGCTCGCCTGCAGCCGCACCGAATGAAGCTGTTATAGCAAGGCTGGAGAAAGCCGTAACGGCAAACAGCGCGCCGATTGTTTTTTACCGTGACCTTTCCGACCAAAAAACGGCAAGAACTGTCAGCGAAAAAACCGGCGCTCAAATGCTGCTGTTCCACTCCTGCGAAAATGTTACCAAACAGGAGTTCAAAAGCGGGGCAACCTACCTTTCGCTGATGCAGCAGAATTTGAAAAATTTAAAGGCAGCGCTGAATTAACGGACAAAGATATAAAGAAACGGGGTGCTGAATTGCACCCCGAATATTTTTTGTTTTTATTGCCGGGACACCGGATGAATTACCGGATTGCCCTCAAAACCCGCGCCACCGGAAAACCCATCACATTGAAGAAATCACCTTTGATCCCTTTGACAAGCACGCAGCCGATGCCTTGTATGCCGTATGCCCCGGCCTTGTCCATCGGTTCGCCCGATTCAACATAGGCCGTAATTTCCTCCGGTGTCAGCGGATAAAATTCCACCTGTGTCGCTTCGGCAAAACAGTTTTCATCCCCGTCGTTGATAATGCAAACGCCGGTGTAAACCGTATGCTCCCGTCCGGAAAGCAGGGCAAGCATATTAGCGGCATCGTTTTTATCCTTGGGTTTGCCTAAAATCAAATCATCGACAACCACAATGGTATCCGCGCCGATAACACAGTCGCGCGGATATTTTTCTGCCACCTCAGCCGCCTTTTGGCGCGCGATTTCAACAGCTGCGTCGGCCGGATGCAGGGAAGGGTCGAGCACTTCATCCCCCTGTGCAGCGCAGACCTTAAAGTTCACCCCCGCTGTTTGCAGCAGTTCCCGGCGTCTGGGTGAGCCCGAGGCAAGAATAATCACAGCAAAGCCCCCTCACCGTTCCCCAGTATCAAACCGAGTTTCAGAATGGCTGCCTGTGTTTTTCCGTCCGGTATTTCGTTGTCCTTTATCATTTGCATCACTTTGTCAAACGGAATTTTTTCAATTTCCAAAAACTCATCGTCATCAAGGTTTTGTGCGGAGAATACCAAATCTGTCGCGGCGTACATATAAATAATCTCTCCGCAGTAGCCCGGTGACGGATAAAATCTGCCTAAATCCGTATATTGACCGGCAACCGCCCCCGTTTCCTCCAGCAGTTCGCGTTTGCCCGCTTCCAGCGGACTTTCGCCGGGGTCCAGCTTGCCGGCCGGCAATTCAAGAACCGTTTCCGAATAAGGGTACCTGAATTGCCGTACCAGTATCAGTTCGCCCTCTTTCGTCATCGCCGCAACCGTAACCCCGCCGGAATGTTCGATAACTTCCCTGACAGCGGTTTTACCGTTGGGGAGTTCTGCCTTGTCAACCCGCAGGTTCAATATTTTGCCTTTATGAATGTATTTTTGCTCGAGTGTTTTTTCAAAAAGTTCCATCTTTTCCTCCGAACATTATACGCTTGATAAATACTAATCCCCTATTTAACCCGACCCGGTGTTTACGGAATCCTTGACAATCCGTAAACTATATACTATTATATTATTGTAACCATCGCTTTAGTGAAGTAAACTGTTAACTCGATAAACCTGTCCCCGAATGAGATTTTTCTCGAACAGTGAGGAGGTTTTCGTATGTTCTGCAGTATTTGGTCTGATTTTTTCGGTCTTTTTTCCCTCAGCCCTGTTACAAGGCAAAACACCTATTTCCTTTTTGGCGTCGCAGCCGTTATTCTGCTGATCCTGTTGGTGACCAGAGTAAAGATAAAATAGCCGCGCGTCCGGCACAGTATGCCGAATGAAATATATTAATCAAAAGGGGACGGTTAAGCCGCCCCCTTTCCGTTTTTATTTTCCGTGAACCGGCCCGGCAACTCAGTCTTTCTCGTTGTCCGGTTTGCATTCGTCGCAGCCGCATTCGATGTCGAACTCAAGTACTTCATTGCAGTTCGGGCAATTGATTGAGCCGTCATCGAGCACGCCTTCGTCAACGCATACGGTTTCGCCGCAATTCGGGCATTCAACCTCGAAATAGTCCTCGTCCTCATCATAATCTTCATCGTAATCTTCGTCATATTCTTCATAGACAAAGCTCTCAAGATCGTCAAGGTCCTCGTCAACAGCGTCAACCTGCTCGTTGAGAATCTCCAGATTGTCCTCAAGATCGGAAACGGTGAGGGTCAGGTCATCGAGTAAATCAATAATCGCATTGATAAGTTTGGCTTCCGGTTTGTCGGCATCCATTTTTAATCCCTCTGCCAAGCCTCTTAAATATGCGGCTTTTTCGGTAATAGTCATTGTTTTTCCTCCTAAATATTTCTATTTTACGCTCTGCTTAGATATTCGCCGGTGCGTGTATCCACAATAATCTTTTCGCCCTCATCTATAAACAGCGGTACTCTGACCTCTGCGCCTGTTTCGAGCGTTGCGGGCTTCGTTGCGTTGGTAGCAGTGTCGCCTTTAAAGCCGGGGTCCGTTTTTGTAATTTCAAGCGTAACGGTTGTCGGTGGTTCCACACCGAACACATTGCCCTTGAAAGAAAGAATCTTGCAAATTTCGTTTTCTTTCACAAATTTGAAGTTATCGGAAAGCTCTGATGCGTTGATCGGGACAAGCTCATAGCTCTCAGGGTCCATAAAATAGTAAAGGCCGCCGTCACAGTAAGAATACTGCATATCCCGGCGCTCAATATATGCTGTGGGGAACTTGTCATTCGGGTTGAAAGTGCGCTCAACCACCGAACCGGCAATAATGTTTCTTATTTTTGTTCTGACAAAAGCCGCGCCTTTACCGGGTTTGACATGCTGAAATTCGATAATTTGATAGACATTGCCGTCCATTTCAAAAGTAACGCCGTTTCTGAAATCTCCTGCTGATACCATATTAATATTCCTCCGTTGTTGTCTTTTACAAAGCTTATTCTATACTATTGTATGATACTTTTCAAGTGTTATTTTGCGCGGCGGAAAAGTAAACGGAAAGCCGTGTTTCGCCTTAAGAACGAAGAGATTTTCTCTACGCGCCGAGCACAATCAATTCTTTCGGGCTGTATGTGAGATTTTCGCAGCCGTTTTCCGTAACAACAGCCATGTCTTCAATACGAACACCGAATTCGCCCGGCAGATAAATACCCGGTTCGACTGTAACGATATGTCCCGCCTCAAGAATTTTCTCCCCGGCCGGCGAAAGCGCGGGCTCCTCATGGATTTCAATCCCTACCCCGTGCCCTGTGCCGTGGCCGAAATTGCCGCCGAAACCGGCCGCCGTTATAATATCCCTTGCGGCAGCGTCCGCAGCTTTGCAGGAGATGCCGGGCTTTATAAGTTCAAGCGCAGCTTTTTGCGCATGAAGCACGGTTGCGTAAACCGCTTCTTTTTTCGCGTTGACGGCACCGAACGCCACCGTCCGGGTCATGTCGCTGTGATAACCGTCAATAACCGCCCCGAAATCCATCGTGATAAAATCGCCGTATTCCACTTTCTTGTTTGACGGAACAGCGTGCGGCATAGAGGAATTGACTCCGCCGGCAACAATTGTTTCAAACGACAGCGCCTCCGCTCCGTTTTTCAGCATGGCAAAGTCAAGTTCCAGGGCAATGTCCCGTTCTGAGACATCCGCTTTGATAAACTTTAAAATATGGTCAAACGCCTGCTCGGCAATCCTCTGCGCCTTTTGAATGCAGGCGATTTCCGCGCTGTTCTTTTTGATACGAAGGCTGTCAATGATATTGTCCAATGTGCAGTCATCGATAATTTTGATATCTTTCAGAATCTTCGCCATTCTTGCGGCATTGGCAACAGTGGTGCGGCGGGCTTCAAGCGCAAGGCTCTTACAGCCGAGTTTTTCGGCAATTTCCGGCAGCTGCTGCTCCCGCCTTTTTTCTTCAATAACTTCCGCACAGGTTATTTTGCTTCGCGCCGCCTCAATATAACGGCTGTCTGTAAGAAAAACACTGCCTTGCCGTGATACGATCAATAACCCCGCCGTTGAGGGAAACCCCGTAAAATAGCGCCTGTTTTCCGGTGATTCGATTAAGGCTCCGTCTATATCGGCCGGCAAAGCGGCAAGCAGTTTATCTGAATTCATATTATCACCGCCGGTTCCTGTATATTTGCCCGAATATAACAAAAAGCGGGCTGACGCCCGCTTTCATGTTACTTGAATTTGCGTTTACGAGCCGCCTCTGACTTCTTCTTTCTCTTAACGGAAGGCTTCTCATAATGCTCCCTTTTGCGAACTTCCTGAATAACTCCGTCTCTTGAAGTTTGCTTCTTGAAACGTCTTAAAGCGCTGTCCAAAGACTCATTTTCTTTTACCTTTACCTGACTCATTCATATTCCCTCCCTCCGCTGATGCAGGGGTATTTTTCATTTCGTACTGCTAATTATACAACATCGCGGCTATACTTGTCAACCATCGAAATTACTTTATTTATATATTCCGATCATAACAAACAACCGCTGCGCATCTGCCGCCGGGTGTCAGTCTTTTACAACCAGATTGACAAGTTTTCCTTTAACATAAAGCTCTTTGACAATGGTTTTCCCCTGAACCGCTTCGGCTATCTTCGTTTCCGCCTTGGCAAGCGCGACAGCCGCTGCTGATTCGATATCGGCAGGCACAACAAGCTTTGCTCTGACTTTTCCGTTGATTTGGGCGACGATCTCCACGGTGTCTTCTTTGCACTTTGCCTCATCATATGCGGGCCAGGATTGATCCGTTACCGCTCCGCCGAAATTCATGGTTTCCCACATTTCTTCCGTAAGATGAGGGGCAAAGGGGTTCAGCAGCAGCAGCAGCGTTTTGATTTCGCTCCTTGTGACTTTGCCGGAATCATAAAATCTGTTCAATAAGGTCATCATCGCGGCAATAGCGGTGTTTGCTTTTAAATTATCTATGTCGCCCGTAACCTTTTTGATGGTTCTGTGTATGTCGCCTTCCAGCCCGGGGCGGTAATCCTCGCTGCTGTCTGCGATTTCCTGCAGGGACCAAACTCTGTCGATAAAACGCTTGCAGCCTTTTATACTCGCCGAATTCCAAGGCGCCGCTTTTTCAAAATCGCCGATGAACATCTCATAAAGGCGCATGGTATCCGCGCCGTATTCGTTGACAATATCGTCGGGATTAACCACATTGCCTCTTGACTTCGACATTTTCTCCCCGTTTTCGCCCAAAATCATACCGTGGCTCGTACGCTTGGCATACGGCTCGCCGGTGGGAACAACCCCGATGTCGAAAAGAAACTTATGCCAAAAACGGCTGTACAGCAAATGCAGTGTGGTGTGCTCCATCCCGCCGTTATACCAGTTGACAGGCGTCCAATATTCCAGCGCTTCCTTTGAGGCGATGGCTTCCTCATTGAAAGGGTCGCAATAACGCAGAAAATACCAGGAAGACCCTGCCCACTGCGGCATTGTGTCTGTTTCTCTTTTCGCATGGCCGCCGCAAACAGGGCAAACCGTGTTTACCCAATCGGTCAGGTGTGCGAGCGGCGACTCCCCGTCATCCGTCGGTTCATAGCTTTGCACCATCGGCAGTTTCAACGGAAGCTCATCTTCCGGCAGCGGAACGTATCCGCACTTTTCGCAATATACGATCGGAATCGGCTCGCCCCAGTAACGCTGGCGTGAGAAAACCCAGTCCCGCAGTTTAAAATTCACTTTTGCATGGCCTCTGCCTTTTTCCGCAAGCCATTCGGTAATGCTTGCCTTCGCCTGTTCAACACTCATCCCGGTCAGGAACCCGGAGTTGACCATAACACCCGTTTCACAGTCGGTAAAAGCTTCTTTCTCAATATCCCCGCCTTGAACGACTTCGACAATCGGCAAGTCGAATTTTTTGGCAAACTCCCAGTCGCGTGTGTCATGCCCCGGAACTGCCATGATGGCACCCGTACCGTATGAAACAAGCACATAGTCCGAAATAAAAATCGGTATTTCTTCCTCGTTCACCGGATTGACCGCATGCACGCCTCTCAGCCTTACGCCGGTTTTGTCTTTGTTGACTTCCGTACGCTCAAAATCAGATTTTCTGGCTGACTCGCTGATATAGGCTTCGACTTCGTCCATATTCTCAATAATACCGGACCATTTTTTAATCAGGTCATGCTCCGGGGAAATAACCATATAGGTTGCGCCGAACAGTGTATCCGGCCTGGTGGTGTAAACGGTTATTATATCGCCGCTGCTTGCCGTAAAATTCACTTCGGCGCCGGTTGACCGCCCGATCCAGTTGTGCTGCTGCGTTTTGACCCTGTCAATAAAGTCCAAAGCGTCCAGATCATCATTGAGCCTTTGCGCGTACTCGGTTATTTTCAGCATCCATTGGCTCTTCACTTTGCGCACAACCTCGCTGCCGCAGCGTTCACAAACACCGCCGACAACTTCCTCATTGGCAAGCACGCACTTGCAGGAGGTGCACCAGTTGACCGCCATTTCCTTTTTATATGCCAGCCCGTTTTTGAAAAGCTGCAGGAAAATCCATTGTGTCCATTTATAATAACCGGGATCCGTTGTATTGATCTCGCGGCTCCAGTCAAAAGAAAATCCCAATGACTGAAGCTGCTGCTTGAACCTGGCGATATTCTGCTTCGTCACCACTTCCGGATGGACATGGTTTTTAATGGCAAAGTTTTCCGTCGGCAATCCGAACGCGTCCCAGCCCATCGGATACAGAACATTATAGCCCTGCAAACGCTTTTTGCGGGCAACCACATCCAATGCGGTATAAGAACGCGGATGCCCGACATGAAGGCCTTGCCCCGAGGGGTAAGGGAATTCTACCAGGCAATAGTATTTCGGCAAAGAAAAATCTTGTCTGGCATGGAAAACGCCGGTTTCCTCCCAGCGGTCCTGCCACTTTTTTTCGGCTTTCTTAAAATCAAAATTTGCCATTCGGCCTCGCCACCTTAATCAGTTAATATATCAGAAATGTCCATTGTAACAGCATCCGACCATAAGCGTTCAAGGTTGTAATATTCCCTGCTCTCCTTTTGGAAGACATGCACAAGGACAGAACCGTAATCCATCAGTATCCATCCGGTTGCTTTCCCTTCAATCCGGGCCGGTTCGACGCCGAGTTTTGACATTTCAAAATCGACATCGTCTACAAGGGCCTTCGTATGTGTGCTGGAAGTGCCCGAGGCTATTACAAAATAATCAGCGACAATTGTCAGTTCTGAAATCTCAATTACTTTGATATCCTCGGCCTTTTTCTTGTCCAATACCTTCGTTATCTGCCTTGCCAGTTCCTTTGGTGCCATGGAATGCCTCCTTAATCTATTTTATTTCTTTAAATCCGCCGGTTTCTTTCTTGCGGTTAATAATCAGTTCATTGTAACAGTCAACGCTGCCGGTATGTATTACCTGTCCGGTTTCAACAAGGTTTTTTATGCAGAATTCCAACGCGAACAGCATGGCGCTCTCCAGGCTTATCCCCGCCAGCCGCCTCATTTCGCCCACGCCGCTGTAAGTCCTGTCAGCGGAAATAAAATCCGCGACATATACCACCTTTTCCAGCAGGCTCATCCCTGCCCTGCCGGTAGTATGGTAACAAACAGCGTTAAATAAATCTTCATCCGTTATTTTAAGCTCATCCCGCAGATAGGCCGCACCGGCAATGGCATGCCACAGCTTCGGGTTGGCTTTTTCGGAAGAGGAAAGTATTATACCAGATTTTTCTATGATGCACAACTGTTCTTCTTTTGCGGCATCTTTTATCACATCATGCACCAGCCCGCAAAAGTATGCCTTTTCTTCATCGGCACCGTATTTGTCCGCCAATTCCTTTGCGGTTTCCGCAACCTTCAGCGAATGCTGAAAGCGTTTCGGGCTCAGCTTTTGTTCAACAACCGCAGTAATATCAATCATGGTAAAGTCCCCTGTCGCTGATGTACTCCGCAACGCTTTCCCCGGTAAATTCGCTGATGTCAGCGCCGTTATCAACCATATCCCTTATCTGTGTCGAGCTGATTTCATAGGCAGGCAGGTCGGAAATGACTGCTGCAATCCCGCTGTTTTGCGGCGCGGCGCCTTTTTCCCTGGAAGCCGTGCAGACCGTGCATAATTTTAATATGCTTTTATAACGGTGCCAGGTTTTAAAACTGCTGTACATATCGGAACCGATGATCAGAAAAAGTTCCGCGGAAGGATTTTGCTTTTTAATTTCAAGCAGTGTGTCATATGTGTAGCTTTTCCCGCCCCTGTCTATTTCCATTGCGCTTACGGTAAAGCGCGGGTCCCCGCAGAAGGCAAGGCGGCACATTTCAAGCCTGTCTTCCGCCGGCGCGAGGCTTCCCGCGCTTTTATGGGGGGGAATAAAGGACGGAATAACGAGAACTTCATCAAGAGAAAGCCTGTCCGCAAATTCACGGGCAAGCCTGACATGTCCCTTGTGCGGCGGATTGAAAGCCCCGCCGAAAACACCGATTTTGCTCATACCGCCAACGCCTCATTGCTGAAGTAATTTTCTGCCGCGCGGTTGCGTCATTTATTTTATATTTACTTTATGTTTCATCAAGTAAGAGGTTACCGAAAACAGGCCGGCGGCCGCGATCACTTCGAAAACAAGCCCTGTAATGCCCAGCGTAAGACCGCCGCCGGTTGAATCGATCATACTTTGAGAAAATGTTAACTGCAGGCCTTCGGTTCCGGTAATCAGAGAAACCGGTACATAAGTGGTCAGCACTCCGGTCAGGACCTGCATTACAATAAATACCGCGAAGAATATAATCAGCGCAGAAACCATGCCTATTTTTTGAAACGCCCTTGTGTTCGCAAGTGTCAGCGCAAAATAGATTTCGGCTATAAATACGGCTATTTGCGCGAATATCATAATACAAACAATGACAATAAGCTGTTTGATAACGCCGGTGTCCGGCATACCCTGAATCATCTGCATAAGCGCTTTGATTGCCGTAATCGTATTCTCGCCGACCATGGCCGAAGCGTATAAATATACCCCGATCCAAATAGCGATTGTTATAATATAGCTGGCAAGAAGCCAGACAAAAGAGACAATCGCTTTCGAAGCCAGCAGCTGCCCGCTTTTTACGGGAAGCGTAAAACTCAAATAACCCTGTGCCCCGTAAAGAGTCTTGTAAAAATTCGAAATGACCGCAACCAGCGTGATTATAACGGAAACAACGCTGATTAAAAGCAGCGCGATGGTGCTCAAAGTGCTGATCCATTTTATCTTTACAAAATATGAAAGCACCATGATGCCGATTGTAATGGCGGCCGCCAGATAAATGCTGGCAACGGAATGCGCGCTTGTTTTAAACTCATTCTTAATTAACTTGCCAAGCATAGCTGAACACCTCCTTAAATACATCCTCGATGGTTTGATCGCCTATTTTCCCGTCTTTTACTTTGTCGTTGCGGAGGATTCTGCCCCTGCCTATCATCAAGGCCGTATCAAAAATATGTTCCACATCATGAATCAAATGGGTTGAGATCAGAACACTTGAGTCTTTCGGGAGGTTTTTCATTATAACATCCAGAATGAAAACG
Source organism: uncultured Eubacteriales bacterium (assembly GCA_964402095.1). Lineage (GTDB taxonomy): Bacteria > Bacillota > Clostridia > Oscillospirales > Acutalibacteraceae > UBA1447. The sequence goes on along the minus strand of CAYOAW010000004.1, from coordinate 15,964 downwards.
CGTGCCGCCGGATCAACTCCGCCCAAAGGCTCGTCGAGGACATACAGTTTTGCATTGCGGCATACGACTAAAAGCAGCTGGAGTTTTTCCTGCATGCCTTTTGACATGGATTTGATTTTCTGCTTTTCCGGAAGATCAAACGTTTTCAGCATTTCGACCGCTTTTGCGCTGTCAAAATCCTCGTAAAAATCAGCCATATATTTGATGGCATCGACAGGACGCATCCAATCGGCCAAATAAGTTTTCTCCGGAAGATATGCTGTGATGCTTTTTGAATGGATACCGGGCCTGTGGCCGTCAATCAAAACATCGCCGGTATAATCATTTATCAAACCGGTCAATATTTTAATCAGCGTTGTTTTTCCGCAGCCGTTGGGCCCGAGCAAACCGATTATCTGACCGGATTCATAATCCAGCGAAAAGTCACGCAGCACCCGTTTGCTGCCGTAGGACTTGTTCAGCTTGTAAATTTGAATAATGCTTGACATAAACCAACCTCCAATTATTAGTTGTCCATTAAAGCGGCTTCCTTCATGATTTCCTCGGGAATGGCTTCTCCGTGGCGAACCTGTGAGACGCAAAGGAGTGAAAAAACAAAGGCAACCACACAGAATAAAAACAAAGACATATATGTTCCGGTCAGCACCCGGACTATTCCGTATAATATAGGCGCCGCAACCTGCCCGGAAAAGGTTGCCGTATAATAATAACCCGTAAACGTCCCCACCTGTTCGACCCCGCCAATTTGCCAGACAAGCGGAAGGGTGTTGACATTGATGAACATCGCGGAAAGTCCTCCGATTACCAGCGCCGGCCATACCAGCCACATCTGTTTGGTGACTGCGAAAGCGGAAAACATAATGATAAAAGAACACAGTCCGCCGATGATAACCTTTTTTCGCCCGTACCTTTTACCCATTATACCGGCAAGGACGGCACCGACAAGCCCCGAACCGAGAAAAGCGCCAAGCATTAATGTAGCCTGCGCGGTTGTTTTGCCCAGAACCTCGGCGGCAAAAAGCGCAAAAAAAGTGGTTACGGAATTCGTGCCGATAAAAAGGAAAAACAAGGCAGCCATCATAAACAGCAAGCTTCTTTTTTTTGACTTGCCAAGCTTCAGGCCTTCCAACTTTTCCCGTTCCTTTTTTTTCGAGGCCTTTAAATCAAATCCTTTGCCGGAATCCGCGTATTCGGCTATGTTCTGCAGCCTGCTGTCTTTTTCTTTCACAAAAAAAGCAAG
>CAYOAW010000004.1:0-14624 GCA_964402095.1 uncultured Eubacteriales bacterium | reverse complement strand
ACGGTTCCTGCCATCAGTCCGATAAAAGCGCCGAGTCCTCCCGTAATGCTGATAACCGAATTCGCCTCGCTGCGAAGCGCAGGCGGTGTCAAATCCGGCATCAGCGACATGACAGGGGATCGCCACAGCGACATAAAAAACACGAAAACGATGATGCACACCATCAGTGCCGGAACCGTCTGCATCCTCGGGATCAGCACAAATATCATCGCGGATAAAGGCGCAAAAATAAAAACATAAGGCCTGCGTTTGCCAAATCGGGTATGTGTCCGGTCCGAAAGCCTGCCAAACAAAGGCTGAAAAATAACACCGAAAATATTGTCAAATGTCATTATGATGCCGACAAACAGCGGGACAAGCGTAAAGCCTCCGCCGGAAGTTTTAACATTTTCGCCTTGAGCCTGCATAAAATCAAGCAGGAACGGATATTTGGCGGCAAGCCTTTGGCCCAAACCGGATATAAAAACCGAATCCGTCAGCTTTTCGCTTAAGAGCTTGGAAACATAGGGGTCATAAATCGTCCATACCACCATGCTTCCCAGAAAACCGCAACCGATAAGAAAGGTTTTAAAATAGCTGACCTTAAGTTTATCCGCCATAGCGTTCCTCCGAAATCAGTTTGAACCCCGCAAGCCGCTGAACCTTTAATTATCCTGCATTGCCGCTTCTTTGATTACATTTTCAGGTATCGCCTCTCCGTGGCGAACCTGCAGCACGCAAAGCAGCGAAAGGGCAAAGCATATGGGGCAGAAAACAAACAATGACATGTAGGTGCCCGAAAAAACTCTGATGGTTCCGTAAAGAATCGGCGCGACAACCTGAGCGGAGAATGTTGCCGTGTAATAATAACCCGTAAAAGTTCCGACTCTGTCAAGGCCGCCGATTTCAAGCACTAACGGAAGCGTATTCACATTGACAAACATTCCCGCCGCGCCGCCTAAAACAAGCGCCGGCCACATAAGCCACATTTGTTTGGTCAAAGCATAGGCCGAAAACATAAAGATGAATGTGCAAAGGCCGGCAACGATCATTTTCTTGCGGCCGAATTTTTTGCCGCATTTGCCTGCGGGAATTGCGGCTACCATTGCCGCTAAGCCGAAAATAGCAAGCATAAGCGTCGCCTGCGCCGTTGTTTTCCCGAGAATTTCCGCAGCAAAAAGCGCGAAAAAGGTTTGGATCGAGTTTGTGCCGGCAAAAAGGAAGAAAAGGGTTGCGAGCATAAAGATAAGGCTGCGCTTTTCCGCTTTGCCGAGCCTGTGCTTTTTAAGTTCCGCTTTTTCTTTTTCCTTGGCTTCTTTTTCATCAAAAGACCCATTTTTACCGGTATATTCGGAATTGCTTTGAAGCCTGCTGTCCTTTTCTTTAACAAAGAAAGCAAGAATCAGCGTGCCGAGAATCATAATAACAGCGCCCATGATAAAGACATAAGGCCGCTCTTCATTTATTTTGCTGTTGAATCCGAAAACAAGGCACAGCAGGGTGCCCGAAAACATGCCGATAAGGCTGCCGATGCCGCCGGTGAGGTTGATGATCGCATTGCCTTCGCTGCGTAGGCGCGGAGGTGTAAGGTCAGGCATGAGCGCGACGACCGGAGAACGCCACATAGACATAATAAACACAAAACCGATAACCGTTACCATTAACGCAGGAACCGTCTGCATTCTGGGAATCATAATAAAAAACATAGCCGCAAGCGGAGCGCCTACAAAAATAAACGGCCGGCGTTTGCCGAAACGGGAATGAGTCCTGTCGGAAAGTTTGCCGAAAAAAGGCTGAAAAATAACGCCGAAAACATTATCAAAAGTCATTATGATACCGACAAAAAGCGGAACCAGGTTGATTATCCCGCCGGTACCTGTCGTTTTTTCACCCTGAGCTGACATTAACTTGAGAAGAAAAGGAAAGTTCGTCGCGAGTTTCTGCCCCATCTCAAGAATAAAATTCGAATCCGTCATCTTTTCGCTCAGAAGCTTTGATACATAGGGGTCGTAAATTGCCCAGGCAATCGAACTTGCCATAAACCCCGCGCCGATAAGCAAAGTCTTTTTGTAATTCAGTTTCGTTTCTTCCGCCATTACTATTCTCCTTAATAATATAATCCGCTGACGCACAACACAATTAAATAGTATAACACCTATAAAAAAGTTTGAAAAGTGATTTTCAGAAAACGGCCGGATGATTGTTATAAAGTTGCCGCCTTTTAGGCAGAAACCGGTTTTTTATAATTAAAACTGCCGTACTTGTTATTGTTCCGCCGCGGTCAGGAACCGGTTCGCCGCTGCGCTATTTCAGGAAGCCTTTTATAATTACTTCCTCCGCTTCAGCCTCGCTCATCCCGAAGGTTTGGAGTTTTATCAGCTGTTCATTATTGATTCTTCCGATTGCCGCCTCATGGATAATCTGCGCTTCCGAATTATTCGCGGAAATTTCCGGAATGGAGCGAATTTTTGAGTTGTCCATAATAATCGAATCGCACTGCACATGTGCTCTGCATTTATTGTTGCCGACAGCGCGGGGATAGAAAACCTGTTCGGATTCATCCTGCGCGACGGAGCGGGAAATAATCTGGGCGGATGAATCTTCACCGTTGAGGTAAACATCTATATTGGAGCGTGCAGTCTGCTTGCCATGTGTCAGGAGCCTCTCGGTAACGGCCAGTTTGGCACCGGCCGCCAGGTTTACGGTGGTCTCTCTGACGGTTGAATCCACGCCTTTGATCTGCACCATTTCCATCTCGCAAAAGGAACCTTCCTCCTGTTCGACAACCGTTGTCGGGTTCAGTACCCTCTCGCCGGTGCCTTCCCCCTCGCCGTAATGCTTTTCGACATATTTAACATGGGAATTTTTGCCCAAAAAGAAACGGTGAATTCCGTCATGTTCCGTCTTCGAGCCTCCGGAGTTGTGAATGCCGCAGCCGGCAACTATAAGGACATCCGCGCCTTCACCGATATAGAAATCATTGTAAACCATATCATTAATACCGGTTTCGGTAATAATAACCGGAATATGCACACTTTCGTTTTTTGTAAAGGGAGCAACATGAATGTCGATGCCGGGATTATCGGTTTTAGTGGTGATTACAATATTTTCCGTTGACTGCCTCCCGGCGCCTTCGCCGTTTTTGCGAAGATTATATGCGCCCGCGGGTACTCCGTGAAAGCCGGCGATTGTTTCCAGAAGGTCATTGTCAATTTTTCCGTTCATTCCTCCTTCGCCCCCTTTCCTTTGAAACCGCAGACATCATCAAATTCCCCGAGCAACTGGGGTAAAATTTCCTCTTTACTGCCGCTTGAGCGTATTTTCCCCTGCGCAATGACTATAATTTCATCGGCAAGCTGCATAATCCGCTCCTGATGGGATATCAGGATAACACTGTCGTGCTTATCCTGAGACATTTGCTTAAAGGTCTCAACAAGCATTTTAAAACTCCAAAGGTCAATCCCTGCCTCCGGTTCGTCAAAAATCGCAAGCCCCAGCTTTCTCGCCATTAAAGTCGCGATTTCCACCCTTTTCAGTTCGCCGCCGGAAAGAGACGCGTCAACTTCCCGGTTAAGGTATTCCATAGAGCAAAGCCCGACATTCGTGAGGTATTCGCAGCACTTGTCTTCCGCCAGATCGCTGCCGTATGCGAGGCTTAAAAGACTGCGCACCGTCATCCCTTTAAAACGCGGAGGGTGCTGAAAGGCATATCCGATGCCGAGTTTCGCGTGTTCGGTTACACTTAAAGCGGTAATGTCTTTTCCGTTGTAAATAATCTGACCGGCTGTCGGCTTTTCAATCCCCATAATCAGACGGGCAATGGTTGATTTTCCGCCGCCGTTCGGACCGGTAATTACCAGGAATTTTCCATCATCCAGCGTAAAACTGACATTTTCGATGATTTCAAGCGTTCCGCCGTTCGAAGCAACATCAAATGATAAATTTTTTACTTCAAGCATAAGTAAACCTCCTTTTCCGGTTATGTAAAAAATTAAACTGTTTCTTCATAAATAGTCCACAGTTGAAAATAAAGGGCTGCCTCGAAAATATCGGACAACCCTTAAAAGGTTTTTTGTTCGAAAAAGTCACATAAAAATCCCGGCGGCCGTAAAGCCCAATGCCAGCAGGATATTAATGCTGTAACGCTCTACATAAGAGCCGGCCAGCATGCAAACGGAAGGGATAAACAGAATGATTTTCCAAAAAATATTTGCGCCCTTGCCGGAATAAAGCTTTTCCCATAAAAGCAGCGAATCATCAACAAGCGGGAACATATTGCACAGCAGTGAAATCCCCATATAAAGCAGTATCAGGTAAACATAAAAAATCCATGTCTTTGCGTCCGCTTCACGGTTAACCGGTTCAACACCAAGGTAGAAAATACCGATACTGCCCGCAACCGTCATTACAATGCCGAAAATTCTGTTCAAAAAACCCGGAAGCCAGCATAAAATAAAGCTTCTCGGCAGTGTTTTTGCGAATTCATGCTCCACATGCCCCAAAGACTCATCGTAGTGCAAATAATTTGTCGTTTCAACGGGAATACCTAAAAGCCGGCAGACAAAATGCTCCCAGAATGTTTTCACATAAGTACCGGGAAGTGTAATCATTTTACCGATAATATATAATATGGTCATACAACATCACCCTTTCCGGTTATAAAGATTTCTTCCAGTGTCATTTTCCCCGCAAAATACTGCGCCACGCTGTCGGAAAGTTTATAGCCGTTTTGTGTAAGGTAGCTGACGGCTTCTTTATACATATCCGTTTCTCCTGCTATTTTTGCGCAGAGCGCAATGGTATTCAGCAGTTCAAGGGTGGTATCGGAATTATAATAAGCGGAGTTGTAGGCATTGTAGGCAGCTTCATATGCTTTGCTTTTATATTTTTCGCCTTTGAGAAGCAGAACAATAGCCTGCTGGCGGTAAAGCTCTGTGCTTCCTTCGGATTTTTTAACACCTTGCGCACAAAGGCTTTCCGCTGTTTTAAGATCGCCTTTGCGGCGGTATATCTCCGCTTTCAGTGCATAACCGGCGGCTTTACCGGTGTTAAACTCGTCCATATCGTTGCAAACCTTAAGGGCTTCGGTAAAATTCTTTTGAGAAGCATAAGCCCTTGCTTTCAGCGAATAAACTTCGATGCTGTTGACATTTTCGGCAAGGAGCTCGTCGCAGGCAGCTATCATTTTATCATACTGTGCAAGGCGCTTATAGCAATCGGCAAGATAATAATCATAAAGCCAGGTTGCGCCGGGCGCAAGCTTTTTAACCGCAAGCATATGCTTAAGCTCTGTCGCAGCGCCTTTATTGGCAAGCACGGCAACATAAGTTTTGTAATACTCGATAAAATAATCGCTGTATTTCTTTGCGTCTTTGCCTGTTTTAAGCGCGTCCAGTTTGGCAATCAGTTTATCATACGGCACATCTTTCGGATCAGCCTGCTGATAATCCGTTATCAGCGGTTCAACCGCTTTCTGTGTATTTTGGAAAAGGGTGTATTCATCGCTGTATTGTTTAAGCGGCTTTAACCAGGGAAGTTTGTAACTCTTGGCATTTTTTATTGCGGTTTTTAAGGTTTCCCCGACCGCCAGCGGGCTTGAAGCCTTCGCGGTAACCTGCATCTTCTTGACGAATGTTTTGGTGCCTGTTGTAAATAAATTCTCCACATTGAACTGGGTGTTGAGGTCCGACGCCGCTTTTTCGGCGGCTGTGTAAGAGGTCAGGGCATCGGTAAGCCGCTTTTGCCCGGTATAGCTCTGGGCGTCTAAAACAGGGGAGGCAATCATAGCGGTATAAGCAGCGACCAAAACCGCAAAACCTCCGATGATGATTGTCGCGATCGCCGCGATAAAGCCTCTCCAGTTTAAAGGAGCCTTCAGCATTTTTTGCCGGCACTCGGCACAAAACTCATAATCCTCGGAAACGCTTGTATCTTTATGGTTTTTACCGCATCGGATACAAATCGTTTCGTCATCCAAAATCTCATCCGCCGTATCCGCTTCCGGTTCGCCTGCAGGGGCAGTTTCCGCCGTTACTTCTTCAGCCGGCTCGGCAGCCTCTTCGGCATTTACATCGTTTTGCCCGTTATCCGCGGACTCCGGGATTTCAATTTTCTTTTCGTTGATCCGCTTGAGTATTTCATCCACGGGATCAAGCTCGCTGTCTGTTTGCAGACCGTCGCGTTTATCATCAATAAATGCCAACTTAAAACCTCCTTTTATTTAACGAGGTTATTTTATCATCTTTTATTCAATATTTCAAATCAATTTAAAATAATTTACAATATAATCATAATTTATTGGCATTTTCGAATGCAATCCGCCTGATTGGTTTCACTTTCATCAAAATTACCGCCGCAAAGACAGACAGCATGGTTTCCGGCAGCATATAGGAGGCGTTATATACCAGCGAATAAACCATCGCAAGGCCGATTCCCGTAAAATTATTGAGAATTGCGGTACTCAAAGAATTTTGCACCGACTGCAGGGTTTCCGTTGCATAACTGCCCCAAATGATAAATCCTGAAGTAAAGTGGCAGACAAATCTGAAAAAAGCGGCAGCAACACAGCCTAAAGCAAATGCAGCCGTTTCGTTTTTAATTCTTTTTTTAAAGATTCCCGCCAGCCCCAAAACAGAAAACGCGATAATGTAATCAATAAACAGCACGCCTATCACACCGGCGAAATTCTGGCCCGCAAATGCGGATGACATTGTCGCGCCCAAAAAGCCCTGCAGCGCCCCGAATACAGCACCGCACAGAAGCCCCCATTTTGTGCCGAACATAAAGCCAAGCAGCATAACCGGAACCATACTGAACAAGGTTATCGATCCTCCGTAAGGCAGTTCAAAAACCTTAATAAAAGAAAGTACCGTTCCCAAAGCAATCATAATTCCGCTCGCCGTAAGTTTTTGTGCATTTTTTTTCATTTCTGCATCTCCTTAAAATATTAATACGCCCGGCGATATAATCGGCGGGCGTAAAAGGCTAAACAATCTTCCTACGCCGGCATTATCCGGATCAGGTTCGGCGGTTTCGTTTAATGAACGAACCGTCGGGGTATATTCTCAGCCGGCAAGCGCCAGCACCCCCGTTTATAATTCAGTTTTATTCCCGGCCGTTCAGCCGGTATTTTTTTCGGAGTTGTCTGTTTTCCCCTGCGGAGTGTCACGAAAATATTGGGTTTTCGGGGTCGGATGTGTTCTTGATTCCCAAAGTTTCTGCGCTTTAGGCGCCCATTCCGCCGCAAATCTGTCGCATTTCGAGCACAGCGTTTCGACATCCTCGGCAGCAACGAGATCCGTGGATTCCGCGCCTGTTTCGGCAATAATTCTACGCAGTATCTCGGGATTTTCAAGCATCGGGCAAGGTCTCAAATGATTGTCATTGAAAGGCTGGTTATGCCAAAACGCTTGAAACAGCGGATTCCGAAGGGCTTCAATCAGCGTATGCGTATGAATATTCGAATCGGAATAATGGATAAAGACACACGGCTCGATATCTCCCGCCGAATTGATATGGAAGTAATTCCTGCCTGCAGCGATACAGCCGCCCACATATTCCCCGTCGCCCTGGAAATCCATTATAAAAAGAGGTTTCCCGGTTTTTGAATCCCTCATTTTTTTAGTCCATGCATACATATGCTCCCTTTGCGCGCAGGAAGGAATCAGCTTTTCGACTGCGTCGCGCCCGACAGGCATATAGTTAAAATACAGAGCGAATTTAACGCCCTTCTCAAGCATCAGGTCTATAAACGCTTCATCGGTGGCATCTTCAATATTTTCACTGGTGTAGCAAACAGATATGCCGAAGAGGCAGCGGTTTTTTTTAAGAAGCTCCATCGCCCCGATAACTTTACTGTAATTTCCTTCGCCTCTCCTGGAATCATTGCTTGTGCAGCTGCCTTCGATGCTTACCGCAACTGCGAGGTTGCCCGTTTCGTTCATTTCCCTGCAGAAAGAATCGTCAATAAGCGTGGCATTGGTGTAGGCAAGAAAAATACAGTCCGGGTGCGCTTTGCACAGTTTGAGTATCTCATCCTTTTTTATAAGAGGTTCCCCTCCGGTAAACATATAAAGGTGCGTCCCCAATTCGACACCCTGGCAAACAATATTGTCCATATCCTCGTAACTGAGGCTGTGCTTTTTGCCGTATTGTGCAGACCAGCAGCCGGCACAATTCAGGTTGCACGCATCGGTCGGGTCAAGAAGCATCAGAAACGGGATGTTGCACTTGTATTTCTCCCTGTTCTCCCGCACGGCTCTTGTGCCGGTATAAGCGGCTCCCAAACCGCCGGCAAGCACCATCTTTTTCAGCACATCACGGTCCGTATCCCTGATAACCGCCTTGATAAATTGCGTCCAGATATTTTCGGGATCCCGGATCCCCTCTTTGAATTTTTCATAATATTTTGACGGAAAAACCGGTCCGAGGATTATCCCGGATTTATCAACAATCTTGACAAGATTATTCTCGGGGTCCTTATCAATATATTTTATGATACTGTCAAAAACAGCACCGGCCGCAGCCTTTTGTGCCCTTTCCTTGATGCTCATCCGGAAATCCTCCTTTCGGTTAAATTCAAAGTCCCGATATAATTAAAGATAATATATAAAATGTTAACATAACGGCTGTAAAAAGTCCACTGTTTTATTAACGGGGTATTCCTATTTCTTTTTTGTTAAATAAACCACGCTGACAAACGCCAGGGCGGGGAACAGCGCCGCGAGCAAAAATCCCGCGCGGAGCCCATAATTCCCGGATCCGGCAATTTTAATAAGTTCCGGCGCTTTATCAGCGGCAAAGCCTACAAGCCAAGGCCCGGTTGAAGCGCCGATATCCCCGGCGGCGGCAAGAATCGCAAACATGGATGCGCCGGCAAACGGGAATTTATTTGTCGCTATAACAATACTGCCCGGCCATAAAAGGCTTACGCCAAAACCGCTCAGCGCGCAGGCCGCAAGGGAAAGATAGGGAAACGGCGAAAAAACAACTGTCAGGTAACAGGCAGCACAAAGAGCGGAGCCCAAAGCCATCGCCCTGTATACATCGAGTTTCGCCCCCATTTTACCGTAAACGGTTCTGCCAATCCCGATAGCAAGCGCAAACACGCCGACTCCGGCATAATCGCCGATTATTTTCGGTATGCCCATGGCAGCTTCCAAAAAGCTTGAAGCCCACTGAGCCATTGAAATTTCAGCAGCGCCGCCTGCCATAATCGCGGCAAGGCATACGATAAAATATCTGTTGGCAAACAGGCTGCGCAGTTTGGTGCGGTGTTCTTCCGCGACCAGCGGCGCAAGGGGAACCTTCAGAAAAAGGAAAGCGTTCACAAGAGGAAGCAAACTCCAGAATATTGGAATATAGTGCCAATGATCAGCGCCCAAAACAGCCAGTAAAACAGAGGTGACCAGCACAACCGTCACCTGCCCCCATGCATAAAAAGCATGAAGCATGCTCATTGCTCCGGCTTTTTCATCGGTAGGGATTGCATTGACAATCGGGCTTAAAAGCAGTTCAAGCAGCCCTCCGCCGCAGGAAAAAATGATTGTCGCCGCGGTAAAACCAAGGTAAACATCCGAGAAAATCGCGGGAGCAAATGCAAAAAGCAAAAGTCCGAAAAAGGCCAGCGCCTGCGCGCATAAGGCAAAAGGACGGATTCCGTGCCGGTCAACAAGACGGCTGAAAACCAAGTCGATAACAACCTGTGTCACAAAATTTATCAGGACCAAACGTCCCATCTGCTCAAACGAAAGCCCGTACTGTCCCATCAGGGTCAGGAAAAGTATCGGCGTTGTATTAATAACGGCTGCCTGCACAAAATGCCCAAGGTAACAGGCATAGACAGTAGATTTATAGGAAATATTATTCGACATTCAGCACTGCCTTTCCGCACAGTCCGCCGCCGAGTGTTCTTTGTTCAAAAACAAGCGCAGGCTTGTGGTAACGTCCCACTGTGGCATCATCCCATTTTTCGAATTCTTTTGTGCTCGCATATTGGTTGGCAGGCGTGTTGAAAACCGTTACTTCAAGCCTGTTTTTTCCTGTTTTCAGCAATCCGGTTAAATCATATTCAAACGGCTGCCACGGGCGCAGCCCGAGATTCTTGCCGTTGAGCTTCGCCCTGCAGGCATATTCGACTTTGCCCAGGCACAGAAGAACTTTTTTCCCGGCAAACTTCTCGGGAAAGTCAAAATCAATTGAGTATATTCCCTCTCCGGAAAAATCTTCGCCGGTAAATTCCGCCCAGGGTCCAAGCCTCGCCGGTTTTGCGGGTTGTTTGTAAAATACAGTTTCAAACTCTTGTTCCCCGATAATAAAAGCCTTGTGCTTTCTGAATTTCCAGCCGTTTTCCAAAATAATCTGATGTTTCAGCGCCTGCTTTTTTAGCGGAGCTTCCGAAACTTTCGCCTTTTTGTCTTCAAACAGAATAACGGCGCTTCCGGCAAAAGGCAGCAAAAATGATATTTTTATTCCGGCATCGCAAACCGTATAAGCCGGCGAATAAGCTTTCCCGGTTTCGGCATCCAGTACAACCGGCTTGGTTCTCTCCGGAAATACGATTTGAACTGATATTTCTTTTTCATCCTCATTTGCCGCAAAGTAAAGTTTCCCGTTCTTCAGCTTCCTTGCGGTTACCGCAACAAGAGCATGTGACGGTTCGATTTTCAAAGGACTTTTCAAACCTTTAACATCGGCGCATACCCTGCCGCCGGAATTCCGGAAAGCTTCCAGTTTCCGGGAAGCCGCCTGCGTCATGTGCCTGCATTTCGGCACGACCAGGGTATTGTACTTCATCGCGCCAACCTTTATAATGCCGGTTTCAAGGCCGCAGGTTTCAAGGCAGTCATCATCGATAATGTCAAAGTCTATTTTCTTTCTCTCAAGCATTTCCGCAAGCAAATCATATTGCTCTGTCACCTTCAGCGATTGCTCCGTGCCGCTCCAAACATCTCTTACGGGCATGTAAAGCGCTGTTTTAATATCTGCCGTTCCGAGCGACAGCAGATAGGAAAGCCTTGCGGTATAAGTGTTGAATGCGTCAAGGCACTGCCACATTGGGGAACTGCTTGTGTGAACCGGTCTTTCATTTGCCATATACGGGCCGGAAACGCTGCTTGCGAGTGTTGCTGCGCAGAAGAGCGTTATACCGCGCGCAAGCTGATAATTGACAATCCATTTCATTTCGGCCGGAGTAATTCCCTGCCCGTAAACAGCAAAAGATTCGCTCAATGCCCAAGGATACCCCGCCTGCCTTGCCACGCTCGAAGCCCATCGCGGGTAGTGATAATTCGGGGCAAAATCCGTGTTTTTCCGGTCAAGAATCAACTCCTGCCCGCGCCGTCCGCCGGGATAGATCTGCCGCAGAATGGTGTCTATACCCGGCACATCCATCTCCCTGTACATACGAAGCGGGTGCGCGTACCCGTGCCTTTTAATACAGTCCAGGCTGTCATCTCCGCCTAAATGGCCGCCGAAGCCGATTCCGTTTTTATGGCACCAATCACGCATAACCGCAAAAAAACTTTTCGCGAACCGCTTTGACCAAAAGTCAAAATAGTCGACGCGTGTTTGGGCGCCGGCTTCGCCGGACTCAAAAAGATCATTCAGGCAAGCGGTAATATCATAGCCTTTTTCCTGCATAAAAAGCTCCGCAAATCCGTCGCTCCAGGGCGGATTTGCAGCCCTTGTTTCATCGGTGAAAAGAAATGGAATTGTTTTTTGTGTAAATCTGCCGATATATGGCATATAAGGTTCGCAGCCAATCTCGATAAACGCTTTTACGGCGTCGCTGTTGAGCAAATCGGGGTATAACGGTTCGGAGGAACCGGCGGAAACAAGAACACCGACACTTAAAAGCATGCCGTCATCCGGTGAGGGATCCCCGTTTTTAACCCTTGTCACGGTTTCTCCGGCATATAAAAAAGAGGCCAGCGCGTCTTCGTTGACAATCTCGCCTTTCCTGATCTCTTCGCGGTTTACCGCAAGCCGTTTGCAGGCAAGAGCGGGGTATTGCTTTGTCACCTTGCCGCAGGCGCTGCCCGAAGGCCAGCCGCCTTCGTCATAAAACCATATTTTCAGCCCGAGTTTTTCCGCTTCGGCTGTGACCGACTCATAGATTTCAAAATATTCCTTTGTCAGGTAGTCCGGGCTGAGAGTGGTTTTCATGGAGGTCGGGCGGAAAGCCGGCGGTTCCGGCACAATCATAACCCCTCCGCCGCCTGCCGCAGCCAGTTCGCGAAGCTGCGCTGTCAGCATTTCGGCTGTTATGGGGCTGTTCCAGCACCACATATAAACGGGGCGGTGGAAAGTATCCGGGTTCTTGAAAGAGGCGAGGCTGAAATTATTTTTGGGTTCCGGCAGCATAGCAATTTCCTCCGGCTTATACTAATCCCGATTATAAAACATCTATAAAATCAAACAAAAACCTTTGATTAATGGGTTTTTGTGCCGAATTTTTAGCTATGTTTTAAAGAGGGATTCGTATTATATTTTTTACGGTAAAATCGATTTCTCTTATTATACGATGAAAAGGCTTAGAAATACAGCGTTTGCCGGAGAAATATCGAGAAAATTTACTCAAACAAAAAACGGGCGGGTATCAACCCGCCCGAAAACCGCTTTCTTTTCTAAGTGTCAATACGCTTAGCATGTATGACAATTCTCGCATCCTTGATGTTGTAGCCGCAGGTCGCCAGCGTCAGAATATTGCTTTGCTCCGAAACGGCCGTTTCCCTGCTGAAACGCGCCAACTTCTTAATTCGCGCCAAAAACCCCTGAGTTTCCTCAGCGTTCAGCAACCCGGGCGTATTAGGAACATCCGACGCTTTGACTTCATAAACCGCGAAAATTTCGTAACGGTATTCCCCTTCCGGTGTTATCACCTTGATATCCCTGTTCTCTTTAAAAAAGTCTTCCTCCAAAAAGCGTTTCATCTGCGCGAACATTGAACCGTCATGCATATTGTGGCCGTAAAGCATTGTGTTTGTATCCGTAAAATCCTTTTTATTGCGGTAATCCATAAAAACGGTTCCCGCTATGCTGTAATTTTTGTTAAAATCCCGCCTGAGGTAAAAAAGCTCTTCTTTACTTTGCACTATGGGATAAGAAATATCCGTTCCATCTACCTGAAGCCAACCTACATAGTCACCATTGCGTGCCTTTAATGCAGCATGATTAATTGAATTGTCCGCAGAGTCATGATTGCTGTTATCGGTTCCGGCTTTCTCTGAGGTTGTTACTTCAAATGCGATATCCGCAATCTCTTTATAAAGCAAATCAGCTTTGCGATATTGGCTTAAATAATAGCCAAGGAGGGTTAAAGTCAGTATTAATGATGTGGCTGTTATGATAATCAGCCTTTCATTGACGCTGCGTTTCTTTTTCCGGGGCATTTATTTCCTCCGATTAATCCTCAGCGGATTTCGATGTTTCTTTTTTCTTCTTTGATCTTGCAAGAATTATCAGCTGAGCCGCCAGAAGTACCACGAACAGCGCGCTTAAAATCATCAAGGGTACAATAGGAGAAGTGTCATTTGTTACCGGCAAATTGCCGCCGGTCGTTGTTTCGCCGGGGCTGGTTGTTGGCATCGTCGTATCTGCCGGGATCGTTGTTTGTCCGGGTATTGTTGTATACGACGGGTTCGTTGTATACGGCGGGCGCGTTGTATACGAAGGATTCGTTGAATAGGATGGGCTTGTTGAATAGGGCGGGTTCGTTGAATAGGGCGGGCTTATTGTATATGACGGGCTTGTCGTATATGACGGGCTTGTCGTCTCGAAAGTGCTTCCGGGATCAATGCAAATTACCCCTGTGAATTTATCGCCGGGGTTCAGGTTCTTCATTTCCCCGAATACATTGCCTGTTTTGCTTATTATTTCAAATACCGTCAGTTTTTTTTCTGAGCGGGAGAAAAACTCATATGAGGTTGATACTTTTGACCCCTGATAGGCATTCGTGGTCTCTGCTCCATCAAGTGTTATATCGAAGAAGAAATAAACAAAGTCCCCAAGGTTGCATACCGTCAGCGGTATCGCGTCGGTTCCTAATAAATTCATTTTTGTTTGGAGCACAATAACAGCATCAGAGCCATCCGGATTTCTGCCTTCTTTTAATGTCAGCAGCAAGTGCTCGTACAAATCCGGCGTAGTAATGACGGTCCGGTTGATTTTTATTGATATTTCCACCTCGTCGGAACCTAATGCGTTTGCGGACATCGGAAGTATCTGGGAGAATGCAAGCAAAAAGACCAAGCCGGTCAGCAATGCCTTTTTACAGGCACCGCCGCAGCAAGAAACCAGCGCGTATTTTATTCTGTTTTTCAATTTATTTTTCAATTCCGGTCTCCTCGCTTTAACAGAATTCAATTATACCTGCCCGGTGCGATTAATTTACACAATTAATTGCCACAGCTTTTGAATCATATCCCATAAGTATGTTTTTTCCGGCAGAATATCACTATCGGTTGCTTCCCATCTCTGGTTCGTATTGTTATAGTCAGTCGGCAGCCACTTATTTATGCCGGGCAAGTAACCCATTCTCCATTGGTCGAAAACCGCTTCGTTTGTTATCTGTATCGCTTCAAACTTCGGTTGCAGGTAGAAAGTCGCCCCCATGTATTCGTTTGTTGTCAAATCTTCGTCAAGCA
>CAYOAW010000003.1:40468-43593 GCA_964402095.1 uncultured Eubacteriales bacterium | reverse complement strand
GCCCAAAAATCCTTTTCTTTTTTCAAGTTTTTTATCTTCATAGCTGTCAAGGTAAACTTCCTGTTTTTTATTGGCCGAATCAATGGCAGCCAGTGAAAATTTCAGGACTTCGCGTGCTTTTTCGCCGCTCAAAACCGGTTCGCGGTCATTTTTCAAAGCATCAATAAAATCAAGCGTGGAATTTCTGAATGAATCGCCCCAGTCAACAGGCATATCCCAATATTCGGTAACCTTGGCATCTTTATACATAATAACCGGTGCCACTGACGGCATCATCGTCGCGGTGCAACGGGTAACCCAGATCACCCCTCTCGAGCCGGTTATCTCCATGCGTTCGTCGCAGCAGTAATATTTGCTTTCAATATACATATCTTTGGACGAAACAATATCCATAACACCGTATTGCTTGCCGCTTTTATGTTTCCACATAACCGTCGCGGGGCAATCTTGATAAATCCCGGGCAATACAGCCGTACTGTCTATCCAGGCGGATACCTTTTCAACATCGCCGAACATATGCATAATGACGGAAAACTTGTGGTAGCCGTCATCAAACACCAGCGGCCCTCCGCCCGAAAGTGTGTCATTCATACGCCATACCCATGATTTCGGGTCCACTCTCCAGCCCGTTTCTTTAAGTCCCGCGGCTTCCATATCAACTCCGCTTAATTTGGCTCTTGCCGCTGCCGCCGGCGCGTTGATCGAACCCAAGTCCCCCGTGTTCATTTTATACCGTATGGAAACCGGATCACCGATCTCACCGCAGTCGAGCATCTTTTTCGCAAGCTGATAGGGCGGATAGAAAACGAAGTTTTCGAAAACTTTCAGTTTTACGCCGTTCCTCTTTGCCGCTTCTATCATCTCATCACATTCGGCAAGATTCAGAGCCATGGGTTTTTGAACCGACACATGTTTTTTCGCTTCGCATGCCTGGACCGTCATTTCGCGATGCAAATAATGCGGCACTAAAAGTTCAACCCCCGCAACCGCCGGGTCGCGGAGAACCTGCTCATAACTGTCGTAAATATTCTTGATTCCGTACTGTAACGCAAACTCCTGTGCGCGTTTCTTATCCTTGTCAAAGACACCGTATATTTCGGCATCGGGATTGTTTTCATACCCTAAAACATGCAGGGTGGAAATCCTGCCGCAGCCGACCAAAACAATACCGATTTTTCCCGAAGCTGCCATAAATAATCCTCCTTTATACCGGTGATTATTTCACAGAGTCTCTTCCTTTATGCTGTTTTCATATACCTTTCTTCTTGTTTCATCATACGCGGGAACCGGAACATCCCACCAGCCGAAGGCTTTCCCTCCGCTGTACGGGTATTCCCTGCAGACCTCCACATGAATAAGCGCGGGGCGCCCTGCTTTAACCGCGTTATCCACGGCTTTTTTCATTTCTTCCGGCTTCGAAACATTCTGCGAATAAACACCGAATCCTTCGGCAATCCTGACAAAATCAGGCGAATAGACTTCACCGTTCTTTTCCCAGTCGTTTCCGAAGACACCTTTGCTGCCTAAAACATCCTGCTGCAGATCTTTAATAGCCATCCAGCCGGAGTTGTTCGCCAAAACAATAATGACCGGTATATTATACTGCACCATCGTGGACAGTTCCTGCATCACCATCATAAAATCACCGTCGCCGACCAGCGCGACGACCGGCTGGCCGGGACACGCAAGCTTCGCGCCGAGAGCTGCCGGAAACGCCCAGCCCATTGTTGAAAAGCCACCGGTTGTCAAATTGCAATACCGCTTTTTATAGCAGTATTCCTGGAACAATTGAGCCTGTGTATTACCCGATGAAGTGGAGATGATAGTGTTTTCCGGTAGGTGTTCATTTAATTCGCCGATCAGCTGGGAAATGGTGATTTTATCTGTTTTGGCGCTGCGAATCTCTTTCAGCTGCTCAAACCATGCCTTTTTCAGTGCAGCAATTTCCGCGAGATAGCCGGTTTTGTCCGCAGCCGGTTCCCCGAAATTGCTTATCATTTGCTTGAGCGCGTCATTTAAGTCGGAGATGATGCCGACATCCGCGCGATAGTTTTTGCCGATTTCCCCAGCGTCCATGTCGATATGAATCAGCATAGTATCCGGAAAATTGAAACTCGCCCCCTTGCGGTATGAACAGGTGGTTTCGTCCGCGAAACGGGTCCCCACCGCTAAAACCAAATCGGCGTTTTTGCATAGTTCAATACCAACCGGCGTTCCTTTGGAACCGGTGTGGAAGCCGTAGTTTGGATGGGTTTCGCATACAGTTCCCTTGCCCGAAAGGGTAGTAATGATCGCGGCGCCCGAAAGTTCCGCCAGCTTTTCAATCATCTCACCCGCTTTTGCCCTGAGCGCGCCGCCGCCGGCAAGAATAACAGGGCGTTTCGCCGCTTTAAGCAGCTGTACGGCTTTTTTGATTAGAGCAGGGTCGGCGCACGGCATCGACTGCGGCTCCCGCGCCTTCATCTGCTCTTCGGAAGTCTCAAGAAATTCGCACTGCACATCCATCGGCAAAGTAACAGCGCATGGCCCTATTCTGCCGCTTGCCATGCTGTTAAAAGCGCGTTTCATAATTTTTGGCAGCTGCATAACATTTTCAACCCGCCAGCTCCGCTTGGACAGCGGCTCGAGCACGCGGATGATATTGCTGTCCGCATATTTTTCAATCTCCTGCAAAACGCCGACGCCTTTCATGCGTACATGTGTATCTCCGCAAAGCTGAATAAACGCGGTGGAATCCACATAAGCGGTGCCTAAGCCGATGCAGGTGTTAAGCGAACCGGGTCCGATTGAAGAAAAAGACGCAAGCGGCTTGCCGCAGGCACGGTAGTAGCCGTCCGCCATGGCGGTTGCCGCTTGTTCATGTTTAACCTGAATATATTTTATTCCGCCGTTTTGTTCTTCTTTTCTGATGGCGTCAAACAAACCCATGACGCCATGGCCGGGTATGCCGATAATATATGGGACCTTCTCGTTGACAAGATATTTAACAATGATTTCTCCGCCCGTCAGTTTCATATACATCCTCCCGCGAACATGTAAATTTCATGTCAGTGAATAAAATTCATGAATATTTTGTCTTCTTTATCCGGTTCTTTCACACTGTCTTTCCCATTTTCGAGCAATTT
>CAYOAW010000003.1:0-40368 GCA_964402095.1 uncultured Eubacteriales bacterium | reverse complement strand
CCGTTGCAGCCCTGCACATAAAACGCCCTGTCTAAAAAAGCTTTCATATCAGCCGCTATTGCCGAATAATGCACGGGTGACCCAAAAAGAATACCATCAGCACTTTTTATTTTTTGAATCCACTCGTTTACCTCATCGTCCGGCAAAACACATTTTTCATCCTTGTTTTTACCGCACAGTCCGCAGGCATTGCAGCCTCTGACGGATTTGCCGCCAACCTGAATAATTTCCGTTTCAATGTCTTCTTTTTCAAGCTCGTCTAAAACCAGTTTTATTGCATGATAGGTATTGCCTTTTTTATTGGGGCTGCCGTTAAAGGCTACAACTTTCATGTGTTTCATCCTTTCTTTTGAGAAGAAGCCGGGAAGTCACACTTCTCTGTCTCATTCGGCCACTTTGTAAAGGTTCACATCCGAGGGTTTAGATGTAAGAGGACCGAACTTTGGAACTGTTGAGGTGAAATGCGGGGTATTGTTGTGAATTTTTATAGCTTCTTCGCTTTTCCATTCCTCAATAAAGGTCAAGATATTTTTATCATGAATATCCTCAAACAGACTGTAGGAAATACAGCCTTCTTCTTTTCTGCTCGCGGTAATCAGCGGTTTTGCCAGCGCTTTGAATTCCTCCGCTTTACCTTCGATAATAAAGTTTTTCGCGACGATTTTAATCATATTTTATTCTCCCCCGCAACATCCCGGCCGCCGTGGAGCTGCGGATAATAGGTCGCGAACATATACTCCGGTTTTTCGTCAAAATCCATGGCGATAACCGTGATGCCTGCCGTTTCGTCCGGTGATTTTTTCGGCATATTTTTAAGCAGAATACGATGGCCTTTATGTTCGAATTCAATCGGCGTATTATCCTTTAAAAATCGAACCGATTTCGGGGCATTCATATAACCGCCTATACCCATCTCACCGGTCACCGGCCAAATCCATGTCCAAAGGTAAACCGATTTCCCGTCGGATGAAGTGCTTGTGAGCCCGTTGGAGCCGAACCAGCAGTTGTTCTCCCCGCTGTTCTTGATCAGTTTGCCGTAAACGGCTTTTCCGTTTTGCTCCAGCCATTTTCCGACTTTTGTTAACGGTTCCACCGCATCCGCCGGCACGGACCCGTCAGGCGCGGGGCCGATATTCAGCAGCAGGTTGCCACCGCCCGAAGCGCAGGTCTGCAGCATACGGATAATACGCTGGGCGTTGTAACTGTAATTGACCGCCTGCGCGGCGTCAACATAGCCCCAGCTTAAACCGTTGAAGGTCATGCAGGCTTCCCAGTCCCGGTCCGCGGCGGTGATATGTTCCTCCGGCGTGCCGAAGTCTTCTGGTAAACGGCTGCGGTCGTTGATAATAATATCCGGCTGCAGGGAGCGCATGTGCTGGTTGAGTTCCAGCGAATCCCAGCCCTCCCAGGACTCCATCGGTGCGGAAACATCATACCAAAGAATATCAATCTTACCATAATTGGTCAGCAGCTCGGTATTTAAATCACGGATATATTTTGTAAAGCGTCTTCTCGCCTCTGTGTCAAACGCGCAGCGCCAGCCGTCCGGATGGTGCCAGTCCATCAGAGAAGAATAAAAGCCGAATTTTAAATCAAATTCCCGGCAGGCATCGACAAATTCACGCACAATATCGCGCTTCGGCCCGAAATTAACGGAATTATACGGATTCACCTTGGAATCCCACAGGCTGAACCCCTCGTGATGGCGGGAGGTCATGACCATATATTTCATGCCGGCTTTTTTGGCCAGCGCCGCCCATTCCCTCGGCGCACCGGGCTTCGGGTTGAACTGTCCGGCAAGTTTTTCATATTCTTTGATAGGGATATTTTCCTGTGTCATTGCCCATTCATGGTGTCCGTATTGCGAATACAGCCCGAAATGCACAAACATGCCGAAACGGGCTTCCCTCCACCATTCCATGCGTTTGTCTCTGCTCTGCGCCGTTTGCTGCTCATAGTCGTATTTGCTTAACAGATTTTCCATTGCTTATACCCCTTTTCATTATTGCATTTTTCTTTCTTCGGGATTGATTTTCCGTTAAATAACACAGTTATAAAAAATTCGAGCCATCAAGCTTTCATTTGAATTGTGTTTCGTTAACAAAACCAACAACCGGAAAGACTGATACCTCGCGTAAAAAATTATACCTTTATTTTATGCAAATTACAACAGCAATAATTGCCATCCTCCTTATCACCACGGATGAAAAAGAGGCTGCCTCGTTTGAAGCAGCCCCCTGAAAAACCTACGGATGATATTAAAGTCTATTTGCCGAACTGGCAGTCATTGTTGCCGCTGTCGCTGGTCCACATTTCCAGCATATTGATCGGGTCGTTAAAGTCAGCAACCCAGCCGTCGCGCGCGACATCAAAATTACCCGCTTTCCTTTCGGCAAGGAAAGTATCCCAGTCAACCGTCCTGATTGTCATTGTAATGCCAACCTGGGCAAAGTCCTGCTGCATGGCTTCAGCAATTTGCTGATGACCGGTATTTTCGTTTACCAGATACTCAAATGTCAGCGGTGTTGTTGACTTAAGCTTCCCGTCCTGGAATTCAAATCCCGCATTCTCAAGCAGAGCAATTCCGGCCTGAACATTTGCGTCATAAGTAGCCGGCGTAGCGCCAAGCGAATAATAACCGACATCATCCTTCACCGGATAGGTATAATCGGCATCATTTGATTTAAACACGCCGTCATGGCCGTCTTTCATCTTCTCCGGAATAAAAGCATTCGCTATTTTCTGGCCTGTCTGCGCGCAGGCGTCAACGATATAACTTCTGTCAATAAGCAAACCGAGGCCTTTGCGCATATCGGCTGCCTGGTCAACCGTCTTGCCTTTGAACAGGTCGGACTTGACATTGAATGCCACATAATAGGTGCCGAGCTGATCGATAATTTTAAATTCGGGGCTTTTCAGAAGATTTTTAATTTCATCATTCGGCACTGTATCGATAAAATCAAGGTTGTTTGCTTTATAAGCGGCATAAATTGCGGTATCGTCGGCTGAAAGCATAAATTCAAGTTTATCCATTGTAACATTGGCAGCATCCCAGTAGTTTGGATTCTTAACATAAACCATGCTTGTGCCGTGTTCCCAAGTTTGGAGCGTATAGGCTCCGCTCGATACAAAGCCTGCCTCGGTTGCCCAAGCACCCGGATTAACAATCTTGCCGGACGCGTCTTTGTAACCTTTGGCGCCTTCAACCTGGCTCTGCTTTACGGCAAAGAAAGTCGGAAAAGCGCAAAGGTCAAGGAAATACGCGCAGGGAGCCGTGAGCACAACCGTAAAGGTCTTGCCGTCCTCGGAGGCTTTAACATTGATATTATCAGCCGTACCATAACCTGCAATACCGTTAAACATATAAGAATAATCGGCTGCTGTTTCTGTGCTGGCGGCGCGTTTCCATGAATATTCCATGTCTTTTGCCGTCAGCGGAGAACCGTCTGACCATTTAAGATTGTCTTTCATCGTAAAGGTGTATGTCAGGCCGTCAGCGGACATCGTGTAACCGGACGCAAGCGCCGGTATCGGCTTCCCGGCGGAATCATAGGTGTAAAGGCCGGCAAAGGAATTAGCCGCAAGACAGGCGCCGTCAACCGAGCTGTTCAGCGCCGGGTCAAGTTTAGCCGGCTCGCTTGCAAGGTTGATTCTAAGTTTGCTGGCGGTTCCGAAAGTTGTGTACATGAAGAACTTGTAACCGGTAACAGTTGCGTAGAATCCCTCCAAACCAGGTTTCAGCATATAGACATCGTTGTAGAAGTAAAGCGGGCATACCGCGCCGGTGTTCATAAGGATGTCTTCTGCCTGGTGCATCAGCGCTTCACGGGCTGTGAAGTCGGTTGATGATTTGATCTTTGCGATAAGAGCGTCATACTGTTTCCAATTATCGGCTTTGACTGTGATTGCGCTTGCGGTAGTTTCTTCTTTTGTTGTTTCCTCTGTGGCCTTCTTTGCACAGCCCGCAAAGATTGTCGCAGACAGGGCGACTGCCATGAGCATTGCGAATATTCTTTTGATTTTCATTTGACTACCTCCTTCATATATTGCCATATTTTATTTGATTGGAAATAAAATATAGGTTGCACAAGTACAATGCCGTCTTTGAACATTACGGTTTAAAATGCAGGTATAATATTTATCTGTTCCAGCAGGAAACAAAATGATTATTGCCGCGGTCTTCAAGTGGCGGATATGCTTCGGCGCATTTTGCGGTCGCATAACTGCATCTTGTCCTGAATGTACAGCCGCTTGGAACCTTGAGCGGGCTCGGCACATCCCCTTCAAGTATAATTCTTTTTCGTTTCTTCGACTCCCTGGGGTCAGCTATCGGAATTGCCGAAAGCAGAGAAACGGTATAAGGATGGACAGGATTGGCATTGATGTCCACCGTATCCGCCATTTCAATAATCTTTCCGAGGTACATGACAGCGACACGGTTGCTCATGTGGTTGACAACATGAATATCGTGGGCGATAAACAAATAGGACAACCCGAGTTTTTCCTGCAAATCCTTAAACATATTAATGATTTGCGCCTGAATGGAAACATCAAGTGCCGAAACAGATTCATCGCAGACAATAAAACTCGGATTCAGGGCTATCGCCCTGGCAATGCCGATCCTCTGCCGCTGGCCGCCGCTGAACTCGTGCGCGTACCTTCGCGCGTGCTCGCTGTTAAGGCCCACCAGATCCATAATTTCAATGATTCGTTTTTGCCGTTCTTCCTTATTGGCGCA
Organism: uncultured Eubacteriales bacterium; assembly: GCA_964402095.1. GTDB lineage: Bacteria > Bacillota > Clostridia > Oscillospirales > Acutalibacteraceae > UBA1447. The sequence goes on along the minus strand of CAYOAW010000003.1, from coordinate 35,630 downwards.
CATATGGTGAATGTCAAGAGGTTCGCCGATGATATCCGACACGGTCATTCTGGGGTTAAGCGACGAGTACGGATCCTGAAAAACCATCTGCATACCGCAGCAGAGGTGTCTCATACTTTTTGTATCAATTTTTTCACCTCTGAAAAACACTTCGCCTCCTGTAGGGGTATATAGGTTCAGCATAGAACGCCCGACAGTAGTTTTTCCGCAGCCGGACTCGCCGACGAGGCCGAGCGTTTCACCCACATTGATTGTGAAAGAGACATCATCAACTGCTTTAAGAGGCGTTTTTTTAAACAAACCCGTTTTAACGGAAAAATACTGTTTTAGATGCTTTACCTCGACAAGAACCTCACCCATCACTTCACCTCCTCTGCTTTTTCGGTATCCAGCAAATCTTTAATATTAACCCAGCAGGATGCGAAATGACTTTCTCCGACTTGGATTTCCTCCGGAGGCTCATTGAGGCAGATTTTCATCGTTCTTGCGCATCTTGGCGCAAAAGGACATCCGGAAGGCAAATGCAGCATATCAATCGGAGAACCCGATATGGATAATAAACGATCCTTTGTTTTGATCGTTCGCGGAATAGAATGGAGCAAGCCCTTCGTATATTCATGTTTCGGGTTGTAAAAAATATCTTCGGCATTGCCCCTTTCGCAAATTCTTCCGCCGTACATTACGATGATTTCATCGCACATATCGGCGATAACACCGAGGTCATGGGTAATCATAATGATTGCCATACCCATTTTTTTCTGCAGTTCCTGCATAAGTTCAAGAATTTGCGCTTGTATCGTCACATCAAGGGCTGTTGTCGGCTCATCCGCTATTAAAATATCCGGCTCGCACGCGAGAGCCATTGCAATCATAACGCGCTGGCGCATACCGCCTGAAAGTTCATGAGGATATTGCTTGACTCTGCGGGCCGGTTCATTAACACCGACCAGTGTCAGCATTTCGATTGCTCTATCCTTAATCTCCTTTTTATTTCTGTTGGTGTGAAGCCGAATAGCCTCTTCAATTTGGTTGCCGATTGTATAAACAGGGTTCAGAGAAGTCATCGGATCCTGAAAAATAATACTTATTTTACTGCCGCGCACCTCGCGCATCTGTTTTTTTGAAAGCTGCGCAAGGTCAGTCCCGTCAAATAAAATACTGCCGCCAACCACTTTGCCCGGATCCGAAAGAATCCGCATAATCGAGTATGCCGTAACGCTTTTTCCGCTGCCTGATTCCCCGACTATCCCCAGCACCTTGCCTTTTTCAAGGTTGAAAGAAACGCCGTTGACGGCCTTTACCTCGCCGGAATTCGTGAAGAATGAAGTTTTTAAGTCTTTTACCTGCAATAACATTTCACTCATTGCCGTCACCTCCGAAGCTTCGGATCGAAGGCGTCTCGCAAGCCGTCGCCGAGCAGGTTGAATGATAATACTATAAGGCATATCGTAAGCGCCGGGAACAACAGTTTGTATGGATAGCTCTGCAGCCCTTCGCGGGCGGCGCTGGCAAGCGAACCGAGACTAGGCATGGGGGCCTGGACACCGAGCCCGACAAAACTCAGGAAGCTTTCGGTGAAAATCGCCGCAGGGATTTGAAGCGCGGTTGAAATAATAATTACACTGATACAGTTCGGAAGAATGTGCTTCCTGATGATTCGTCCCGATTTAGCCCCAAGTGCTTTTGCCGCAAGAATATATTCATTCTCTTTTATAGACAGAATTTGACCCCTTACAAGCCGCGCCATCGAAACCCAGTACAACAAACCGAAAACAATAAAAATACTCAGCATATTGGTTCCGATATTGGCAAGCGCTGTCCCTTCAAGCGCCCTTGAGAGGGTTGAATCAAGCACAACCGAGAGCAGTATAATCATCAGCAAATCCGGCAAAGCATAAATAATATCAACAATACGCATTAAAATCAGGTCCACTTTGCCGCCGAAATATCCGCTGACCGAGCCATAAATCAAGCCGATAATAAGCACGATAATGCTGGCGAATACGCCGACTGTCAGCGACACCCTCGTCCCGTATACAACACGGATAAAATAGTCACGGCTCAGCTGGTCGGTGCCGAAGATGTGCGGAAAAATTTTTTCTCCGCTTTTAATTGCGGCCTGTTCATTTTCCGAATAGGTAAACGGCGGCAAATTCTTTGCGGTTCTGTCCCTGACGCCGTCAACGGCTATCATTTCCTGATAATCATAAGGGACTATAACAGGCGCAATAAATATTGTCAGAACAATCAGCAGCAATACTGCAATACTGATCATAGCAAGCGGATCCTTGCGGAGCTTTCTCATGCCGTCCTTAAAAAAAGTGGTGGATTCGCGCATTTGCGTTATCTGCTGTTTTTCTTCATCACTCGCCGGTGAAAACTTGGACAGATCCATTTGCATGCTGAACGGTCTTTTTTTCGGAAATATTTCGTTGTCCATTATTCTCACCTCTATTCGAAATTAATTTTCGGATCAACCAACTTATAAACAAGGTCACTGAGCAAAGTAAGAAAAACCAAAAGCACCGCCAGAAAAATCGTCGTTGCCATGATTAAAGGATAATCCCTGTTGTTGATTGAGGAAACAAATTTTGTGCCCAGCCCCCCTATTGTAAAAACCGTTTCAACCACAAGGCTGCCTGTAATGATATATGCCGTCATCGGCCCGAGGTAGGTTATGACGGGAATTAAAGCATTTCGAAGCGCATGCTTGAAAATTATCCGTGTTTCGGAAACGCCTTTCGCCCTTGCCGTTCTTACATAGTCCTGCCCGAGAGCGTCCAGCATGCTCGACTTTGTCAGCCTCGTAATGTAGGACATCGGGTAAAGCGCGAGCGCGATAATCGGCAAAAGATAATTCGGATTGTCAACTGTCCAAACAGGTATTAATTTCAGTTTAAGGCTGAAAATCAGCAGCAGGATCGTCGCAAGGACAAAGCTCGGCACTGCCACAAAAACAGTGGAAGAAAACATAATAAGCCTGTCTTCCCAGCGGTTTCGCATCAATGCCGCCAAGGAACCGAAAATAAGACCGGGGATAAGAGCCACAACAATTGCGATACCGCCTATCTCCGCCGATATTCTGAAGGACTCACCGATAATGGTGGAAATTTCTCTGCCGTTTTTAAGCGAAATACCGAAATCTCCGTGGAAAATATTACCGAGATAGATAAAAAACTGCTCCCAAAGAGGTTTGTCAAGATTATACCGCTGCATCAGCATCTTTTGAACAGCCGGGTCCGGAGCTTTCTCCGTTTGAAAAGGTCCGCCGGGTATCGCATTCATAACAAAGAATGTTATCGCAATAATAATGAATATTGTAAATATTGCCAGCGCGACCCTTTTCAATACATATTTCCACATAAATTATCACTCCGGTTTACAGATTAAAACCTGTTTCAAGTTCAAACTTTATCGATTTATTGTAGTAAATCAACAAAACATTCCCCGATTTTTAGTAAATTATATCACTTATTCATTATGTTTACAAGATATAATTTTTTATATTATCATATATCAAAGATCCGGGTTCCCGTATATAAAATAAGGGGTAAAAGTTTTCTCCGCAGTCCTGTTAAAATGCCGTTTGCTGAACCGCTGCGCGCTAAACCCGAAAAAAGCCTTGAAAACGCTGTTTCACGCTTTCAAGGCTATAAATGCATAACTTTATGACTTCGGAGCGGGGGCTTTCACAACGGTTATTTCGAGAGTATCCGGGTGCATATTTTTCGCCGTCATTTTAATGTTGCCCGGAATTTTTAAAATGCTGCCCGCTTTATATTCATGAACATCCTGGTCGGCAAGGCAAATGGAAAGTGTGCCCCTTAAAACAGTCATATAAAGATTTCCGTTTGTAAAATGCTCGGGAGTCCCTTCATCCTTATTAAAAATCATATGCAGATAATGCAGATTTTCATCCAGGATAACTTTTTCTATGGTTTTTTCGTTGCCGGCAGCCAATGTAAACACTTGTTCAACCATGTTGGCACCCCCTATATTCAGTCCTGTACCAGCTTCAGCCCCAAATCCTTCAGCTGTATCTCATCCACCCCTGCTGGGCATTCCGTCATCGGCTCCGAGGCGTTTTGCACCTTGGGATAGGCAACCACATCGCGCAGGCTTTCGCAGGCAAGCATCTGCATAATCAACCTGTCCAAACCGAGTCCCATGCCGCCGTGCGGAGGTGCGCCGTACTTAAAAGCATCGGTCAGGTAGCCGAATTTTGAATAGGCCTCCTCATCGCTGAGCCCCAGAAGCGAGAAGATACGCTTCTGCAAATCCGGGTTGGTAATACGGATTGAACCGCTGCTGAGTTCAATGCCGTTGAGCACCAGGTCATAGGCTTTTGCCCTGACTTTTGCCTTGTCGGTTTCAAGGTATTCGAGACATTCGTCCATCGGCGCGGTGAACGGATGGTGCATGGCGACGAATGTTTCTGTTTCCTCATCCCAGTCAAAGAACGGAAATTCGGTGATCCAAAGGAAATTGTATTGATTCTTTGGGATTATATCCAGCTGTTTCGCAACCGCGGCACGCAATGCGCCCAATGTTAAAAGCACATGGGAATTTTTTGTATCGCCGATGATGAGCACAACATCTCCGGCTTTCGCGTCCGCAGTCGTCATAATCGCCTGCATTTCATCCTCGGTCATAAATTTAGCGAAAGAGGAAGTATTTGTGCCATCCTCATTCATCCTGATCCACGCAAGCCCCTTTGCGCCGATCCCCCTCACAAATTCCGTAAGCTTGTCAATTTCTTTTCGTGTCAGAACGGAGGCGGCGTTTTTCGCGGTAATTCCGCGAACACTCCCTCCGCCCTCAACGGCACCTGTAAAAACGCTGAAACCGCAGTTTCTGACGGTTTCGCTCAAATCAAACAATTCCATAGCGTACCGGGTATCGGGTTTATCCGAACCGAAGCGCTCCATAGCGTCATGGTAGGTTAATCTCAATATCGGCGTCGGCACATCAATGCCGAGCGCATCTTGAAATACCCGGTGAATATATCCCTCGCCGATGGCAAGAACATCCTCAATGTCGACAAAAGACATTTCAAGGTCAATCTGCGTAAATTCCGGCTGGCGGTCCGCCCGCAAATCCTCGTCGCGGAAGCAGCGTGCTATTTGCATATAACGGTCAAAACCGGCCACCATTGAAAGCTGTTTATACAATTGCGGCGACTGCGGCAATGCGTAAAAACTGCCCTTGTGAACACGGCTTGGCACAATAAAATCACGCGCGCCTTCGGGTGTCGACCGGATTAATATCGGTGTTTCTATTTCTATAAAACCGTTCTCATCAAAATAATCCCTTGTAATCTTGCTGATTTTATGCCTCATCAGGATATTCCTTTGCAAATCCGGACGGCGAAGGTCCAGGTACCGGTATTTGAGACGGGTCAATTCGGAGGTTTGGCAGTTCTCTACAATTTCAAAAGGCGTTGTTTCGCTTTTTGCTAAAATCTTAAGTTCTTTAACCTCAATTTCAATGTCACCGGTCGGGATATCCTTGTTTTTAGAAGAACGTTCGCGGACAGTGCCCGTAGCCATGAGCACAAACTCGCTGCGGGCAGCAGCAGCCTTTTCAAATACTTGCCTATCGGTATTATCGTCAAAAGCAAGCTGAACGATTCCCTCACGGTCACGCAAATCAATAAAAATCAGCGCTCCAAGGTCACGCTGCCGCTGCACCCAGCCGGCAACGGTGACATCTTTGCCAATATCGCCCGCGCGAATTACTCCGCAATAGTGTGTTCTTTTTGTTCCTGACATAAAGTCCATATCAATTCCCATCCCTCTGACTTAATGTTACGGCGGTCAATCCCGGCAAACCCGAAGCTTGACGGAACAGCCCCCTACAAATTGTTATGGGCAGACAGTATCGTCTGCCCTTTTGGTCTTATGTTCTCTGCAATCTAACCGTTATCAATTCAGTCCGCCAAAGCTTTCTGCAAATCACATGTCGCCTGCCGGATTGTTTCATTCATAAATTCGTCTGTAAAACAGCTAAGCTTTATCGGCCTGGTTTCTCCGTTGTCCATTTTTTTCAGGCTGACCTCGCCCTTTTCAAGGTCGTCATCACCTAAAACAATTGTATATGCGGCACCGGTTTTGTCCGCAAATTTCATTTGCGCCTTTACCGAACGGCCGACAACATCAAACTGGGCGCTGATGCCGGCGGTTCTGAGTTCCTTGGCAAGCTTCGCCGCCATGGCTGAGGCTCTTTCGCCGATAGAGGCTATATACAGCTGGCAGCCGGCAGGCTGAGGCAATTCGACTCCCTGTGCTTTTAATAAAAGCAAAAGCCTTTCAATCCCCATGCCAAATCCGAGCGACGGTACGGACGGGCCGCCCATTTCCTCAACAAGCCCGTCATAACGCCCGCCTCCGCAAACGGTGCCCTGCGCGCCGATCTCTTTTGAAACGAATTCAAAAACGGTTCTTGTATAGTAATCCAGCCCGCGGACAATACGCGGATTGATCGAAAAACAAATCTGCATCGTATCAAGGTATTTTTTAACCGATTCAAAATGCGCTCTGCATTCTTCGCAGATATAATCCAACATCACCGGAGCATTTTTGGCAATCCGCGAACAAACCGGACTTTTGCAATCCAGTATCCGCATCGGATTTTTTTCCATCCTGCCGATACAGGTGGGGCACAGCTCATTTTCATTTGCCTTGAAATATAATTTCAGCGCCGCATGATATTTCTTTCTGCATTCGGGGCAGCCAATTGAATTGATTTCAAGATTCAGGTTCTTTACGCCTAAAAAAGTGAATATTTCATTGGCAAGGGATATTACTTCTGCATCCGCAGCAGGTGCCGCCGCCCCAAGGCACTCCACACCGAACTGATGAAATTCGCGCAATCTGCCTGCCTGCGGCTTTTCATAACGATAGCAGGAGGTTAGGTAGCAAACCTTCTGCGGAAAAGGTTCATTGAAAAGGCCGTGCTCCAAAAAGGCACGCACCGCCCCCGCTGTTCCCTCAGGCCGCAAAGTAATCGAGCGCCCGCCCTTATCGTCAAAAGTATACATTTCCTTCTGCACAACATCCGTGGTGTCACCCACCGAACGGGTAAAAAGCTCGGTAAACTCAAAAACGGGGGTTCGTATTTCTTTGAAACCGAATTTCCCCGCTATATTGAGCATGGTATTTTCAACAAATTGGTTATTGTAAACCTGTGAAGGCAAAACATCCTGTGTGCCTTTTATGGCCTTGACCATGGTAATTTACCTCATTATTTTTTAGGATTGACTATGTCGCGCCAGTCCAAGTCTCCCCGGTCAAGGCTGTGAATAATCGCTTCGGCAGTTGCCAGATTCGTGGCAAACGGAACACTGTGCACATCGCAGAGCCTAAGCAAATTCTCTTCGTTCGGCTCATGAGGTTTCCGCCCGTTGGGATCCCGGAACATCAGCAAAACATCAATCTCGTTGCAATCGATTCTTGCGGCGATCTGCTGGTCTCCCCCTTGCTCTCCGCTCAAGAAAGACTGGATATCCAAACCGGTGGCATCACTGACAAGTTTGCCCGTAGTACCCGTTGCACAAATCGAATGCCGGCTTAATATTCCGCAATATGCGATGCAAAACTGGGTCATCAATTCTTTTTTTGAATCGTGCGCCATCAGTGCAATATTCATTCAATTACCCTCCTTAAGGTATCTGTCGCCGTTAATGTATCCCTATCTTATCAGAAATAAGCCTTATTGGCAAGTTTTTTGTAAGAGCGCCTGTTTTCAGCCTTCATCATCAGCCTGTTCCGGTTCTTCCCGCTCTCCGTTTTGACCGGATTCGCTGTCATCAGATGTATTACCCTCGGATTCGGATTCATCGGATTCGGCCGAAGTAACCGTTACAAGCCGCTCGCCTTGCGTTACTTTCATAACTCTTACGCCCTTGGAAGGCCTTGCGAAAACGCTGATATCCGCTGCGGGTATCCTTATAACAATGCCGTCTGACGAAATCAGAATTAAATCGTCATCATCGTTGATGGCTATTGTCGAAGCAACATCCCCGTATGTTTTCACCTTGTAATTGATGACGCCCTTGCCGCCTCTTGATTGCAGGTGGAAATTATCGATCTCGCTGCGTCTCCCGTAGCCTGTCTCGCTGACGGTAAATACAGTTTTGCCTTCCTTCAAAACATCCATGCCGACAACCGCATCGCCGGACTTAAGCGTAATCGCCTTGACACCCCTTGCCGTTCTGCCGAGCGGCCGCGCGTCATTTTCATTAAAACGGATACACATGCCCTTGCGGGTGGCAACCAGTAAATCATCGTTGCCGTTTGTTAATTTTACCCAGGCAAGCTCATCATCGTCATCAAGGTTGATCGCGATAACGCCGCTCTTTCTTACATTTTTATAGGCATCCAATGCCGTGCGCTTAATGATGCCCTTGCGGGTGACCATACAGAGGAACTGGCCTTCTTCAACTCTCGGCGCTCTGATCATTGCCGAAATTTTTTCCTCGCCCTCCACCGGCAGCAGATTGACAATATTCATACCCTTGCTTGTACGCGAGCCTTCCGGAATTTCATAGCCTTTCAGACGGTAGGTTCTGCCTTTTGTTGTGAAAAACATGACATAATCATGGGTAGAACAGGTGAACATTGTCTGGACAACATCCTCTTCCCTGCGTGTCATGCCCTTCACCCCGCGCCCGCCTCTGCGTTGCAAGCTGTAGGTATCCATCGGCAGCCGTTTGATATAGCCAAGGTCCGTCATGGTGATAACACAGGTTTCCTCGGGGATCAGGTCCTCAATGTCAACCTCTCCGCTGACATTGACAATCTCCGTGCGGCGATCATCGCCGTACTTGTCCCTGATTACTTTAACTTCTTCTTTGATGATTGCAAGCACTCTGTTTTCATCGCCGAGAATTTCAATAAACTCGGCAATCTTCAGCTTAAGCGCGGCAAGTTCTTCTTCAATTTTCATTCTTTCAAGGCCGGTTAACTGGCCGAGGCGCATTTGAACGATCGCCTGTGCCTGAAGGTCATCAAGCCCAAAGCGTTCCATAAGGGCTGTTTTGCCTTCCGGAATGCTCTTGGCGGCTCTCAGCATTGCGATAACCTCATCAATAAAATCAAGGGCGATCATCAAACCGTCCAAAATATGTGCGCGCTCCTGTGCTTTGCGCAAATCATACCGCGTACGGCGTGTAATCACTTCGCATTGGAATTTTATATAATGCTGCAATACTTCCTTTAAGGTTAAAACTTTCGGCTCACCGTTTACAAGCGCTATCATAATCACGCCGAAGGTGGATTGCAGCTGGGTAAACGAATAAAGCTGGTTTAAAACAACCTGTGGATTTGCGTCCCGTTTCAGGTCAACAACCATATTCATCCCCTCACGCGAGGAATAGTCGTTGACATCGGATATGCCTTCAATTCTTTTATCCTTGACAAGGTCCGCTATACTTTCAATAAGCCTTGCTTTGTTAACCTGGTACGGAAGTTCCGATACGGCAATTGAGAAACGCCCGTTTTTATTCTCAATAATTTCGGCTCTGGCACGGACAGTAATCTTTCCCCTGCCGGTTCCGTATGCGGAGCGGATACCCGCCCTGCCCATAATAATACCGGCCGTCGGGAAATCCGGGCCTTTAATATGTTCCATTAAATCTTCCAGGCTTGCGTCGGGATTGTCTATCAGGCAGCACATACCGTCAACAACCTCACGCATATTGTGAGGAGGGATATTGGTTGCCATGCCGACGGCGATGCCTGTTGAGCCGTTTACAAGAAGATTCGGGAAACGCGAAGGCAATACATCCGGTTCTTTCAGGCGGTCATCATAGTTTGGCGAAAAACTGACGGTTTCTTTTTCGATATCGGTGAGCATTTCGAGGGAAACTTTGCTCATCCTTGACTCTGTATAACGGTAAGCAGCCGGCGGGTCCCCATCCACCGAGCCGAAGTTTCCGTGGCCGTCCACCAGCATGTACCGCATGGAAAAATCCTGCGCCAGACGGACCATTGCGTCATATACCGACGCGTCACCGTGCGGATGGTAACGCCCCAAAACCGAACCGACCGTATCCGCGCATTTACGGTAGGCTTTGTCCGGTGTTAAATTATTTTCAAACATCGTGTAGAGTATCCGGCGGTGAACCGGCTTTAAACCATCGCGAACATCGGGCAGCGCGCGGGCAACAATAACGGACATCGAATAGTCCAGAAACGACTTGCGCACCTCTTTATTTATATCTACATCTATTATTTTTTGGTTGGCAACCGAAAGTTCGTCAAAGCTCATATATTTATGTCCCTTCTAAATCCTGTAAATTGCATTAAATGGTTTGCTGCTTAAATATCCAAGTTCTGGACATATTTTGCGTTTTTCTCGATAAATTCTCTTCTCGGTTCCACCTTGTCCCCCATTAAAATCGAAAAGGTCTCATCGGCTTTTACGGCATCCTCCAGGGAAATCAGCAGCATGATACGGAATTCGGGGTCCATAGTAGTTTCCCAAAGCTGCTGGGCATCCATTTCACCGAGGCCTTTATACCGCTGAATATCGCAGCTTCCGCCCATCTCCGCTATATAACGGTCCCTCTCCTCATCGGAAAAAGCGTAAAAATGCTTTTTGCCTTTGCTCACTTTAAAAAGCGGCGGCTGTGCAATATAAATATGGTTGTTTTCAATTAAAGGCCGCATATAACGGAAGAAAAAAGTCAGCAGCAGCGTACGGATATGCGCGCCGTCGACATCGGCATCGGCCATAATGACGATTTTATCATAACGCAGCTTTGAAAGCTCAAAGTCCTCGTCAATGCCGGTGCCCAGCGCAGTGACAACAGGCATAAGCTTTTCGTTGCCTATAACTTTGTCAAGCCTCGCCTTTTCGACATTCAGCATTTTACCCCAAAGGGGCAAAATCGCCTGGTAACGCCTGTCTCTTCCCGCCTTTGCGGAACCGCCTGCCGAATCTCCCTCGACGATATAAAGCTCTGTTACGGAAGGGTCTTTTTCCGTACAGTCTGCAAGTTTCCCCGGCAGCGAGTTGTTTTCAAGCGCGGATTTGCGCCGTGCTAAATCCCTTGCTTTGCGCGCTGCCTCTCTTGCTCTTGAAGCCTCAAGCGCCTTGGTGAAAATGGACCTGGCAATTGACGGATTTTCCTCAAAACAGGTCATCAGTTTATCATAAAGGGTCGAGGATACCAGTTGCGTAATATCGGTATTGCCCAGTTTGCCTTTTGTTTGCCCCTCAAACTGCGCATCGGTCAATTTGACGCTGATAACAGCCGTCAGGCCTTCCCGGACATCATCGCCGGAAAGATTTTTATCCGCTTCTTTCAATATGGCGTATTTTCGCCCGTAATCGTTGAAAACTCTTGTCAGCGCGTTTTTAAAACCCGTTTCATGCGTTCCGCCGTCTACCGTATGCACATTGTTGGCATAAGAAAGAACCGTTTCATTGTAGCTGTCATTATAGGCCATCGCAATTTCCGCGCAGCGGTCTCCGCTGACCATGCAGAAATGCATTGGCGGCTCATGCAAAGGGACAAGCCCTCTGCTTTGATTCAAATATTCGACAAAGCTTGCGATACCGCCCTCGTAACAAAAAGTCTCTTCAACAATATTGTCGCTGTCCCTGAAATCACTGAGTTTAATGCTTAAACCGGCGTTAAGAAACGCAGATTCCCTTAAATGGCGTTCAAGTGTTTCAAAATCATACACGGTGGTTTCCATGAAAATCTCGGGATCCGCCTTAAACCTGATCAAGGTGCCGTTTTCGTTTGAATCGGCGATAACGGCCAAATCGGTTTCAACCTTGCCCCGCGCAAACCTCTGCCGGTAAACATGCCCGTCCTGGGACACTTCGACCTCCAGCCATTCGGAAAGGGCATTGACCACGGAGGAACCGACGCCGTGCAACCCGCCGGAAACCTTATAGCCGCTGCCGCCGAATTTACCGCCCGCGTGTAAAACAGTGAGAACAACCGTAACCGACGGCAGTCCGAGTTTTTCATTGATGCCAACCGGGATGCCTCTGCCGTTGTCTTTCACCGATATAATATCGCCGGGCAGTATTTCCACCTCGATATGGGTGCAAAAACCGGCAAGCGCTTCATCAATAGAGTTGTCCACAATTTCATAGACAAGGTGGTGCAGTCCCCTCGGGCCTGTTGAACCGATGTACATGCCGGGCCTCATACGGACCGCCTCAAGCCCTTCAAGCACCTGAATAGTGGTTTCATCATAAACTTCAGTGACGGCGGTGTCCATTATTTCAAGATCATCGGGATTAATAATATTTTCAATGTCGCTGATTTTGTTATCGTTATCCAAACCGGAACCTCCTGCATCTTTCGTGTTTTCTACAGATTTATAAATAGTCCTTTTGCCTTACATCCCGAGCGCGCTGGTTATCGGATTTTTCTTTTTTGCTTTTTTCGGCTTGTAAAGAGGCGGATTTTCAAGCCGCATTCTCGCGCCTTTGCCGCCCCTTGACGCAAGGTACTTATTGATTTGAATGACCGGGGCGCACATGTCCTTGCACATATAATCCACACAATTTGCCAGCATCTCCTGGTCATTGCCCATCGAGCCGAGTATCGAAACGGCGATAAGGCTCTGGATTTCATTGGTGCCATCCTCATAGATTTCATTCAGCAGCCCGAAAAGTTTTTTCATCTTCAATTTGTCGTTCTGCCTTATTACATCAAGAACAACGGCTGTTCCGTAATTCTTAAAAAAATCTTCCGCAAGAAACTGGCCGTATTTGTCAATATTATCCTTGTACGCGGCGCGCAGCTCAGGGAACATCACCGTAAACCTGCTGCCGAGCGTATTGGCGTCATAGGAAACTGCGCCGCTTTTCGCGGCGGCTTTGGAAACCGGAGGCGGAAGCTTGGTTACCCCGCCGGCTTTCACTTTTCCGCCGCACTGTTTCGTGATTGACTCGGAAAATTCATCGGCAATATATTTATAGTCTTTTTCGTCCGCAGTGCCCGGGTCAAGCAAAGAAAGGGACAGCTGCCCGAAGGCAGGTTCCGCCGTGTCCGCCTTGCTTTTTTCGGCATACAGCAGCGCGATTTTATTATCGAAATGCTCTAAGCGGATTGTTCCTTTTTCACCGGCATAATCAACCGTTATGCGGCCGCCCTCGGTTACTGCGGGCAGCTCTCCTTTTTTAACCCCCTGGGGGTAAACAGCCGCGAATCCGTTCGCCTGAAGCGCCTCTTCCATCCCCTTGACAACGGCGGAAAGTGCCATATAAATGTCAGCCATAATTTATCTCCTTATTAGTGTTGCATATTTTTAATAGTATACCATAATATATATACATAATTATTCTGAATTAAAATATAAGAGCCAAAAAGAAGATATTTGTTGCATAATTTCAAGCAGTTTTACCAATGGGTAATATCCAAATTACAGCTGTCGTTTTGATGTTGATATAATTGCATTAGGTAAATATTGAGCACCTTTTTCGCGTTATAAATCTTTCATGGAAACAATTGGGAAAAATGAGCAGGAGGAATTTAACATGAAAAAAATACTATCCGTTCTGTTGTTAATGGCTATGGTCACGGCAATGTTTCCGATGGGAATTATTCCGGTATTTGCAGCGCAAAGCGGGGACTATACCTATATAATAGCAGACTCAAAAGCCAAAATTACAAAATATTCCGGCAAAGGTGGAATTGTAACCATTCCAAGCAAACTGGGCGGATATCAGGTGAACGAAATAGGCGGTACCGCTTATAATTATATGGGTGAAGAAGCATTTAATGGCGCATTCGAAAATTGTTCGAAGATGACCGGTGTAACAATTCCAGACAGCGTAACCACTATTACCGAGAATGCTTTTAAAGGGTGCGCGGGATTAACGACTTTAACCATACCAAACAGTGTAACAAATATTGGCTGGTTTGCTTTCGCAGATTGTACGGGACTTAAATGCTTAAACATTCCAAACAGTGTTACTAACCTCGGCAATTATACATTTGCAGGTTGTACAGGGCTAAAAAGCATAAATATCTCAAACCGAATAAAAAGTATTGGTCAAGAAACCTTCAGCTCTTGCTCCGGCCTCGAGAAAGTAACTATCCCGAACAGTGTAACCGATATTGGCAGTGGCGCATTTGAGTTTTGCTCAAATCTGACCGATGTTACCATTCCAAACAGCGTCACTTCTATTGGATATAGAGCATTCTATTATTCCGGATTAGCCGGTATTGCCATCCCAAACAGTGTGGTTTCTATTGGCGAAGATGCATTTAACAATTGTAACCGCATGAAGAGCATAACGGTCCCAAATACAGTGAAACGCATTGGCGTGGGAGCATTCATGGATTGCGACAGATTGAATGAAATAATCGTAGACAGCAAAAACCGGTCATTCTCAAGCAAAGACGGCGTATTATTTAACAAACTGAAAACTTCTCTCATACAATTCCCGAACGGCAAAACCGGCGCTTATGTGATTCCGGGCGGCGTAATTGAAATCGGTGAGTTTGCATTTGATAGCTGTAAAAAACTAACCGCCGTTACCATACCGGACAGCGTTAGAATGATTGACAATTATAATTTTTATTATTGCAGCGGACTGACCAGCGTAACAATTGGGCGCGGCGTTAAGAATCTTGATAATATTAATTTCTTTGGCTGCAAAAGTCTGACTCAATTCATTGTCGACAGCAAAAACTTGTTCTATTCAAGTCACGACGGAGTACTGTTTGATAATATCAATACCGCTCTTATCCGGTACCCGTGCAATAAAAAAGGAAACTATATTATTCCGGATAACATTACAAATATCGGTGAAGAAGCATTCAGAGATTGTACCGGACTGACAAGTTTGACCATTCCCAAAAGTGTAACTTCTATCGGAAGGAACACATTAACAAACAGTTCAGCGCTGAAAGAAATCGTTGTGGATAAAAATAACACAATATTTTCAAGCCGAGACGGCGTGCTGTTCGACAAAACAATAACTTCTCTTATTCAGTATCCGTGCGGAAAGCCTGGAGAGTACACGGTTCCGGAAAGTGTTGCAGCTATTGAATCCGGCGCATTTAGTTTTTGCGGAAGGCTAACAAAAATGACCTTGGGAAGCCATGTAAAATTCGGTGATTATGATAAGCCGTTTACGGGATGTGATAATCTGACTCAGATCAACGTTAATCAGAACAACAATTCTTATTCGAGTCTTGACGGCGTAATGTTCAACAAAGCAAAAACATCTTTGCTTCGCTATCCGAACGGCAGATCGGGACAATATGTGATACCGGACAGCGTGAATACTATCGGTTATTTTGCGTTCTCCGGTTGTAATAAACTAACCACGGTGACCATACCAAGCAGTGTTACTTTTATCGATTATGCCGCGTTTTATGGCTGCACAAACTTAAAAAAAGCTTATTTTTTTGGCAATGCCCCATCAATTGCAATGGATGATGACTACTGTACGTTATTCTACGATGCTGCTTCTGGATTTAAGGTGTATTACATCAGCGGCAACACAGGATTTTTCGACACATGGAACAGATATTCAACAACTACCTTCGGCAAACCGGTGACCTCCGTCAAATTGAACGCAACCACTTTGAAATGGCCTGTCGGTAAAAGCGGGACATTTAAAGTTACACTCTCTCCGAGCGACGCCACCAATAAAGATGTCACCTGGAAATCCGGCAATACAAAGGTTGCGACAGTTGACAGTTCGGGTAAAGTCACGGCGGTGGGCGCAGGAAACACAATTATCACCTGCTCCGCAACCGGCGGCAACAAAACCGTGACCTGTAAAATAACCGTGACACCGGCTCGATAATTCAGTGTTTCCGGCAAACGGACAAAATTATTATTCAGGTTGTTTTGCGTAATATGCAAAACACAGCATAAAGCAGAACGGATTTGATGCTGTTCGCAAATCCGAAATTTTTAACCGATATACGAATGGAATAGGCGGGCTTGAAAAAGACATTTTTGATTCATATGTCAAAATAAATCAAAATATTTTGATTTATTGTCACTTAAATGTCATATTTTCGGTGTGACCGCAAGCTGCTCTTACAACATTGTTATTAGAAACCTAAGATTATAACCCGATGAACTTCGGATTTTTTGGGTATCTTTCGGGTTATACCCCGAAAAAAATTAAACCGCAATAAATTGTTCCGGGGTTTACACGGACGAACATAGTTCGCCCTCGATGTCATCCTGAGGAGCTTGCGACGAAGGATCTCAGCCATTTTTTAATTAATGATTCTTCAATGCGTTCAGGTAAACCACATACCTGTGGTTAGGATGACAATAGGTATGTTTTCATAAACCAAATCGGGCTGCCTTTGCGATGCATGATCGCGAAAGGCAGCCCGTAAATTATAAAAACCGTTTATCCCGTTGTAGCCAGCCCCGTCGCCCGGAATTGGTGATCGTTACCGCGCAGGTGGCCGTGAATTCGCCGTCAGCCGTTTCTGCAATGATGGTGGCGTTAACCGTGCCCGTTGCCGTTATCAAACCGCTCGCGCTGACCGTGGCGACATTTTCGTTGGTCGAAACCCAGTCGACATTTTATTCAGTGATTTCAGCGGCTGCACGGTGCGGTCAGCACTTTCAGGAAAGGGCTTTCGTCAGGCCGATTACGTCCGTTATAAAATTATAAATGGATTTGAAGAAATTGCCTATCTCATTGAAAATTTTAGAGTCCGAGATTCTGCTGAACACATTTTTTATCAGGTTGAAAATCTCACTGATTCCCATAGAAGCTTTTTCGTTTGTCGCCAAAACCGGGACGGAGCTGCCTGTAACCCCTTTAGCCTCGGCGCTTGAAACGGTAATATCCGTTGATTTAAAGCTGGATTTGTAAGTAAAATTCAGCGTTACAAGTGTTCCGGTGGTTGCGCTGCTCCCGTTATTTGAATCCATCCAGTAAAGAACATACGGTGTTGCCGTCATATCGCTCTTGACTAATGTCGTACCGGGGAGAATGCTTCCGTTGGCCGCCCCGGTAAGTGTAAGAACAGCCGTGTCGTAGTTTAATTTCAGAAGAAGAGATTTAATGCCGGGATTTTCAGTAACCGTGATTGTGACGGAACAGCTTTCGCCTTTTACGGAAATATTAACGCCGGAAATTTTAAGGGCAAGCGAGCTGCTTGCGGCACTGGCTGAAAAAACTGCGGAAAACGCGGTAAAAACCAAAACTGCGCACATAACGGCGGACAAAATCTTTTTTACCATTTTCAATTCTCCCTTTCTTCGACTGCATATTTTATTTATCCGATTATGTGCATAATACAACATTTCTTTTCAGTTGTAAATATAAACCTTAAAGAATTTTGAAAAAGAAACCGCCGCATAAGAATAAACAATGGATTTTCGCCGCGCGTTGTGCTATTATGCAGACATATTTAAATCGACAGGCGGTGCATATGTTTGGGCAAGAGCATTGAAATGATAAACATCAGCAAAAGTTTCGGAAATAAAAGCGTTTTAAAAAACGTTTCGCTTACAGCGCAGGCCGGTGAAATCCTATGCCTTTTGGGGCCTTCCGGTTCGGGAAAAACAACACTGATCAGGCTGATTACCGGTGCCATCAAACCCGACGAAGGCGAAATAATGATTAATAGCAAACGCATCCCGGACATGTCTGTCATTAAAAGCATCGGCTTTATGCCGCAGTCCGATGCCATTTACACCGATCTGACAGGCAAAGACAATCTGTTGTTTTTCGGCAGACTTTTCAAGCTGCCAAAAGATAAACTCAGACAGCGTGTTAAAGAAATACTCGAGCTGGTGGACTTGCAGAATGACCAAAACCTTTTAGCGGCAAATTACTCCGGCGGTATGCGGAAACGGCTTTCCCTGGCAATCGCGCTGCTGCACGATCCGGATATCCTTCTGCTGGACGAGCCGACGGTGGGCATTGACCCCGTACTCCGCAAAGTCATCTGGGACCAATTCGAGGCTCTTCGCCTGGCCGGCAAAACAATCGTTGTTTCCACCCATGTTATGGACGAGGCAGCAAGGTGCCAAAGAGCGGCATTAATCTATAACGGCAGTCTGATCGAAAACGACAGCCTTGAAAATCTTACTGCAAAAACAAAGAACGGATGTCTTGAGGAGCTGTTTTTCAAGGCACAGGAAGCGGGTGAGGCAATATGAAAGGTCTTATCGCAAGAATTTATAAACAGATGATAAACGACAAACGCACCCTTGTGCTGATGCTTGCCGCCCCCCTGCTGATTCTGAGCCTTCTTTATCTCCTGCTTGGGGAAAGCTCTTATATGCCCAAAATCACCATCGAAAAAAGTTTCCCGGCGTCTGTCGTGGCGGAACTTAAAAAGCAGAATGTCCGTGTTACGGTTGTTGAAAGCGGAGAGAACGCCGATACGCTGCTGAAAAACAGCAAAGCTGATGCGGTCGCAACGATGGATATGAGCGGCATTCATATAAAAATGCTGGATTCGGGCAACTCAAAAGCGCTGAAAATAACAGAAGCGTTTAAGGCCGCCTTAGCGGACATTTATCCCATGGGCAGCATGAACATCACCTATCTTTACGGCGGAAACGGCGACACATCTTTCAACTCTTTAGGTTATGTGCTGCTTGGAGTTCTTTCCTTTTTCTTCGTTTTTATCATATCGGGCATATCCTTTGTAAGAGAACGGGAGAACGGAACGCTGGAGAGGCTTATGACAACCCCCGTAAGGCGCTGGGAAGTCATTGCGGGTTACACGCTCGGCTTCGGTATTTTCGCCGCTGCGCAAAGCGTACTTGTTACGCTTTACACAAAATATGTTTTAGGGATGGATTTTGCGGGGTCTCTTTTGCTGGCAGTGCTGCTGATGGTGCTGCTGGCGTTTACAGCCGTTTCGCTGGGTGCTTTCGTCTCCATCTTTGCCAATAACGAATTTCAGGTAATGCAGTTCATCCCTGTTGTCGTCATTCCGCAGATCTTTTTCTCGGGGCTTATCCCGATAGACACGTTTCCTTACGGGCTTGGCAAACTCGCATACATCATGCCGGTCTATTACGGCTGCACAGGGCTTGAAAATGTGATGGTCCGCGGTTACGGTATCGGAGAAATTCAGCAGTATATCTATGCTCTTCTGGCGGTTATTCTCTTCCTGTTTTTATTGAATGTTACGGCGCTGAAAAAGTACCGGAAGCTGTAACTGCGGGGAATAAATCATTTTCCGCGGAATTTTATCAAAAAAACGCTTGACATTTCAGTTCCCCGCTGTTAGAATACTTCTACAATAAAGCAGAGCAGTAAAGGCAAACGCCTGTTGTTCTCACCTTCGGGGTTTTGTCCGCCGCAAGGTCAATACCGGACGGGGTATTTTGCCCCGGTCAATGTGTTGATTTATGCGGGGACAGTGGACAGCTGCCCCCGCTTTGATTTTAAAAACTGCATTCGGGAGGTGCTTTCATATCAGTAATAAAGAAATACAACTCAACGAGGAAATCCGTGACAAAGAGATCAGGGTGGTTACGGACGACGGAGAACAATTGGGGATTATGTCTTCAGCGCAAGCTTTGAAACTCGCGGAAGAAAGAAACCTTGACTTGGTCAAAATCGCTCCTCAGGCAACCCCGCCTGTCTGTAAAATTATGGATTACGGCAAGTATCGTTTTGAACAGTCTAAAAGGGAAAAAGAAGCAAAGAAAAACCAGCGGATTGTGGAAATCAAAGAAATACGGCTTTCGCTTAAAATTGATGTCCACGATTTTGACACAAAGGTTGACCATGCAAGAAAATTCCTTCTCGGGGGGGACAAAGTAAAAGCCTCCATACGCTTCAGAGGCCGCGAAATGGCTCACCCCGGCATCGGTCTCACAAATATGAACCGGTTTGCCGAAGCCTGTGCGGATATAGCAAACATCGAAAAACCCGCAAAGCTTGAAGGCCGCCAAATGCTGATGTTCCTTGCGCCAAAGGCTGTCAAATAGAAATAAAATATATAAAACCACAAGGAGGAAAAAAACATGCCCAAAATTAAAACACACAGTGGGGCAAAGAAGCGTTTCAAAATGTCCAAAACAGGCAAGCCTATTCGTTCGCACGCTTATATGTCGCACATTCTGACAAAAAAGAATACCAAACGCAAGAGGAATTTGCGCAAAGCTACTGTGGCTGACGTGACCAACAAAAAGCAAATCAAGCGTTTGATTCCGTACAAATAAGCCAAAAGCTAATAGTTAATTTAATGGAGGTAAATCACCATGGCTCGTATAAAAGGTGCGATGATGACTCGCAAGAGAAGAAACAAAGTATTAAAGCTCGCTAAGGGCTATTTTGGATCAAAAAGCAGCCTGTTTAAGACCGCAAAACAAGCAGTTATGAAATCCGGCCAGTATGCATACATCGGGCGCAAACAAAATAAAAGAAACTTCCGCCGCCTTTGGATCACCCGCATATCGGCAGCCGCAAAAATGAACGGAATGAATTACTCAACCTTTATAAACGGCCTTAAGAAGGCGGACATCAGCCTCAACCGCAAAATGCTTTCAGAAATTGCCATTGCAGACCCGGCCGCGTTCACAGCACTGGTCGATAAGGTCAAAGCTCAGATTGCCTGATTCTTTTTCAGCTGAATGAAGGTCCGGTAATTCTTGTTGATAAGGTTTTTACAGCTCATATTTCCGCAAGGGCAGACATCACCGTCTGCCCTTTTTATTTTTATTGTTGATTTTTTTATTATTTAATAATATTATAGGAGTAGTTAACGGAGAATCTGACAAAAGGCAGGGAGTTATGGATAAAATAATCAGCCGTTCCAATGAAAAAATCAAGTTTGCGGCGCTGCTGAAAGACAGCGCAGCCGCCAGGCGCGATTCAGGGCTGTTTTTGCTTGAAGGTGCCCGCCTGTGCAGCGATGCGGCTGCCGGAGAAACAGAGATTTCACAGGCTTTTTTCACTGCTGAAGCTATCGAAAAATACGCCGGTTATGCGGAGATAATCGCAAAAACCTCCCGGGAATGTTATGAGATATCGGAAGAAATAAGCTGCCGTCTTTCAGATACACGCTCCCCGCAAGGTATCTATTGTGTATGCAAATCACTTGACAAAACGGAAATCGGTAATAAAATAGACTGCAGCGGGAAATATATCGCTTTAGAAAATATCCAGGATCCCTCCAACCTGGGGGCAATCTGCAGAACAGCCGAAGCCCTTGGAATTTCGGGGCTGATTGTCAGCGGCGGCTGCGATATCTATAATCCGAAAGCGCTGCGGGCGGCAATGGGCTCCTCCCTTCGTCTTCCGGTCATCGAAACCGACGATTTGGCTGCGCTATTGATTTTTGCCAATCAAAAGGGTATGCTAACAATAGCCTCCGTAATTTCCAATGAAGCATTGGATATTACCGGCTTTCATGCCGGAGGCGGATTTATCTGTGTCATCGGCAACGAAGGTTCCGGTATCAGCCGGGAGGTCCAAAATGCCTGTGCGAAAAAGATTACTATCCCCATGAAAGGCAAAGCGGAATCGCTTAATGCTTCCGCGGGTGCCGCAATCCTTATGTGGGAGCTTATGCGATGAATATTGACATGCGCGCTTATTGGGTCTGGCTGCAGACAGGTCTCGGTATTCAAGGCAGAACCGGAGACATCCTTTCCTGCTTTGCCAATCCAAAAGAAATGTACGAAGCCGGCCCTGTCGAATGGCGGCTGTCAGGAGCGCTTACAAGCCGGCAAATTCAACGCCTTCAAAGCTGTTCGCCCGAACAGGCCGAACCCGTCATACGGCAATGTGAAAAAAACGGCTGGAAACTTATCTCGCCGGACAGCGAAGATTACCCCCCTTTGCTTTTTAAACTGAATAATTTCCCCGCGGTTCTTTATACCTGGGGGGAGCTATCCTGTTTAAAGGACAAAATGGCTGTCGCGGTTGTCGGCACACGTTCCGCGTCGCGCTACAGTATTGATGTTGCAGGAAGGCTCAGCGCGTCCCTTGCGAGGGCCGGCACAGTGGTCGTCAGCGGCGGCGCGCTCGGTATTGACAGCGCGGCACACACCGGCGCTCTGTTTGCAGGCGGAAAAACCGTGGCAGTGCTTGGCTGCGGTCTCGGCGCGAATTATTTGATGGGCAACTTTCCAATGCGTTCCGAAATAGCGCGGAACGGCGCGGTTATCAGCGAATATCCTCCGGATACACAGGCAGTCGGCCCGAACTTTCCTATCCGCAACCGTCTTATTTCCGGCTTAAGCTATGGTACGGTTGTTATTGAGGCCGGTGAAAGAAGCGGCTCCCTCATTACGGCAGGCTATGCCCTTGAACAGGGACGTGATATTTTTGCGGTTCCCGGCGACATTATCAACTCCGCCTATACCGGCACAAACAAGCTTATCAGAGACGGAGCAAAACCTGTCTTTTCGGCAGCAGATATATTAGAGGAATATGCTTTCCGGTACCCCGGCATGGTGGACATTGATTTGCTTGAAAGAACTCTTGAAGAAGCTCCTGGCGCCACAAAGGGCATCCAATGCGCAAAAAGGTCTTCCGCGCCAAAACCCGAAAAACAGCCGTCTGTACGGGCGCCGAAAAATTTTTCTCCGCATCAGACAGAAAAAAAAGCTGTTCCTCAGCAATCAAAACGGGCTTTGCCGGAAGGGACGGCTGAAAACACAAAGCTTGTTTATTCCGCTTTTTCAGCGGAGCCTATGCACATTGACGACATTGTGCGGGCCTCAAAACTCGAGCCGGCCAAAGTATTCACCGCGCTGACGGAACTTGAAATTTACGGATTCATAGCCTTGACATCCGGCAAAAGATATGTATTAATGTAAAACTGTTTACTGCTTTAATAAATTAACCGGTTATTTTTTTGATTAGGAGCTTGAAATGTCAAAATTAGTTATTGTTGAGTCCCCCGCGAAGGCGAAAACAATTAAAAAGTATTTGGGGCAGGGCTATGAAGTGACAGCCTCCATGGGGCATGTCAGGGATTTGCCGGCCGCGAAGCTCAGCATTGATGTTAAAAACGACTTTGCGCCGAAATATGCAATTGTTAAGGGCAAAGAGAAACTCGTTAAAGAGCTTGAAGCAAAGGTAAAGAAAAGCGACGGCGTTATCCTTGCAACCGACCCTGACCGCGAAGGCGAGGCGATTTCCTGGCATCTTGCCGAACTGCTCGGGCTTAACCTTCAAAGCGGCAACAGGGTGACCTTCAACGAAATTACAAAATCAGGAATCACCAACGGCATGAACAACCCCCGGTCAGTAGATATGGATCTGGTAAACGCCCAGCAAGCCCGCCGTATACTTGACCGCCTTGTCGGCTACAGGCTGAGTCCTTTTTTGTCGCAAAAAATACGCAGAGGCCTTTCCGGAGGACGCGTTCAAAGCGTTGCCGTAAGGCTTATCGTTGACAGAGAAAATGAAATCAGAGCTTTTGTTGCCGATGAATACTGGAGTTTGGACGCAAAGCTCGCCGCCGGCAGTGGCAAGGTTTTTTCGGCAGCCTTTACCGGTGATGAAACCGGAAAGGTTAAAATCGTCAATAAAGCTCAAGCCGACACCTATCTTGCCCGTTTAGACGGCGCTGATTACAGCGTAAAATCCGTAAAAAAAGGAACCCGGCAAAAAAGCCCCGCTCCGCCGTTTATCACCTCAACCCTTCAGCAGGAAGCCTCCAGAAGGCTTGGTTTTCAGGCGCAAAAAACCATGAAAACGGCACAGGAGCTATATGAAGGTGTCGATATAGCCGGCGTCGGAACCACCGGTCTTATAACCTACATGAGAACTGACTCGCTCAGAATTTCCGAGGAATCAAGGGCTTTGGGCAACGAGTATATTACGGAAGCTTTCGGTCCGGATTATCTGCCGAAAAAGCAAAGAGTCTTCAAATCACGCGCCAATTCACAGGATGGGCATGAAGCTATCCGTCCCGCGACCCCTTCACTTACCCCCGAACAGGTAAAAAGCAGCCTGACTTCGGACCAGTATAAACTTTATGCGTTAATTTGGAAACGTTTTATCGCGAGCCTTATGGCGGACTGCGCACAGGCAACCGTAAGAGCTGAAATCACCGCGGCCACAAAGGTTGAAGCCGAGGCAGGCCGTTTCTGTATTTTCAGCGCTTCCGGCTATTCGGTAACTTTTGACGGATTCACGAAGCTTTATGAAGAAATGACGGATGACGAAGAAAAAGACGGCGGCAAATTGCCCGACCTAAAAGAGCATGACAGTCTGAAACTTAAAGAACTGCTGTCAAATCAGCATTTCACACAGCCGCCCGCCCGTTTTACCGAGGCGACACTGATCAAAGCGCTTGAGGAAAACGGTATAGGCAGGCCGAGCACTTACGCGACAATTATAACAACCATCATCAAACGCGAATATGTTATCCGAAACGCGAAACTCCTGAGCCCGACCGAACTCGGAGAGGCTACAACCGCTCTTTTAAAAGAACATTTTCAAAAAATAGTTGATACCAAATTTACCGCTAAAATGGAAACCTCGCTGGATGATGTGGAAAAAGGCAACGAAGACTATATCAAGATGCTTCGCGAGTTTTATGACAGTTTCGAAAATGATCTTCAGACAGCCAAGGAAAATATGGACGGCGTCAAAGTTCAGCTTGAAGAAGATTTAACCGATATCCCTTGCGATAAATGCGGTAAAATGATGGTCATTAAAACAGGCAGATTCGGCCGTTTCCTTGCATGCCCGGGCTATCCGGACTGTAAAAACACCAAGCCGCTGATTCTTGAAACCGGTGCGGGATGCCCTCTGTGCGGCGCAAAGGTTGTTGAAAAAAAATCCAAGAAAGGTTATACTTTCTACGGGTGCGAAACTTGGCCGGCATGCAAGTTTGTCACATGGGATAAACCGACTAAAGATGTGTGCCCCAAATGCGGGAAATCATTGTTTTCAAGAAAATTCGGTGTCATTGTCTGCCTGAACGAAGGCTGCGGATATGAAACAAAAGCGGAGCGCAAGTCCAAAAAATCAGGCGACAGGCAGGATGAGAAATGAGCGGTGTCCTGATAATAGGCGGCGGACTTGCAGGCGTTGAGGCAGCATGGCAGCTGGCAAAAGCCGGCAAAAATGTTACTTTGGCCGAAATGAAGCCGAAAGTATATTCTCCCGCCCACAAATCAGAAGGTTTGGCCGAGCTTGTATGTTCGAACTCGCTCAAAGCTTTAAGAATTTCTTCCGCGGCCGGAATGCTGAAAGCGGAAATGGAACTCTTGGGTTCTCTGTGCATTGAAAGCGCAAAAAAATGCGCTGTGCCCGCAGGCGGAGCCCTTGCCGTCGACAGAGATCTTTTTTCCCGCATTGTTACGGAGAAAATCGAAAGCGAACCGCTGATAACGCTTGAAAGGCGCGAAATCACGCATATCCCGGAGGAAGGGCTTGTCATTGTCGCAGCCGGTCCGCTTGCATCGGCTCCGTTGGCGGAAAACATTAAGTCTCTTTGCGGCGGAGCGCTGAGTTTTTTTGACGCGGCCGCGCCTATCGTTACGGCCGACAGCATCGACACAAGCAAAACCTTCAGCCAGTCGCGCTACGACAGGGGCGGTGAAGACGATTATATCAACTGCCCGATGAACAAAGAAGAATATGAAGCCTTCCACAAGGCTCTTGTTGAAGCCGAAAGCGCCGAACTGCATGAATTCGATAAAAAAAAGGATGTTTACGAGGGCTGTATGCCCATTGAGGTTATGGCAGCCAGAGGCCTTGATACTATCCGTTTCGGCCCGCTTCGCCCCGTAGGTTTAAGGGACCCGAAAACAGGGCACCGGCCGTGGGCTGTTTTGCAGCTGCGGCGTGAAAATAGCTCGGGTTCGATATTTAACCTGGTCGGTTTTCAAACCAATCTTAAATTCAGCGAACAGAAAAGAGTTTTTTCCATGATCCCTGCGCTGAAAAACGCAGAGTACGCAAGATACGGGGTCATGCACCGTAACACCTTTATCGATTCACCCCGGCTTTTAAACGCCGATTTTAGTTTCAGGGAAAGACCGGGCCTGTTTTTCGCAGGGCAGATAACCGGTGTGGAAGGCTATATGGAATCTGCCGCTTCGGGTATTTTAGCCGGTATAAACGCCGTGAGAATGATGAACGGTCAAGCGCCGCTGGTTTTTCCGCGGGAGACGATGACCGGAGCGCTTTCGCAGTATATCAGCAGCAAAGATGTCCGTGACTTTCAGCCAATGGGCGCCAATTTCGGTATTCTGCCGCCGTTTGAAGAAAAAATCAGAGATAAAAAGCAGCGGTACGAGGCATTGGCAAAGCGGGGAATAGACCTGCTTGCGGAGGTAGTAAAAGTATGCGAATAATCGTTGACGCTTTCGGCGGTGATAATGCTCCTCTTGAAATTTTAAAAGGCTGCGAAATGGCAGTGAAAGAATTATCCGTCAAAATACTGCTGACCGGCAGCGAAACCGAAATCAAAAAATGCGCCGCAGCAAACAGTATAGACCTTGCATCCATGGAAATCATGAATGCTCCGGATATAATGCTTATGACAGACCATCCGGCAGATATCTTAAAAGGAAAAGGCAACACCTCCATGGCCGTCGGGCTGAAAGCACTTGCCGCAGGCGAAGGTTCCGCTTTTGTAAGCGCAGGCTCCACCGGAGCGCTCGTTATGGGAGCTACCTTTATCGTTAAAAGAATCAAAGGCGTAAAAAGAGCTGCTATCGCAGCCATTATGCCTGCCAATAACGGGCCGGTACTGCTCATTGATATGGGCGCCAATGTTGACTGCAGCGCGGAATATCTTCATCAGTTTGCGGTCATGGGCGATATTTATATGAAAAGAGTCCTCGGTTTTTCTTCGCCGAGAATTGGGCTGGCCAATATCGGCACGGAAGAAACAAAGGGCGGCAGGCTTCAGCTTGAAGCTTACGAACTTATGAAAAATGCAAATTATAATTTCATCGGCAACATCGAAGCCAGAGATATCCCCTTCGGCTGCTGCGAAGTGGCAGTCACGGATGGATTTACAGGCAATATAATCCTTAAGATGTATGAGGGCGTTGCC
This sequence comes from uncultured Eubacteriales bacterium, assembly GCA_964402095.1. GTDB lineage: Bacteria > Bacillota > Clostridia > Oscillospirales > Acutalibacteraceae > UBA1447. Next base: position 8,671 of record CAYOAW010000003.1, on the reverse strand, counting down.
GGAGCAATGATGGCAAACCTTAAAGCGATTTATAAGAAAAGCATTTTCACCAAAATTTCGGCGCTTATGATTAAGGAGGGATTAACAGAATTCAAACATAAAATGGACTATACGGAATTTGGCGGCGCGCCTCTTATGGGGGTCAACGGTGCGGTCATAAAAGCGCACGGCTCCTCAAACGCGAAAGCTGTCAAAAACGCAATCAGGCAGGCAAAAACCTTTGCCGAACAAGATGTGGTCAAAGCAATCACAGAAAGTCTCGGCTGATATATCTTTAATAGAAGTTAACAGTATTCCCTATCTATCAACTATAACCGGAGGCAGCTATATGGTATTGGAAAAAGTAATCACCTTTATTTCCGAACAGTTTTCCGTTGATGAGGAGGACATCTGCGAAGATACCACCTTTGAGGAACTCGGAGCGGACGAGGAGGATATTGAAGATCTTGTGCATGTCGTTGAAGGCGAATTCGAAATCGAACTGCATGAGGATGAAATTATCAGAATTTCCGACGTCTCGGATCTTGTAAGAATCGTGGAAACTGCCATCGCTTTGGCAGAATGACATACAACTGATGCTGAAGGCAGGGTTAACCGGAGGTTAAAATGCAAAACGATCTAAAGCAATTTCAAGAAAACATTGATTATCATTTTAAGGATGAGGCACTGCTCGAAAGGGCGCTGTCCCATTCGTCTTATGTCAACGAAAGGCAAAACGGAGGCAAAAGCAACGAACGGCTCGAATTTTTGGGCGACTCGGTACTCGGATTTATCGCCGCCGAGCACTACTTCCTGCATTATACCCATATGCCGGAGGGTGAGCTGACAAAGATCCGCGCCGCGACGGTTTGCGAAACTTCGCTTTGCGGGTTCGCAAAGGAGCTTGATTTGGGAAATTTCCTGTTGCTCGGACGCGGCGAAAAAGTCACCGGCGGCAGAGAAAGGTCTTCCATCCTTGCAGATGCTTTTGAAGCGGTGCTTGCGGCAATTTATCTTGACGGCGGTATCGAACAGGCAAAACGCTTTGTGCTTAGATTTCTCAAAGAAGCTGCCAAAAAAGCAAGCTCCTTCAGAGACTATAAAACCATCCTGCAAGAGGTCATTCAGAAAAATCCCGAGGAATCGGTTGAATATGTATTGACCGCGGAGAGCGGTCCGGACCACAACAAAAGTTTTGAAGTTGAGGTCCATCTTAACAGCAATGTCATCGGCAGAGGCAAAGGGAAAAGCAAAAAACTCGCGGAGCAGGCGGCCGCCAGGGAAGCCCTCGCTTTAATGGGGCTGTAAATCGAAACGGGGTATAAATGGCTTTGAAGCATATGAATGTCGCGTTATTTGTTCCTCATGAAGGCTGCCCGCGGCAATGCAGCTTTTGCAATCAGCGCAGCATCACCGGCAAAGTCGAAAGGCTCACTGCCTATGATGTCGAACGCGCGGTGAAAACCGCTTGCCGCTTCAGCCCTGCCGGCCCCGGAATAAAAAGGGAAATAGCGTTTTTTGGCGGAAGCTTCACGGCAATCAACAGGGAATATATGCTTGAATTGCTGAAAGCCGCCTCAAAATATATTGACGGCAAACATTTCACCGGCATCAGAATATCGACTCGGCCGGACGCGATTGACAGTGAAATCTGCGAAATACTTCAGTTCCACGGTGTTGCGGCAGTTGAACTCGGAGCCCAGAGCATGGATGACAGCGTTCTTGAAATCAACCGGAGAGGCCACACCTCAAAGGATATTGAAAACGCCGCAGATATGGTAAAAAAACACGGTTTCGAACTGGGTCTGCAGATCATGACCGGGCTTTATGGGTCCTCACCGGAGGAAAGTATGTCCACCGCGAATAAAATTATAAAACTGAAACCGGCAACCGTCAGAATATACCCCACAATTGTTTTGCACGGCACTCCCCTCGCCGCACTTTTGACCGAAGGTAAATATACTCCTCAGCCGCTTGAAGAGGCGGTTTCACTTTGCGCCTCGCTGCTGGAGCTTTTTTATAATGAGGGGATTGAAGTAATTCGTCTTGGTCTTCATTCCGGCGGCGACGTTTTGAACGGATACATCGCCGGCCCTTACCATCCGGCTTTTCGGGAACTATGCGAGGGTGAAATCTATTTGCGAAAAGCCAGGAAAGCATTGAAAGAAGCAGGAATCCGGGGCGGAGCTGCAAACCTTTATGTTGCGGAGGCCGCCATATCCCAAATGACCGGGCAGAAACGCGCAAATATAGCGGCGCTGAAGTCAGACGGATACGAATGCAGGGTAATCCCGCACCCGGGCCTGAAAAAGTATGAAGTAGCCGCAAGCATAGATGACGCAACCACTCCGATATCACGCGATGAATAAACTGAAAGCAAAGGAAATCAACCATGATATTAAAGGCACTTGAAATGCAGGGCTTCAAATCCTTTCCCGATAAAACCGTTTTGGATTTCGGGAACGGAATAACCGCAGTTGTCGGGCCCAACGGTTCCGGTAAAAGCAACATTTCCGATGCCGTTCGCTGGGTTTTAGGCGAGCAATCCACAAAAAATCTCCGCGGGGCAAAGATGGAAGATGTGGTTTTCGGCGGCACAAGCATTCGCAAAGCTCTCGGATTTGCAGAGGTTACCCTCCGCCTTGACAACAAAGACAGATCTCTCAATTATGAGAAAGATGAGGTCTCCGTCACGCGGAGATATTACCGTTCGGGCGAAAGCGAATATATTTTAAACGGGGACGATGTCAGGCTAAAGGATATCTATGAGCTTTTTATGGACACCGGCCTTGGCAAAGACGGCTACTCGCTGGTCAGCCAGGGGCGAATCGCCGATTTGATTTCCTCAAAATCCGGCCAGCGGCGTGAAATGCTTGAAGAAGCATCCGGTATTTCGCATTTTCGCTACCGCAGGAATGACGCTTCGCGCCGTTTGGCGCAGGCTGAGGAAAACCTGATCCGGCTTCGCGATATTCTCAGCGAACTTGAAAGCAGAGTCGGCCCATTAAAAATTCAAAGTGAAAAAGCGCAGAAATTTCTTTTACTTTCTCAGGATAAAAAGGAACTTGAAATCGGTCTTTGGCTTCATTCAATCGAAAAATCCAAAACAGGTTTGAAAGAGCAGGAACATAAGCTTGCCCTCGCTACAGGCCAATATGAAACAGTTCAAACAGAACTTGAAAATATAGCGCGGGAAACAGAGGATTTGATTGCCGGCGGGCAGGAAATCACGCTAAAAATCGAACAAATACGGCAGGGCGCAGCCAATTTTGAAGAGGAAGCTGTCCAGACAGAAGGCCAAATCGCCGTTGAAAACAACACGATCGAACATAATAACCAGGCTATTGAACGTATAACACGCGATATGGAGCAGGCGGCAGATACCGGGCAGCATCTTGATACACAGATTAAAGAGGCTGCCGGTGAGATCGAGGGGCTGATTGAAAAAATACGGCTTAAAAGGCTTGAACTGGATAATGCCGCGGAAAATATCAATGGTGTAAAAAAAGAAAATCTTGAATATGCCGAAAAATCGGCTGAACTTTCACATAAAATTGCTGATATTACCGGAAAAGCATCCGGTAAAAGAATAGAAATGTCCACAGATATTTCGTCCAAAGAAGAAGTCACTGCAAGAATAAGTGCCATTGACGAGGCAACCGCCTCACGCGCGGGGTTGCTTGAAGATCTCACTGCCGGAAGAGATGTATGCCGGCAGGACCTCGATGAACTCCGTGAAAACGTCAAAGGCCTGCTCAACGCTGTAACCGGTTACAATATGCGTGTCCAGTCCCGCAGGGAAAAAACGGATAAAATGAAGAAAGAACTTGACAACTGCAACTTGGACATTCACCAAAAAAACGCAAGGGCAAAAATGCTCGACGACCTGGAAAAGAATATGGAAGGTTATTCCGGCAGTGTAAAGGCTGTTATGCGGGAAGCTAAAAGAGGGACCTTGCGCGGAATCCACGGAACGGTTTCCCAGTTGATTTCCGTAAAGGAAGAGTATGCGGTTGCTATTGAAACCGCTTTAGGCGCCGCTGTACAAAATGTTGTGACAGATAACGAAAACGACGCCAAACGCGCTATCAACTATCTTAAAGAAAGCCGTGAAGGGCGCGCTACATTTTTACCGATTTCCGCTATACGGGCTAAGGAACTGATGGAAAAAGGGCTGGACAAATGCCCCGGCTTTGTAGACATCGCGCATAAACTTTTGGACTATGATACAAAATATACCGAAATAATAAAATCGCTGCTGGCACGAACCGCAGTGGCTGACAACATGGACAATGCCATAGCGATAGCAAAAAAATATGACTATCGAATCCGGATTGTTACTCTGGACGGCCAGATAATCAACGCGGGCGGTTCAATGACCGGCGGTTCCAGGGGTCAAAATGCCGGGATTCTCAGCCGCACAAACGAAATCGAAAAAATCAAGGACACCGTTGATAAACTGCAAAAGAAATTCGAACAAATGCAGGCGGATTATAAGGCCGCAGTCACCGATTTAGCGGCAGCCGAAGCGGAATTGGACGGCGCCCAGGCTGACCTGACCAGAACACAGGAAGAAGCCATCCGCAAAGAGAGCGAATTCAAGTTGATTGAAGGCCGCATTGAAACGGCAGCTACAGCCGTTAATGAACTGGCCGAAGAAAAAGCCGCGGCGCATAAAAGGATTGAAAGCCTGAACATTTCCATAAACGCTTCAGCCGAAATCATTTCCGGCTTAGATGCGGAAATTGAACAGTTCCAAAAAGAAATGGACACCCTCAAGCAGGAAAGGGAAATACTTGACTCACGCCGCGAGAAACTGGCTGAAACGGAATCAAAAATCAATATGGATATCCTTGCCGCGCAAAAGGATATGGAAGCAAAAGAGGAAGCGGTCGCTTTGCTCACACGCCGAAAATCCTCACATGAAGACAGGCTGGGTTCATTAAACGATGAAATAAGCGCTATCGCTCAAAACAATCTTGAAATCAAGGAAAAAATCGCAGCCATGCTTAAATATGCCGCCTCGCTGCGGGCACAAGGCAGCGCTTCCAAGGACCAAATCAGCAAACTCGTTGCCGAACGAAGCGGCTTTGAGGCAAAGAGCTCCGCGCTTCGCGCACAGGAAAGAACCAAAAACGACGAAAAAGAAAAACTCAGCGGAGAACTTGCAAGGCTCGAAGAGCGCAAAGCGGCTTTGGAGAGAGAGCTTGATGAAGCCCAAAACAAACTATATGACGAATACCAGCTGACCCGCAGAGAAGCCGAAGAGCTGAATATTGTCATTGAGGATCCTGCTCAGGCGCAGCGCACGCTCAACGAAATCAGAAATAAAATCCGGGCCCTCGGCAGCGTCAACGTGGGTGCTGTGGAAGAATATAAAGAAGTATCCGAACGGTATGAATACCTACGCGGGCAAATTACCGATATAGAGCAGTCAAGAGACGAGCTTTACCGGCTTATCGGTGATTTGACAGGTAAAATGGCAGAGCGTTTCAGGGAACAGTTCACCAAAATCAACAATCATTTCGGCGAAACCTTTGCCGAACTTTTTAAAGGCGGCAAGGCCAGTCTCGTTCTCGAAAACCCGCTTGATGTGTTGGAATGCAACATTGATATAAAGGTTCAGCCGCCCGGCAAAAATGTGCAAAACATTGATCTGCTTTCCGGCGGAGAAAAAGGTTTGGCGGCAATTGCACTGCTGTTCGCGATTATGAAAGTAACCCCCTCGCCGTTTTGTATACTTGACGAAGTCGAGGCGGCGCTGGATGAAAGCAATGTTACGCTTTTTGCCCAATATGTGCGGCGTATGACGAAAAATACACAGTTTATCCTGATAACCCACAGGCGCGGAACCATGGAAGAAGCCGATATTCTTTACGGAGTTACCATGCAGGAAGAGGGGGTTTCCAAACTGCTTGAACTGAAAACTGCTGAATTGGCCCAGAAAATGGGGATAGCCTGAAAATAATTTTGTTGAGGAGAGTTATTATGGAATCCAGGTACTCAATAACAACATACCACGACGCTGCTCAAGTAACGAATGAACTCGATGAACTGATTAAAAAACCGATTTACACGATCAAACCCGATGCTTTGAAAATGTATGAAGAAGAGTATTACGGCAAGAAATGCTTAAAATCCAAAGAAATGATAGATCAGGCAAAAGAGCTGATTCCGGGCGGAGTCCAGCACAACTTAGCTTTCAACTATCCGTTCCCGCTTGTTTTTACAAAGGCGGAAGGGGCATATCTTTATGATATCGACGGCAACCGCTATTTTGATTTTATACAGGCCGGCGGTCCGACTGTTCTCGGCAGCAACCCGCCCGAAGTCAGGGAAAAGGTCATCGATATTCTCAACACTTGCGGCCCTTCGACAGGTCTATTTCATGAATATGAGTATAAACTCGCGAAAAAGATTCACGAATGCATTAAAAGCGTTGAAATGTTCAGAATGATCGGTTCCGGAACGGAAGGCTGTATGGTCGCAATACGGATTGCACGCCTTGCCACAAAGAAAAGGAATATCATCAAGATGGGCGGAGCTTATCATGGCTGGAGCGACCAACTTGCTTACGGCATACGTATTCCCGGTTCCAAATGGACACAGGCAGGCGGAGTGCCGCGTTTTATTTTCAAACATACACAGGAGTTTTTCCCGAACGATTTAAAGGATTTGGAACGCAAACTTAGAGCCAATCAGCTAAAAGGCGGAACCGCTGCGGTTATTATAGAGCCTGTCGGGCCTGAAAGCGGCACACGGCCCCTGGATTTCAACTTCAACAAGGGTGTCGAAACGCTCTGCCGCAAATACGGCGCACTGATGATATTCGATGAGGTGGTCACCGCTTTCCGTATCGGGATGGGCGGTGCGCAGGGCTATTTTGGAGTTTCCCCGGACTTGACCGTCTTCGGCAAAGTCGTTGCGGGCGGATATCCCGGTGCCGGCGGCATCGGCGGCAAACAGGAATATATGAAATACCTGACAGCAGGTATTTCCGGAGGAGACAAGCATAAAAAGGCGCTTGTCGGCGGCACTATGGCAGCAACACCGATCAGCTGCGTTGCGGGTTATCACACGCTTTGCGAAATGGAAAAACAGAACGCATGTGAAAAAGCCGGACTGATGGGCGACCGGCTGACAGCCGGATTGAAGGAACTGATAAAAAAATACGACCTTCCTTTCGTTGCTTTCAATCAAGGCTCTATCTGCCACCTTGAAACTGTCGGAACCATGCATTTTTCAATCAACTGGAAAAAGCCTTGGACCATACCGGCTGTATTGAAAGCAACCTCAGAACGTAAAAAAGAGATGGAGCACATGGGCGCGGCTTATATGGCGGAAGGATTGGTAACTCTTGCCGGCAGCCGGCTTTATACAAGCGCCGCTTATACCGAAGAAATGATTGACGAAGCGCTTAAATGCTTTGACAAGGTTTTCGCGAATGTCGGTGTTAAAAACCGGGTATAAGAAACGGAGTGACGCAAATGGATATTGATAAAGCAAAACAACAGGTTATCGATGCCGGCAAACGGCTGGTCGAACAAGGGCTCATATCACGCACTTGGGGTAATGTCAGCTGCCGTATCGACAAAAACAGCTTTGTTATTACACCCAGCGGAAAGCCTTACGATACCCTGACTCCTGCGCAAATCGTTCTTGTCAATACAGAAACACTCGCATATGACGGGGATGTTAAACCTTCCTCCGAAAAGGGTGTGCATGCCGAAGTTTACAAGGCGCGCCCCGCTGTTAATTTTGTCATCCATACGCATCAGAAGAACGCTTCCGTTATCAGCGCTTTGGGCAGCGATATTAAAAATCTTTCTCCGGAAGTGTCAGAGCTGATCGGTCCGGATGTTCCGCTCGCCAAATACGGGTTGCCCGGAACAAAAACACTGATGAAAGGCGTCGCCGGAGCGCTTCAGCGTTCCGGTTCAAACGCGATGATTATGGCGCACCACGGCACCCTATGTTTCGGCACGGACAGCGGCAGCGCCTTTGAAACAGCCTTGCAGCTGGAAGAGGTTTGCGGCAGATATATTTTTGACCGGTTTAAAAAAGAATACGGTCTTGAAATAAAAGATATGCGGCAATTTGTCGAAGGTATGGCCGAAAAAGCCGCCGGCGCAAAAAATATTGACTTCTCACTGACAGCCGATTATACAAGCCGCCGCGAAAAAGACAATTTTGTCCTCAGTTTCTCTGACGGGAGCAAAAAATCCGTTGTTGTGAATATTCATACAGGCAAAGCGTTGAACTGTGAAGAACTGCCGGCGGAAGCTGTGCTTCACAACGCCGTCTACCGCGCAAGAGATGATATTTGTTGCATCATCCACTCCCGTCAAAGCGACCTGCTGGCGGTTTCCTGCCTCGGCAAAAACGTCAAACCGCAGGTTGACGATTTTGCGCAAATCGTTGGCGCCGATATCCGCTGCGCGGAATTTGATGAAAAGAATCCGGACAAAAGCGCAGCTGCTTGCGCCAAAGCTATGAAAGGCCGGCACGCTCTTTTGCTTAAAGACAACGGAGCGCTTTGCTGCGGCCCAAACGAAAACGACGCGCAGGCAGTCGAGATGATCACGGAGAAAAACAGCCTGGCTTTTTTGGGAACCATGCTTTTCCATGTATATGAACCGATTTCACCGCTGCATTCGCATTTAATGAGATATATCTATTTAAAAAAATATTC
>CAYOAW010000002.1:0-46704 GCA_964402095.1 uncultured Eubacteriales bacterium | reverse complement strand
ATTTCCTTTAAAACGACAGGCCAGAATCCCGTAACCAGTATTACATACGCGGCATTTGCGAATATCACTTATACGGATGCCCTCATAACCGCGTCGCTGTCGCAAACGGTAAACAATATTGAAAGTTACGGAGTACATTACGGTACAAGCGACGGAATACTTGACCAAACAATATCAAAAACTATCAGCGGATCGGTTTCATCCTTGTCGTTTAACTTTTCCGACAAGCTTAAACCCGGCACCACCTATTACTTTAAAGTGTTTGTTAAGATCGGCGGAGAAGACGAGCGTACAAGTACACAAAAATCATTTACAACATTAGCCGGTTTCACAAAAATCAAATACAGAACCACAGAACTTGGAGATGTCTATAATTACAGGGTAGGGTTGTTCAAATATTACAAAAATATTTCATTAAAGCTTGATCTTGTAACTTACAGCAATAATTCTACCGGCGTGAAATGGACATCCGATAATGCCTCTGTTGTGATTGATCAAAACGGAATGATTACCAACACAGGGAAAGGGCCGAGATCATCTTATATCACTGCCGAGTGGACTGATAATTTCGGGACCGTATATAAAAAATCTGTTCTGGTTAATTTTTATAAAATGTTTTGGGATAAAAAATAACCGCGCGAAACCTGTTGAACGAACCATAGCTCAGGCCGCCGAAACAGTTTCGGCGGCCTGTTTTCGCTCATTTCGTCCTAAATTAAAGCGCGAAAGTATACATTAGGCAGGAGTTATGATATAATTTATCTTAATAAAACGGTGATATCGGTACCTTTACGGAGGCGAAACAATGGATGTCCGTGTCGGCGATAAATTAATGATGAAGAAAACCCATCCTTGCGGCAGCAACCTTTTTGATGTGCTGCGTATAGGGATGGATTTTCGTATCCGCTGCGAAGGCTGCGGCAGAGAGGTTATGGTTCCCCGCGTAAAGGTTGAAAAAAATATAAAAAAGATATTACGGGAAGAAAAAGAAGGTTAGCCTCCGACAGTTTTATTCAAACGATTCACATCATTACGGAGGCCAATATGCTTGAAAAATTGAAAAAAGTCGAAGAAAGATTCGAGGAAATAAACAGAGAACTCTGCGATCCGGTTGTCATGGCTGATATGGGCAGATACCGCAAACTTATGCAGGAATCGAAGCATTTAACACCTGTTGTCGAAAAATACCGGGAATACAATTCTGTTCTAGCAACAATGGGAGAAGCAAAAGCTTTGCTTGACGGCGGCGGGCTTGACAAAGACTTCCACGAAATGGTTCAGGAAGAACTTGACAGTTCGAAAGAGGCGCTTGAGAAAGTTCATAAGGAACTGAAAATTCTTTTGCTTCCGGTTGACCCGAATGACGATAAAAATGTTATTGTTGAAATCAGAGGGGGAGCAGGGGGAGAGGAAGCATCTCTTTTTGCCGGCACTCTTTTCCGTATGTATTCAATGTATGCCGAAACAAAACACTGGAAGCCCGAGATACTTAATGCCAACGAGACAGAACTTGGCGGTTTTAAAGAGATAAGTTTTATGATTGAAGGCGAGGGAGCGTATTCCCGCTTTAAATTTGAAAGCGGTGTACACCGGGTACAGCGTGTGCCTGAAACGGAAAGCCAAGGCAGAATTCATACTTCCACCGTAACAGTTGCCGTCCTGCCCGAAGCCGAAGAAGTGGATATTGATATAAAACCGGGTGATTTGCAGATTGACACCTACCGTTCCAGCGGCGCGGGCGGGCAGCATGTCAATACCACCGATTCCGCCATCCGTATAACGCATCTTCCGACCGGCACAGTAGTTGAATGCCAGGATGAGCGCAGCCAATATAAAAATAAGGACAAAGCTATGAAAATTCTGCGTTCCAGGGTGCTCGATGCCGAGCGGCAAAAGCAGACGGATGCCATTGCCGGTGAACGGAAGTCCCAGGTCGGTACAGGGGACAGGAGCGAAAGAATCCGTACCTACAATTATTCTCAGGGCCGTGTGAGCGATCATCGTATCGGTCTTACGCTTTACCGGTTGGAATCAATTTTGAACGGGGATTTGGATGAAATCATTGATGCCCTTATCACCGCGGATACAGCCGAGAAACTGAAGGCCGAATAAAATTCGGCGGGATTGCGCCTTTGCCGCGGAAAGAGATTTTCCTTGAAAGAGGCTTTGCTATAAATTAAGCAGGAAGAAAATATGCAAACAAAAATATTTACAATTAAAACCGCAGCGGATACAGAGCAGCTGAATGCCGCAGCAAAGATCATCCAAAACGGAGGCATAGCGGCAATTCCGACCGAAACAGTGTACGGCCTTGCGGCGAATGCTCTTGACGGGAATGCTGTTTCAAAGATATTCAAGGCAAAAGGCCGCCCTCAGGACAATCCGCTTATTGTACATATCAGCGAACTCAGCGGATGGTATCCTCTTGTAAAAGATATTCCGGAAGCGGCGTTAAAACTTGCTGAAGCCTTTTGGCCGGGACCTTTAACCGTTATTCTGCCTAAATCAGACATTATTCCGGCTGAAGTCAGCGCAGGCCTTAGCACCGTGGCTGTCCGTATGCCTTCGCATCCGATTGCAAGGGCACTGATTCGAGCGGCAGGATTGCCGTTGGCGGCGCCCTCCGCGAATGTTTCCGGGAGCCCGAGCCCAACTTCTGCTAAACATGTGCTGAACGATCTTAACGGAAAAATCGATGCAGTAATCGACGGCGGAGTTTGTACGGTTGGGGTCGAATCGACGGTGATATCTCTTGCCGATAAAACGCCTTGCCTTTTAAGGCCGGGCGGGATTACACCGGAGCAGCTTAAGGCAGTACTCGGCAAAATCGACATTGATCCTGCTGTGTTCAGCTCACTTGCAACGGGTGAAAAGCCTTCGTCCCCCGGGATGAAATACAAGCACTATGCACCCAAAGCAAGGGTGGTTATCCTTAAAGGTTCTCTGGAGGCTTTTATTAATTTCGTAAAAGAAAACGCATCAGAGTCTGCCGCAGTCCTTTGTTTCGACGGTGAGGACCGGATGATGCCAGTCCGGGCAGTCAGTTACGGCCGTGAGGATGTACCTGCCGAACAGGCGCAAAAGCTTTTTGGCGCGCTTCGTGCGGTGGATGAAATACCCGGGACTGACAAGGTCTATGCCAGATGCCCCATTGCTTCAGGTCTTGGCCTTGCTGTTTACAACAGGCTTTTACGGGCTGCTTCATTCGAGGTGATTGAATTGTGAAAACAATTATTATAGGTCTTACCGGCCAAACCGGAGCCGGCAAAAGCACCATTGCCGGCATGCTTGAGGAAAAAGGCTGTTTTGTAGTTGACGGTGATGTTTTGGCAAGGGATGTTACAGCAAACGGTTCCCCGGTTCTTAAAAAACTGGCGGAGGAATTCGGAGCCGATATCCTTGACGCCGGCGGGAATTTGAACAGGAAACTTCTTGGTTCACGCGCTTTCGCTTCACGGGAAATGACAAAAAAGCTGAATGATATAACGCATCCGGCAATTACCGGAAAAGCGCTTGAAATCATTCGTGCGGCTGAAGAACGGGGCGAAAAAGCAGTGGTAATCGATGCCGCCGCTTTGCTTGAAAGCGGCATAGCCGGGCTGTGCGATATTATCGCGGTGGTAACAGCGCCCGAACATATAAGACTCGGCAGAATTATGAAACGGGACGGACTCAGCCGGCCGGAAACGCTGAAAAGAATGCGAGCGCAGCTTGATGAAAAAAAATATACAGAAAAAGCCGATATTGTTTTGCGAGCCTATCCGCCATCAAAAGTCCAAACGGAAGTCGAAAAACTTACGGCTCTGATAAACGAAAAAGCATGAAACCGAAACGGCAGTGAAAATTATATTCAAGGAGAGATAAAAATGTGTGAGGAAAAATCGGCGGCTGACCTGTTAAAAGAAAAGCTTTGCATGAATCCGCAAAATGCCGCGCAAATCCTTCAAGACGATGAAATTGAAAAAGCAGATATGTTTTGCGAAGGGTACAAGAAGTTTTTAAGCCAATGCAAAACCGAGCGCGAAGCAACAGCTTTTGCTCAAGCAGCCGCAAAGAAAGCCGGATTCGTCCCTTTCAGCAGCAGCAAAAAGTACAAAGCCGGTGACAGAATTTATACCATAAACCGCGGCAAAGCAATTATTCTGGCTGTTTTTGGTAAAAGGAATTTAAGAGAGGGCGTTAAGATAGTTGCATCGCATATTGACGCGCCGCGCCTTGACCTGAAGCCGGTACCGTTGTATGAGGACAGCGAGCTCGCGCTGCTTAAAACGCACTATTACGGCGGAATCAAGAAATACCAATGGACCGCCATACCGTTATCACTGCATGGTGTTATGATACTTAAAAACGGAAAATCTCTTCAAGTCAGCATCGGCGAAAAGGAAAGTGAACCGAAATTTGTCATCACAGACCTTTTGCCGCATTTAGGTGCGGAGCAGGCAAAGCGCACGCTTTCGCAGGGAATAAAGGGAGAAGAACTAAATATATTAATAGGCAGCCGTCCTTTTAGAAGCGACAAGGGCAGTGATCTTGTCAAACTGAATGTTTTAAAACTTTTAAATGATAAGTACGGTATCATCGAAGAGGATTTTTTAAGCGCCGAGCTGGAGCTTGTACCCGCGTTCGGTGCATCGGATATCGGGTTTGACCGCAGTATGATCGGTGCTTATGGCCATGATGACAGGGTTTGCGCCTATCCGTCACTTATAGCAGCCCTTGAGTGCAAGGCGCCGGAAGTTACAGTTGTGACCGTTTTAACGGATAAAGAAGAAACGGGCAGTGATGGCAATACCGGGCTGAACTCATCATATCTGAAATACTTCATAGAGGATCTCGCTAAGCAGGAGGGCTTGGAAGGCCGCGATATCCTCAGCCGTTCCCAATGCCTTTCAGCTGATGTAAACGCAGCGTTTGACCCTACTTTTCCGTCAGTTCACGAAAAAATGAACGCCTCATATCTAAATAAGGGCATTGTCGTTACAAAGTATACAGGAAGCCGCGGTAAAAGCGGAACCTCGGACGCGAGCGCCGAGTTTATGGGCAAAGTCCGTAAACTGTTTGATGACGCCGGAATAATCTGGCAGGTCGGCGAACTTGGCAAAGTGGATGAGGGCGGCGGCGGAACGGTAGCACAATATATCGCGAATCTTAATGTGGATGTCGTAGATGTCGGCGTGGCTGTGCTTTCAATGCATTCGCCTTATGAGGTTGTTTCCAAGCTCGATGTATATATGGCGTATAAGGCTTTTTGCGCTTTTGCGGAATAAAACCGGGCATATAAAATAATACGAAATAGAATTAACTTCTCATTTTTTGGGGATGAATGTTCGGCAAAATAATTGTCGAATTTTCATCCCCTCAAACTATTTATAAAAAAGATAGACAAAAGAATTATATAGTGATATAATATACAAAATATTTCAATAATTATTAAAACTTTAGTGAAAAGGTTAAGTGACCGGCGAAAATATTTCTTTGACTCGGACATAATAAAAAGCATCGCAGCAAACCGTAATGATTTGAATGTGAGGTATTTATGATGGGAAAATTCGAAATTACGCTGGCAGACAACTGGGAGAAAAGGAATGTTCCGGATGGTATTCAGATTATAAGCAAGACAGGTGAAATTCTTCAGATTCAGGTCCATGCCAATAATTTCAACGAAGCAGAGGATAAGAAGTTATTGGAAGAACTTGCGCAAAAATATAACGGCTCGCCGATCATTCAAACTGAGATTTGCGGATTGAAATTTTACACAACTACCTATACAGCCTATGGTAAAGAGCAGTCGTTTTACTCGGCGGTTAAAAACGGCGAGCAGATTAGAATTCAAATGTGCGGCAAATGCTATAATACCAATGCGGATATTAAAGCAATGGTGGACAGTATTGTGTTTAATATTTAATTATTTTAGCATAGCTGGCAAATAACTAAAAAATTAGTAGCAAACTCTGATTATATTATTAGGTGCAATAATTTTATACAAAGCCGGGTATGTGTACTTTAAGACAACGCAGACGACTCAAATAGAGCTATTGATTCAAAAACGAATGATTTAACCTGTAAACTAAAAAGCGGCTGCCTCTGATGATGAGACAGCCTCTTTTTTTGTTGCATTTTTACTCCGCGGTGATAAATTTGCCGTTTATCTTGGACTTATTCAGCTTCTGAACCACGATTTTTTTATGCTCTTTTGGGACATCAATAACCGAGTAAGTGTCCTGAATCGATATAGCTCCGAAAACCTTTCCGGGCAGGCCCGTTTCACCGGCTGCCGCTCCCAGAATATGATTTGGCGTAATTCTGTCTTTTCTTCCGATGGAAATCCTGACACCGGTCATATTCTCGTCATTGTACTCGCGCTTTTTTAAGCCCGGAAGGCTTTTTTGCCCATTACTCTTTTGTCCGTTTCTTCCCGTATTCCGCTGCTGCCTGCCAAAGGGTTCTTCTTTCATATCAAACTCATTAAAACCGGCAGGAAAATCTTCCGACGGTACTTTTTGTTTAGTATTCATAGCAATCATTGCCGCTGCTATGTCCGCCGCGGTATATTTTTCGCCCATAAGCCCCTCCACGGCAGCAATATATGGGGCGAAATCATTTTTCTCCATAAAGGCTGAAATTTCGGCGCACAGTACAGCTGTCTGCTGATTGATCAGCTCCGGCAAGGTTGGCAGACTCTTTTGTATAATGTTGCATTTTGTATAGCACATCGTGTTTTTCAGCTGCGACAGCTGCCGGTTTCCCTGGATCAGTGTGAAGGCTTGCCCGGATTTTCCGGCACGGCCGGTTCTGCCGATGCGATGAACATAGTATTCATCATCTGCGGGCAAATCATAATTAAAAACGATTTTAACATCATCCACATCTATTCCGCGGGCGGCAACATCTGTGGCTACAAGAATATCAAAGAGCCCTTTTTTAAACTGGTTCATGACCTGAGTTCTGGCTGATTGCCGCATATCCCCGTGCAGACCCTGCGCATGGTAACCGGATTTTTTCAACTCCAAAATCAGCTCATCAACCATCAATTTTGTGTTGCAAAAAATAATGGTTGAACTTGGCTTGTAATATTCCAGCAACCGGCATAATGCTGCTGTTTTTTGCCCTTTCGGGCAGTTGAAAAAGAACTGCTCGATTGTGGAAACGGTCTTCTGTGCCTGCTTTATTTCAACCATTTGCGGATTTTTTTGAAATTTCTTTGTTATTGCCAAGACAGAGGCCGGCATGGTTGCCGAGAATAAGACTGTTTGGCGGTCATCCGGTGTTTCGGATAAAATTGTTTCGATATCGTCGACAAATCCCATATTAAGCATTTCATCGGCTTCATCCAAGACAACCATTTTTATATTATGAAGCTGCAAAGTTTTTCTTCGTAAATGGTCCATTACTCTGCCGGGCGTGCCTACAACAATCTGACAGCCTTGCCTCAAGCTGTTTATTTGAAGCCCGATCTGCTCGCCGCCATAAATGGCGGCAACATTGATCCCATTTTTATACTTTGCGAATTTCTTTATTTCATTGGATGCTTGCTGTGCAAGTTCACGCGTCGGACATAAAATTAACACTTGCACAATTTTACGGCTGACGGAAGTATCAACCATATCAATTGCAGGCAATGCGAATGCGGCAGTTTTGCCGCTGCCTGTCTGGCTGCGCCCGATGATGTCCCTGCCTTCCAAAATAAGCGGAATACTTTCCGACTGAATTGAAGTAGCTTCGTCATAACCCATCTCGGTTATGCTGCGCTTTAAATCGTCCGAAATCGAAATGCTTGAAAATTTGACTTGATCCATAGTTACTCTTTTCTGTTTGTTGAAATTGATACTCTTCTTTTAGCTGATACAGTACCTTAAAAATATATTATAATATATTTTTTTGTATTTATAATACTAATCCGCGATAAAAATACAGATATATTTTTATCGGCAAACAAGGTTATCACCGTATCTGCAGCCGAAGATAAACAGTTAACCGTATTTGCTGCAACGAATACTGCCCCGCAGCCCAAAGGCTGTGGGGCAAAAATACAGATCTATATATCTTTTTTTAAAGGGGACTGCCTCAAAAGCGAAGCAATCCCCTATTGAATAACAGTTAAATTCCAAGAGCAAAATGTTTGAAGAGCTTTACGGCAATGCTTCTGCTGAAAAGCAGTTTGTCAAGAACGGTTACCAACGCTCTTAAGATTTGGCTGTAATCAATCGTTATTTTGGGGACTGAAGGCACATCCCATTTAATATCCGGCGCTGTGATAACGAAGGCTTGTGTGTAGCAGATACCGCCAGGCCCGGTCATATAAGCCCTGACATAGCAACCTAAATCATCACAGGCGTCAAGTCTGATTGTTTCGCCATTCGCAATGATGTTTCCGTTTGAAACCCAGGTGATTTTGTCATAGTTGATGCCGGTAAGTGTGATACTGTCACCGTTTTGATCTACATCGACTTTCGTTACAGCCGGGGTTGGGCCGGTGCCGTTGAATTCATCGCCGAGTTCATATCTGGCATGGGTGCTGACACCGAAATACGCGCCGGTTTCCAGACAGGTTCTTAAAGCTGCTACGGTATTTTCAGGTTCCATCATCAAAGTAAAAGCGCGGTTGTTCTGGTCGACTCCATGGGAATCGCTGAAGGTGATGCACGAAACATTTCTGCCGTTAGGAATTGTTTTTTGCAGCACTTCGTCCCAAAGAATTCTGTCGTAAGGCGTGTGGGCATCCTCCCCGCTGTTAATATCCATTGCTATGCAGGAGGGATAGTCCAAGAAAATCCGGGCAAACTTGTTGACATATTTTGGATCTTTCGAGATACCGGGGTCTCTTTTATCCCAGGCTTCGGTAAAATTGCCGATATGGTTGAGAAAAGTTATTCCCCCGAGTTTTCCGTTTTCCCTTACAGGGGTTTCATAGTCGCCGGAAACGCCCAGCAGGCCCTGCCCGTAATTAACAAACAGACCGTTGACATGCGTATCGCGGGGAACCGCGCCGTTAAGCTCTACACCGAAAGGAACATCAAGCATACCGCGTCCGCCTCTGTCTGCGCCGGTCAGAATTTCCCGGTAACGCGCGTCTGTCAGCGGAACAACAGTTCTGCCGGCGTTCCTTTCTTTTTTTGCGGCGGTCATTAACGGAACAAGCTGAGGCATGACATTCCAGCCTTTATTTGTGATCATATGGTCGGTTATTGCTAAAATATCAAAGCCCAGGGCGTAATGGCTTTCCACCATTTCGTCCAGGTTCGATGCGCCGTCACTGGCAATGGTATGGGTATGCAGAGCGGCTTTATATTGCTTCCAGGTATTCCAGTTGACATCTTTGTAGGGGTTTATAATAGTGTAGTCGTGCGCGGCAGGGGCAGCGGTTTGCACGGCGCCGGCGCCGGTAAAGCCTATCGGGAGGATCATGCTTACACAAATCATGACGGCAAGCATTTTTCTGGCAGTTCTTTTCATTTGGATAAGCCCCCTTCATTTTTACAATATTTACTATATCCCTTTCGGTTTCAAAATGCAAGAATCGGAACAAAAAAATCCCCTGCAACTAAAAATGGCAGGGGACTTGATACGCTTAAATGAAATGTTTTATCATTTTCTAAATTTAACAATAAGATGCATATTAACTTAATTCATCTTTTTAATATTATTAAAATTTTTGAAAAGGTTTTATTGACATTTTTAAGAGATCAAATCAGAAGCACTTAATAATACCAAATCCAACCGAACAAAAGGATTTTTAAAATCCACTGCCACCAGGTTAATTTTACTGTGACATTGCAAGTTGCAATACTGAGCTCTTTGCCGTTTTCATCGAGAGCTTTCGCTGTGATAACAGCTGAACCGGTACCTTTACCAGTAACTACGCCGTTGTCAATTTTTGCAACAGACTTGTTCGAAGTTGACCATTGCACACTGCCGTTTTCGGGAGCACCTGAAATGATATTTAACTTTCGAGATTCTTTAAAAATAAGAGCTAAATCACTGCAGTCAAAACCAAATACTCCAAGCGGTGATGAATTTGTGGGATAAAGCTGTTCAACGATGTCATCTGACTTAACTCTCACGGTTTCATTTACTGCGGCTTCCCAGCCAGAATCAATTCTGCCATCATTTTCCTTATCAACATATAAAGCAAAGTCAGCCCTATAGTCAGTATTGGATGTTGTTATAATTGTTTTATTTGTTACAGGAACACCAATAAAAGTTCTATGTGTGGTTACATCACCGCTCGTGTATTCAACTTTAAGATCCATCGTTCCGGTGTCAGTACCAATTATTTCTAAAATGTAATCCTCATGGTAAGCGAGTTTAAGTTCGATATTTCTATCAATACCGCTTCCGGTAGCTGTTATTGAACCGAAGCTTGAGCTTGTTGACCCGGTAAGGCCTATGCTGGACATTGCAAAACCGTTATAAGCAATTGAAACATCAATTGGACAATCAATTACTATTCGGATACTTTTGTTTGAGGTGTTAGAACCGGCAATATCATCAAACGCAATAGTTAAGTCGTTAACATTGTTGGATGATACAGACCAGAATTTATCTTCGCTTGCCGAATTAACAGAACAAATGTTTTTTAATAAGTTATATGCAGTCGAACCGGTTGATAATCCAAATCCTAGAGTATAAATATAATAACCTTTTACCTCTTTATAATCTTTTGTAAGGTCATATATCGCGGCACCATAGGAGGTAACAGAAAAATTTGAACCATCATGTGCAAGCCGTGTCCCTGATGAGGTATAGGTTCCTTCATTTGCTTCACCATCTGTCATAAGAACTATTGACTTTTTCTTAGCTGTTCCAGCATCAAGAAGTGAACTTGCTTGAGTTAATGCACCATAGATATTTGTATTGCTTCCTGCAGAGAGTGAATTTATTGCGTTTGTTAATGCTGTTCCATCTCTAGTAAAATCACTGACCGTTGACACATAAGAATCATATTTTACAAGAGCAATACGGGTATTCGTCGTACTGCTTATGATTTGGTTGACAAAACTTTTGGCTGCTGTTTTTGTGTTTGCGATTTTTGTACCTGACATACTGCCGGAAACATCCAAAACCAAAACAATATCTCTTGTAATTGTTGCTGGATTTGTTTCATTGTTTGTATCGGTTGCGAATGACGAAGACTCATAAGCGTTATAAATATAAAAATCTATTCCTTTATATTTTTTAATAAAATTACTGTATGAAACAAAGCTAATATTATATTGGTCATTAGTACTGCTAAAAGACCAGGTCTTTGTATTGCTGTCATATGATCCACCACCCCAATATTCGCAATAGTAAAAGCCTTCTTCATTTGTTGATGGATCGTTTCCGTAGTTAAGAAAAATTATCGAATGTTTGTTGTTTATTCGAATATGTTCGCCCGGCTGAGCATTCAGTGTAAACAATTCTTTAACTTTTTCAATATTTGAATCATTTAGATTTACTTTTTCTGTAGTTGTTCCTATTGATCCATAAACAGAATATGTGAAAAAGCAAGCATATGACATGCAACCAGCAGAACCCCAACCCCATTTTACAATATTTCCTCTGTCTGTTACAGAAACTCCATAACTATCGGCATTGCTTATAGGCCATGACTTTGAATTTCCGTTGGTTGCATAGCATCTGAGAGTCGGAGAGGAGATGATATCAGAATAATCCGAATCATAAATTAAATCGGAAATCTTGTCTTTAAGTGATTGAGAATAATCAGTTTTGATTGAATTTAAGATGGTTTGTAGTTTCGTTTCGGGATATTCTATTGCAGATGCATAGGGAAAAACCATTGTAAACATGACAATCGCTAAAAATAGTGAGATTATGGTTTTCAGATGCTTTTTCATAATTGTTCCTCCATATATTTTTTGGATGACGAAGTACTGTAATAAATGCAAATTCTTTACATCAGCAGTCATCCTTTCATATGTTTTTGTTCTGCGAAAGATTTGTAAATTAAAATAAATAAAAGGGTGCTGAAATCTTCGACAGAACAAAAATAGAAATATTCCATGTCTTAAATTATTATAAACAATGATAATAATATTGTCAATAAAAATTTCGTTCGCCCTAAAATATGCAAATTTAAAGTATAAATATGGAAACAGGCACTTTTAGTGTAGAGGTTATTCTGTGGATACAGTAGGGCAAAATAAAAAAGCAACTGAAGAATATATAAGAAATCAGTTGCAAGAATATATAACAACAGATCAAATCTCCCTCAAAGAATACATAAATCTGTTTACGGAAAAAAGACAGCCGCTTAAGCGGCTGCCCGAGAAAGAAATGCGATTGGCGAATCGTTTCGATGTGCCTTAAGGCACTGACCAGCATTATGCCCTTTTAGGGCTTGTGCATACCACTCGTTTATCGCGTGATTATAACTCGTAAAGGTGAAATTACTTAAGCTCAACTTTCGCGCCGGCTTCTTCAAGCTTGGCTTTCGCGGCTTCCGCATCTTCCTTGGAAACCTGCTCTTTAACAGCTTTGGGAGCGCCGTCAACAACTGCTTTTGCTTCTGCAAGGCCGAGGCCTGTGAGCTCACGGACAGCCTTGATAACCTTGATCTTCTCCGCGCCTATTTCAGCGAGGATAACATCAAACTCTGTCTGCTCTTCAACTGCTGCTGCCGCGCCGCCGTCAACCGGTGCCGCTACCGCAACTGCCGCTGCCGCGGAAACGCCAAATTCTTCTTCAACAGCCTTTACAAGCTCGGAAAGTTCGAGAACGGTGAGAACCTTTATTTCTTCGATGATTGCAGCTATTTTTTCGGATGCCATTTTTGTTACCTCCAAATTTTTATTAAATTATTTTATGCTTCTGCCGGAACTGCTTCCGGAGCGGATGAGCTTTCACCGTTTTTATCCACAATAGCTTGGATAGCGCGGGCAAAAGCGGCGATGGGCGCGTTGAAAACATTGCATACGGTTGCAAGCAATATTTCGCGCGAGGGAAGTTTAGCAAGGGTTGTAAGCATATCGGTGCTTATAACTTTGCCGTCAATAAAACCGCTCTTTAACGAGAAGTTTTTGTGGGTATCCGCAAACTTGGAAAGAATGCGGGCGGCCGCAACATAATCGTCTTTGCTTGTTGCAATAGCTGTCGTGCCGGAAAGAACCTCGTCCAAATTATCAAGCTGTGCGTTTTTAGCCGCGAGGCTTAAGAGAGTATTCTTAACGACGGAATAACGGATACCGGCGTTGCGCAGATCAGTACGGAGTTTTGTGTCATCTTCAACGGTGATGCCCTTGTAATCAACAAGCACGCCTGCGCAGGACGACTTCAGGACTTCCGAAAGGTCAGCGACGACTTTCATTTTTTGCTCTAAAACTTTTTCGCTTGGCATGAATTCACCTCCAATTTGTTTATACGAAACGGCATATGCGTTCCGTGGGGTCTGCCGGGTTATACCAAAGAAAAAACCCTTCCCGTTTAACCGCGGAAAGGGTAAAACATACATTCTTGCGTAAAAGCGCATTGTATGTTCCGGTCCTCGGCAGGCGGATAAACCTTACGCATCAAAAGACGCACCTGCTGTCTTTGGTTAGAACAGCTTTATTATACTAACACAAGGCTTAAACCCTGTCAAGTACTATTTTGTTCAGGCGGATATAATAAACTTTATGCGATAACAACAAGTTTTGACGGGTTGATGCGGATGCCCGGTCCCATAGTTGAAGCAACAACGCAGGAGCGGATATACTGCCCTTTGGTTGAAGCCGGCTTCGCTTTGATAACCGCGTCAATAAGCGTATTGAAGTTTTCACTCAGCTTTTCGGGGCCAAAAGATACTTTGCCGATAGGGCAGTGAATGATGTTGGTTTTGTCAAGCCTGTATTCAATTTTACCGGCCTTGGCTTCTGTAACAGCTTTGGCAACATCCGGTGTGACTGTGCCTGCCTTCGGGCTGGGCATCAGGCCGCGCGGACCGAGGATTTTACCGAGACGGCCGACAAGGCCCATCATGTTCGGAGCCGCTATAGCGACATCAAAATCCATAAAGCCTTCGCCCTGAATTTTCGCAACAAGGTCTTCGTCACCGACTATTTCCGCCCCTGCGGCTTCGGCTGCTTTTGCGTCGTCGCCTTTAGCGAAAACAGCGACCCTGACTTTTTTGCCCGTTCCGTTAGGAAGAACTACGGCGCCGCGAACCTGCTGGTCCGCATGGCGGGAGTCAACACCCAAACGGATATGAACTTCAACGGTTTCATCAAATTTTGCCGTTCCTGTTTTTATAGCCGATTCAAGTGCTTCCGAGGGATCATAAAGCTTGGCTCTGTCGACAAGCTTCGCATTTTCATTATATTTTTTACCGTGTTTCATTAGTTTTTCCTCCCAATCATGTGGTAAAATCGGATTCTTCCTCCCACCCGGGAGCTTTAATCGTCGACTACTGTGACACCCATGCTGCGCGCGCTGCCCGCTATCATAGACATAGCGGATTCAATGCTGGCCGCGTTGAGGTCAGGCATTTTCTGTTCGGCGATTTTTCTTATCTGCTCACCGGTGATTGTCGCAACCTTTGTGACGTTGGGTACGCCAGAACCGCTCTCAATGCCGCAAGCCTTTTTTATTAAGACTGCCGCAGGCGGTGTTTTGGTAATAAAGGAAAACGAACGGTCAGCGTAAACAGTGATGACCACGGGTATAATAAGCCCGATATCATTTTTTGTACGCTCATTGAATTCCTTCGTGAATGCCATGATGTTAACGCCGTGCTGACCCAAAGCAGGTCCTACGGGCGGTGCCGGGGTTGCTTTTCCGGCAGGGATTTGCAGCTTGATAAAGCCAACAACTTTTTGTGCCATAGAATTTTTGCACCTCCATAATAATGTGGTAAATGGCGGAACTGAACTTTACAAAAGCATAACCTTTGAAATTCGCTCCTCCCACGCTGAGCCGAAGCTCCGCACGCCGAAGCGGGCATAATTTAAACGGGAAACCCCGCAAATTACAGAATAAAGGGTTATTTTACGACCGGTTCTACCTGGTCAAGCTCAAGCTCGACGATAGTTTCTTTGCCGAACAGGGCCGAAACCCTGACACGCACCTGATTCTTTTCTAAATCAAGTTCTTCGACAGTGCCGGAAAATCCGTCGAAGATTTCATCCACGATGTTGACGACATCGCCGACTTTATAGCTGACTTCGATGCTTTTCTTTTCAATGCCCATTTTAAGGGCTTCCTCATCGGAAAGCGGAACAGGTTTGCTGTCCGGGCCGACAAAACCGGTCACACCTCTTGTATTGCGTATGACAAGCCAGGTGTCATCGCTCATAGCGGGTCTGTCGTCTTTGTCGAGCGTTACGGCAACTTTAACCAAAACATAGCCGGGAAATAACTTGCGTACGACCTCGCGCTTTTTATCGTCTTTAATCTCGGTTACAGTTTCGGTCGGAATCTTCAACTCAAGAATCTGTTCCTGCATCTTGCGGTTCTCGACGATTTTTTCAATATTGTTTGCTACCTTGTTTTCGTAGCCCGAATAGGTATGGATTACATACCACCTGGAGTCAACAGGCATTGCCATTGTTCTCCTCCTCCGAGTTTTATCAGCCGCCGATTGTAGTCGCAACTGCAGTTGTCAATACTTTTGCCGCAGTTGTCGCGGCTTGTGTTGCGGCTGCCGCAGTAGTCTGCACCGCTGTTGTTGCTTCGGCAACGGTTGTTGCGTTATTGTTTGCAAAATCTGTTGCCGCTTTGGATAACAATTCGATTAATTTGGTAAGCCCGGTGTCAATTCCGAAAATGATAACGCCGATAACAGCGACCACTGCGAGAACGACTCCTGTGCTTTTAATAACCGTTTGTCTTTCAGGCCAGACAATCTTTTTAATTTCACCCTTAAAGTCCTTGAAAAACTTAGCAATACCTTTGCCTATACGGGCAAAAATACTGTCCTGGCCTTCTTTTTGCTTTTTTACCTTTTGGGGTTTTGCTGCCTTCGCGACTTTTGCGGCGGCCTCGGATTTGTCCTTGTTAGCCATATTGTTTTCCTCCCGCCTACTTAGATTCGCGATGGAGAGTATGCTTCTTGCAGAATCTGCAGTACTTGTTCATCTCCAACCTGTCCGGTGAGTTCTTTTTGTTCTTGAATGTGTTGTAGTTGCGTTGCTTGCATTCGGTGCAGGCAAGGGTAATTTTGACAGTCATAACGGCACCTCCATTGATTTCGGATTTTAGGCCTCCCTCTGTTCGGAAAACAGGGCACAAAAAAATAACCCTCCTTGAGAGGTATAGATAGAATAGCACTATTTTTAAGCGGAGTCAAGCAATTTTATAAAAAACATTTGCAAAAACCGGTTTATTTGCCAAAAAAGTTTAAAATGAATGCTGAAGAGGTTATTTTAATGCGGAGGATTCGTGCTTCCCCCAAAATGAAGCGCCCATCAGGTCCTCCGGCATGACAAACCGGACAAAATTTACCGGAACGGTGCTTGAACTGCGGTAAATCCAACGCACCATTTCGGCAACTTTTTTGCCGCTTTCCAAATTCAGCAATTCCCGTTCTTCAGGTTCCGGTTTGCGGATGACAATACTGAGTTCAACTTTGTTTATGTTGATATCGGGGTAGGAAAGAACGGTGTGTGCTATAGACTGCGAAGGCTCAAGGCGGGTTACTGCTTCATACAGTTCGGGGATAAAATAATCGTCTTCGACGGCTGCCGGATTTCCGGCGGCAATTCTGAGGCGTCTGATGTGGCCGATTTTCATCTCTTTGGCCCAGCCCTTGAGCAAATCGCCTTTCGGGGTTTCCAAGGTATTCAAAAGTATTCTGTTGGTTATATCAAGGCCCATTTGCTTTAAAGAATACGAAAGGGACACAAGCGGTTCGAAACTGTAGGACGGTTCAGGCTTGCAGACAAAAGTGCCGATACCGTGCCGTTTTATAATTCTGCCGTTATGCTCCAGCTCAGCCAGCGCTGCGCGCACAGTGGCGCGCCCGACATGAAGTAGCGACATCAGCTCGTTCTCGGTAGGGAGCTTGGCGTTTGGGGGATACTTCCCTGAGTCGATTAATTCATTAATATAGTCTTCTGCCTGCACATACAAGGGAAGGCGGGTTTGGCTGTTCAACATGGCTGTCACCTTCGATTAGCTGAATGAGGAAATCCCGGCGTGTATAACCGGATTCTCGGAAAATATTCTTGACATAAGCATACCACAGTGATAAAATGATGTCAAGACATTCGGACAACCGAATAACAATGAGTTGCAGGGAACGGCTTTCCGTTCCGAATAATAGATAGTATCTGAAAAGTTCCTGCATCGCACTTTTGAATGATGACCGTTGAAAACGGAGGATATTAAGATGGAGAACAAAACCGGAAGTATTAAGAAAGCACTCATAAAAAAGGGATTTCAAAGCATCGAATGCTCCGAATGGAGAAAATCGGTTCGCCTTGAGGGCGAACTTGACGATTGGCAGAAAATTGTTCAAGCGGGTAAAATTGCGGCGAAATTCGGATATAAAGCGGTTGTGAATGATATATCGCTAAAAGGATTTACTGCACCCGATATAAAGAAACCTTCTAAAACAGATGAATCTCTTGCGGAACTGAAACCGGATGTTTTAATTATCGGCGGCGGGGTTATTGGATGTTCTATTGCACGCGAGCTTTCAAAATCAGCGCTTGATATTCTGCTGGTCGATAAGGAAAGCGATGTTGCAATGCACGCTTCCTCCCGCAATGACGGTATGATTCATCCCGGCATTGCATCACACCCCGGCACACTAAGGGGCGAGATGAATGTGCGCGGCAATTACCTGTACACTGAACTTTGCCGGGAGTTATCTGTACCTTTTGAAAGGTACGGAAGCCTTGTTTTGTTTTCCAGCAAGGCTTTCGGAATGCTCTTATTGCCTGTTTTTGCAAGACGTGAGAAACTTTTGGGTATTGAAGGCCGTAAAATCTCACGCCGCCGCCTTGAGGAAATTGAACCGAATATTACTGATGAGGCTGTTGGCGCTTTTGAGTATCCATCCTCCGGTGTGCTTTCGCCGTACAAACTGACGGTTGCTTTGGCTGACAATGCTGTTGAAAACGGAGTGAAAATTTCGCTGGAAACAATCGTACAGTCAATGGAGGTTGAAAATGGGAAAATTACGGGTGTTGTAACAAACAGGGGTACTGTGAGGCCCAAGCTTGTTATAAATGCGGCCGGAGTTTTTGCGGACAAGATTGCCGGGATGGCGGATGACCGTTTTTTTACGATTCACCCGCGTAAGGGAGAATGTGCGATTTTAGACAAGAAAAAAGGTCTTTTGGTAACCCGTTCCATGGGGCTTATCGGCCTTGCGGCTGCAACCTCTGATACAAAAGGGGGCGGAGTTATGCGAACCATTGACGGGAATGTTCTGGTTGGACCGGACGCTTACGAGCAGCCTCTCAGGGAAGACTTTTCAACCAATAAAAACAACATGGATGCGGTTTTAAACAAGCACTTGCCTTTGATAAAAGGTTTTTCAAAAGCGGATGTGATTACTTATTTTGCTGGTATCAGAGCTGCAACCTATGAGGAAGAGTTTATTATCGAAAAATCGGAGCGGCAAAATAATCTTGTGCATGCCGCGGGGATACAGTCACCGGGGCTTGCCGCGGCACCCGCTATTGCGGAAAGAACAGCGGAGATCAGCCGCGAAATTTTAGCACGGGAAATGAAGGTTGTTCCAAATATAAAGTACAATCCGAACCGAAGGGTCTCGCCTGTTATGGCGAAGCTTACTTTGGAGGAAAAACAGGAAGCAATCAAAAAAAATCCGGATTACGGAATTGTCGTTTGCCGATGCGAGGGGATCAGCAGGGGCGAAATTATTGACACCGTCAATTCGCCTTTGCCTGCCGTTTCAATCGATGCCATAAAACGCAGAATACGCCCCGGAATGGGCAGATGCCAAGGCGGATTTTGTTCGCCGCTGGTTATGCAGATTATATGTGAACAGACCGGTATGAAACCGGAAGAAGTTACCAAGAACGGCGAAGGGTCCAATATAGTTTTCGGCGGATAACGGCCGGCAGCCGCCGCGCAATCGAACAGTCCTTATTGGGAGTGATATAATGAACAATCCAGGCAAACAATATGATGTTACAATTCTTGGCGGCGGACCTGCGGGCTTGGCTGCCGCTGTTGAAGCCAGCAAAAGCGGCGCGAATGTTTTGCTGATTGAGCGCGAAAAAAAACTCGGAGGAATTCTGAAACAGTGTATCCATGACGGATTCGGGCTTGTCCATTTTAAAGAAAGGCTTACAGGCCCTGAATATGCCGAAAGGTTTTTAGCGGAGTTTTATTCGCTTGGCATCACCTGCCTTACGAATGCATTTGTCAATGAGGTGAAGAGGATGCCGGACAGCAGTTTTGAACTGCTGCTGCAGAGTGCGGAAGGTATGCAATTCATTCATTCAAAAACAATTGTGCTGGCCTGCGGCTGCCGTGAAAAAACATCAAGACAGGTATTTATTCAAGGCGAACGGCCTGCCGGGATATTCAATGCAGGAACAGCCCAGTATATTGTTAATATTATGGGAGAAATGCCGACAAAAAGATGCGTTATACTCGGGAGCGGCGATATCGGTTTGATTATGGCGCGACGACTAACCCTTGAGGGGGCAAGCGTCGAAGGCGTTTATGAAATTAAAAATGCGCCGGCCGGACTTTCGAGAAATATCAGCCAATGCCTTGATGATTTTAATATTCCTTTGCATCTTTCCACCACTGTCACACGGGTAATCGGGGAAAAACGAGTGGAGGCGGTTGAGGTCTGCGGCGTTGATGAGCAGTTTAGGTTTATTGAGTCAACCAAAAGGATGATTGAATGCGACGCGCTGATCCTTTCTGTCGGCTTGCTGCCCGAAAATGAAATCGCCGAGTCGCTCGGTATTGAGATTGACAGCGCTACGAAGGGGCCTTTTGTCGACCAATCGCTCATGACAAGCGTACCGGGCGTTTTCTCCTGCGGCAATGCCTTGCATGTCAATGATCTGGTCGACTATGTTTCGCAAAGCGGATTCTTGGCGGGACGCTCGGCAGCCGAATATAAGACCGGCGAAACAAAAAAAATCAAGATACAATACAGAAGCAATGATTTCCTTTATGAAGTTCCCCAATATTACGATGTTAATAAGAAGGGCCCTTTGACCGTTTATTTCCGCAGCAGGGAGGATTGCCGAAAAAAGAAAACGGAAATTGCTGTCAACGGCCAAAAAGAACTTTCAAAAAAATACAACAGGCTGCTCCCGTCCGAGATGGAAGTCTTGAGCTTCGAACCGAAACAGGATACAATAAATGAGATTAAGTTGACTATGGAGGATATTTCATGAAGATAAAATATCTCGGCACTTCCGCCGCGGAAGGGGTGCCCGCGCTTTTTTGTTTTTGCGATGTCTGCAAAAAATCCGCGGAAGCGGGGGGACGGAATATTCGAACCCGTTCGCAGGCAGTGATTGACGACAAACTGCTGATTGATTTCCCTGCCGATACCTACTTGCATATTTTAAATTACGGGCTGGATTTAAAAGAGGTTCAGCACTGCCTTATTACCCATGCGCATCCGGACCACCTTTATCCGCTTGATATCGATATGCGCAGAGGCTGTTTCGCATATCCGAAAACCCCGAATGGCCATATACCGCTGACCTTTTACGCTTCAAAAAAAAGCGGAGAGGGGATTGTCAGAATCATTGAGGACAACCGGCTTGATGAAAAAGCCAATGTCCGGTTTCAGCGCGTGAAACCTTTCGAGCCTTTTGAAGCCGGCGGTTATATAGCAACCGCATTGAAAGCTGACCATGCCAGGGAACTGGAGCCGGTTTTTTATGCTGTCAGCGACGGGAAGAAGACATTGCTTTATGCGCATGACACCGGTTATTTTCCTGAGGATACCTGGGAATATTTGGAGCGGACAAAACCGTATTTTGATTTTGTTTCGCTTGACTGCACCGGTTGTGTTTTTAATTACAGGCAGGGGCATATGGGAATTGATACCTGTACCGAAGTTAAAAACCGTTTGCTGGAAATCGGTGTTGCAGATGATAAAACAGTATGGTGCCTGCACCATTTTTCACATAACGGGCTTGTCACTTACGATGAATTTGTACCGGAAGCGGAAAAAAAGGGATTTCTTGTGTCATACGACAGTATGGAATACGAATTTTAGAAAGCAGCGGTGATGATAATGAATCTGACTTGTATTGTCTGCCCAAACGGCTGCCGCATGACAGTGGAAAACGAAGGGCAAGAAATAAAAGTTGAAGGCGCGCAATGCAAAAAAGGTGCCGAATTTGCGAAAACAGAGCTGACCAATCCTACACGTTCACTGACCACTACCGTCAGGACTGTGTTTGAGGATTTCCCGCGGCTTCCCGTTAAAACAAGCGCTGAAATTCCAAAGGGCAAAATGCTTGAGGCGATGAAGATAATAAAAAATGTGCGGGTTGAAAAGCGCCTGCATGTCGGCGATATCGTTTTGCCGGATGTTTTCGGAGCGGATATTGTCGCAACGGCAAACATGGAACAAGTTTGAGAAAAGGAGACTGTATTATGGCAAAGAAAACAGAGTTTACCCCCGAATGGTATCATGAGCAGGCGCCCGGCAAATCCTACCGTTCCATTTTAAAGTGGGGCGGCCCGACAGCGTTTAAAGCTCCCAACTCAAAGCTTTACAAGCTTATGAAAGAAACTTTTGAGATGACCGATGAGGATTTTAAAGAGAAAAAGGAAATGGGATTGGAGACCGTTGATTTTGATTGCCCGAGCCGTTTGAGTGAAAATCAAATCAATATGTTCAAAGAAATTGTCGGTGCGGAGAATGTAAAAACAGACAACTATACCCGCCTGTCCGTCGCATACGGAAAAACAATGATTGATTTGATGAGGCTTCGAAAAGGTATTGTTGAAAATCTGCCCGATGTTGTGCTATACCCGCGCAGCAGGGAGGACATCATTAAAATTGTGGCGTACTGCTGCGAGCAGAAAATTCCTGTATATGTTTATGGCGGAGGGTCCTCCGTTACAAGGGGAGTTGAACCCGTTTGCGGCGGAGTGTCCCTTGATATGCGGCCGAATTTCAACAAGGTGATCGCTTTCAGCGAGCATAACCAGACCATTACGGTTGAGGCGGGGATGAGCGGCCCCGACCTTGAAAAAACATTGAATAACGCAGTCGAAACTTTAAAGGCCAGTCGTGCCTATACTTGCGGTCATTTTCCGCAAAGCTTTGAATATTCCTCGGTTGGCGGATGGGTAGTGACAAGAGGAGCCGGCCAGAATTCCAGTTATTACGGCAAAATTGAGGATATTGTTTTCAGCCAGGAATATGTTACACCGGCCGGAATTATCAAGAGTGACGAATTTCCCGCAAACGCAACCGGCCCTTCAATTGATGAAATTATGATGGGCAGCGAAGGCACTTTCGGGATTCTTACCCATGTGACTCTGCGTATTTTTAAATATATGCCCGAAAACAGGAAGAGATTCAGCTTTGTATTTAAAACCTGGCAAAACGGTGTTGATGCTGCGCGTGAGGTGATGCAGGGCGAATTCGGATTTCCTTCTGTATTCCGACTTTCCGACCCGGAGGAAACCGCTGTTGCTTTCAGACTTTACGGCGTTGCAGACACACCGATTGATAAGATATTGAAAGCAAGAGGTTTTGAGGATGGAAGCAGAGTTTTAATGCTTGGCTTTACTGAGGGCGAAGAGCATTTCAGCAAAAATGTGAAAAATCAAATTAAAAGAATATGCAAAAAATATGGAGCTATGTATACAACCGGGCTTGTTACAAAAGGCTGGGAACACGGGCGCTTTACCGATCCTTATTTGAGAGAGGATATGGGGGATTACGGGCTTATGCTTGACACCCTTGAGTGCTCTGTCAACTGGGACAACTTTATGCCGGTTTATGAAGGCGTGCGTGCTTTCTGTAAAAGCCGCCCCCATACGATATGCATGACCCATATGTCCCACTTCTATCCTCAAGGCGCAAACCTCTACTTCATATTTGAGGCTAAAATGAGTGAAATCGATGAGTATCTTCAATATCAGCAGGGTATTATGGACAATATCCAGAAATACGGCGCCGCGATGAGCCATCACCATGGTATAGGCAAAATGACAGCGCCGTGGCTTGAGGCACAGATCGGAAAAAATCAAATGGATATCTACCGTGCGCTTAAAAAGCATTTTGATCCCGACAATCTTATGAATCCGGGCGGAACACTGGGGCTGGATTTGCCGGAGGACAAAAAAAGAGATTTCATAAAGAAGTAAAACAGGTTTACAGTTTTCGTAATTCGTTGTATGATTACAGGGGATGGCTTTATCGCCATCCCCTGTAAATCTGTGGGAAACGAAATGCGGTGGTAATATGGGCAGCATAGCTGAGGAAAAATTAAAAACGTACAAGTGGCAGCTTGCGCTGCTTTTTGTTGCAGTGTTTCAAATCGTTTCCGCTTCGCAAGTGATTTTTGCGGACGGGAAGGTAAACTATACGCTCCTTATGGTTTTTACCGGCTTCATCGCGCTTGAATGGATTTATTGTATTTTAAGCAGGCTGATAACGAAGAACACGCATATCGAGCTTGAAGTGATTGCTTTTTTTCTGTCGGGTATCAGCCTGGTGATTTCGGCAAGTATCAGTGACGACTTAGCTGTCAAACAGCTTGCTGCGGTTGCTGCGGGACTTGCGGCCTTTTCACTGCTGATGCTGATTTTGCGTGAACCGGATAAAGCCATGTTTTTCAGGACACCTGTCGCTTTTGCGGCAGTAGGGCTTTTAGCTGTTAATTTGGTTTTGGCGAAGGTTGTTAACGGAGCGCTTAACTGGATAGATGTAGGCGGTTTTTCTGTTCAGCCATCGGAATTTGTCAAAATAGCGTTTATTTTTGTCGGAGCGGTTACGCTGGATAAGCTTCAGTCAACCAAGAGCCTGTCAAAATACCTTATCTTTGCTGTAGTTTGTAT
This sequence comes from uncultured Eubacteriales bacterium, assembly GCA_964402095.1. GTDB lineage: Bacteria > Bacillota > Clostridia > Oscillospirales > Acutalibacteraceae > UBA1447. The sequence goes on along the minus strand of CAYOAW010000002.1, from coordinate 22,755 downwards.
CGGCGCTCTTTTTTTGATGCGTGATTTTGGAACCGCTTTGATTTTTTTCTTTACATTTATCATTATCGCCTTTATGCGTTCCGGTGATATCAGAACTATTTTTTTGGTTTGCACCGGGGCTCTTATCGGGGCTATGCTGGTTATCTATTTCAGACCGTATGTTGCCGCAAGGTTTGAGACTTACCGCCATGTTTGGGAGTCGGTTGATGATAAGGGCTTTCAACAGACAAGAGTATTAATCTATTCCTCGAGCGGCGGACTTTTCGGGTTGGGCATCGGGCAAGGCAAACTCAGAAGTATATATGCTGCCTCGACAGATCTTGTTTTCGGCGTTATTTGTGAGGAATGGGGGATGCTTGTCGCCTTGTTTATTATGCTCGCATTCGCCTTTTTGGCTGTTTACGCTATACGCGCCGCCAGAAGATCGAATTCTGCTTTTTATGCGATCACCGCGGTCGCTGCGGCTTCCATGCTGCTGTTTCAAGTGGGGCTGAATGTATTCGGTGTTACAGACCTGTTGCCGCTGACAGGCGTTACGATGCCGTTTGTTAGCAGAGGCGGATCGAGTATGATTTGTTCCTGGGCGCTTTTTGCTTTTATTAAAAGCGCCGGCTTCAGATTGAATATCAGGCAGCAGAAAAAGAAAAATGATCACCGCGAAAGGAGAGAGGCGGTTTGAACCACACAACGAAACGCGCATATGCGCTGTATATACTTGTTTTTGCTTTTATTGCCGGCGTATTCCTTCTGTTCGGCACATTTATTGTCAAAGGCGGAATATGGGCTTCCAACAGAGCAAACCGTCATATTTACAGCGGCGGGCAAACAGTCTCTGCCGGTGCGGTCTATGATCGCGACGGAGAGGTTTTGGCGAAAAGCGAAAACGGCAAGCGGGTATACAACTCAAGCAGAACTGTGCGCAAAGCGACGCTTCATATTGTCGGCGACGCCGCGGGCTTTATTTCAACAGGAATACAATCGGCTTATAAACAGGAACTGTCGGGCTACAGCTTTATAAACGGTGTATGGCAGCTGAAAAAATATGGCAGGGGCAGCGATATTTATCTGACAATCGATGCTCAGGCGAACAAGGTGGCGTACAATGCTCTTGATGGCCGGAAAGGAACCGTCGGTGTTTACAATTATAAGACCGGTGAAATACTTTGCATGGTTTCTTCGCCGTCTTACGATATTGAAAACAAACCGGACAATATCAACGATGATCCCGGCGAAGAATATGAAGGTGTATATCTGAACCGTTTTCTCTCTGGCGTTTATACCCCGGGTTCGATTTTTAAAACAGTAACCGCTGCTTGCGCTGTGGAGAATATTCCGGATATATATACACGGACTTTCAAATGTACAGGCAAGCTTCAAACATCGACAGGCGTAGTCATCTGCAGCAAGACTCACGGTATTGTTACTTTCGAAGAGGCAATGAATAAGTCCTGCAACTCCGCTTTTGCCCGTATAGCGATTGAATTGGGGACCGAAAAGCTAACGGCAACAGCGAATACGATGGGCTTTAACAAACAGTTTTATATGGGCCGTATAAAAATCGAAAAAAGCAGGTTCTCTGTTGCAAAAGCAAACTCTTCGGATTTAGGCTGGGCGGGTGTCGGACAATATAACACTTTGGCTAATCCTTACCATATGATTACTCTAATGGGTGCGATAGCCAACGGCGGCAGCGGAATTTCTCCGTATTTGGTTGACAAAGTGGTAAGCCCGACCAAGACGGTTACGCAAAGAGGCTCGCTGAATAAGGAAACCCTCATTACAATAAACAGTTCAACCGCCCATAAATTAAAAGAGCTTCTCCGCTCAAATGTTGAAAATTATTACGGCGACAGCACATTCCCGAATCTTCAGATGTGCGGCAAAACCGGTACAGCTGAGGTGGGGAGCGATAAAAGACCCCATGCCTGGTTTGTAGGTTTTTCTCAGCGAACCGATTTGCCTTTGGCGGTTGTTGTTATTGTCGAAAACGGCGGTTCAGGTTTGGCAAAAGCCGCGCCGATAGCCAACAGGGTGATGCAGGAACTTGCTGCCGATTAGCGCTTGAACACAGTGTATAAAAAGGACTGCCGTTAAAACGATTTTACAATCGCAAACCGCAGTCCTTTTTTATGTAAGTATGCCGTTATACAGCCTCGGTGTCATAAAAACCGAACTGGCTGTTGTAAAGCTCGGCATAAAAGCCGTTCCGGCTTAAAAGGTCTTCATGCTTTCCCTGCTCAATAATATGACCGTTGTTTACCACCAGAATGGTATCAGCTTCCCTGATAGTGGAAAGCCTGTGGGCAATAACAAAGTTTGTTCGGCCTTGCATCAATGTTTTCATCGCTTTTTGAATTAAAACTTCTGTGCGTGTGTCGACAGAACTTGTCGCTTCATCAAGGATTAGTATTGCCGGGTCCGCCAGAATAGCCCGCGCGATCGTTAAAAGCTGGCGTTGGCCCTGAGAGATATTTGCGCCATCCTCTTCAAGCATCGTATTAAAACCGTCGGAGAGAGTGCTGATAAAATGTGTAACTCTTGCTGCGTCAGCCGCGGCATAAAGATCCTCATCGGTTGCGCCTTCTCTTCCGTAAGCGATGTTTTCGCGGATCGTTCCGTTGAAGAGCCAGGTATCCTGCAGTACCATACCGAAAATCCTGCGCAGATTTTCTCTGGGGATAAGCCGGATATCGATGCCGTCAATTAAAATCTCTCCGGCCTTGACATCATAGAAACGCATCAAGAGATTGACAAGCGTTGTCTTGCCGCCGCCTGTGGGACCGACTATCGCGACAAGCTGCCCCGGTTCGACTGTAATATTCATGTCTTCGATAAGCGGTTTATCCTCGCTGTAGCAGAAATCAACATGTTTTATTTCAACTTTTCCTATTGCCGAGTCAATCGAACAAGAAGTATTCTCCGGCGTTTCCTCCTCTTCTTCCAAAAGGGTGAAAACTCGTTCCGCGCAAGCCAGGGACGATTGCAGGCGGTTTGTTATATTACCCAATGCTACGATCGGCTGCATGAAAAGCATTGCGTAAGTATAAAATGAGGTGATTCCTCCAAGTGTCATATTTCCGTTGATAACATTTATTCCGCCGAATACACAGATTAATATAAAAGCGATATATCCAAAGAAATCCAGCATTGGCCCAACCAAACCGGATATAAACTGAGCCTTTCTGCTCACAAGAGCCAGCTGGTCATTTATATCTTCGAATTCTGCCATTGCGTCGTTCTCACGGCCGAACACCTTGACAAGTTTATGCCCGGTATACATTTCTTCTATATGCCCGTTTAATTCGCCCATACGGTCCCATTGAGTTTTAAAATGTTTTCTCGAGCGCCGGGTTATTGCCAACACGATAAACAGACTTGGCGGAAGAATAGCCAATGTAACCCCTGTCAGTCTCCAACTCACATAAAGCATACATCCGAAAACGCCGATTGCCGTAACGAAAGAAGTGACTATTTGAATGATACTGTTTTGAAAAGAATTGCTGATGTTGTCAATATCATTGACCATGCGGCTCATAATATCGCCCTTGGAGTTGCTGTCAAAGAATTTGAGCGGCATTTTTGACAGCTTGGCATTTATCCGTTCACGCAACGAGCAGACAACCTTTTGTGTGATGCCGGCCATGGTGTAGTTTTGAATAAAATTCAGTACGGAGCTGGTGCCGTAAATAGCTAATAACGAAAGCATCATTTTTATGATTTTTGTGAGGTCTAATTCCTGCCCCAGAAGTTTTTGCTTAACCTCGGCCTGAATGGTGTCGACAACATCGCCTAAAACCATCGGCCCTGCGACACTCAGCGCGGCGCCGAATATTCCGGCGAGCAAAACGATAATCATGATGTATTTATGCGGCAGAAGAAGCGAGAAGTACTTTCGGGCTGTCCCTTTAAAGTCTTTTGGCTTTTCCCCGTGTTTCTTTTTCCCGCCCTTATAGCTGGCGTATTTTTCTCTTCTTTTTGCCCTGATTTCTTTCAGCTCAAGGTTCAGCCTGTCTTTCTTCCTCATGCCAAATCCTCCTCTGAAAGCTGGGAAAGGGCAATTTCACGGTAAACCGAACAGCTTTTCAGCAATTCCTTATGTTTTCCGATCCCCGCAATTTTGCCTTCATCAAGGACAATAATCTGGTCGGCATCAATAATAGTACCGATCCTCTGGGCGATGATGATGACAGAACTTCCGTGAAGGCTTTCCTTCAGCGCTTTTCGCAGTTTGGCGTCGGTAATGAAATCCAAAGCGGAAAAGCTGTCGTCAAAGACATAAAAGTCGGACCGGCGTATAATTGTGCGGGCGATGGCGATACGCTGCTGCTGGCCGCCGGAAAAATTCTTGCCGCCTTGGGAAATCATATTGTCCAGACCGTCCTTAAGATCTCTGACAAAATCATCGGCCTGCGCAATTTCAAGCGCTTTCCACATTTCTTCTTCGGTGGCGTCGGGTTTACCGAAACGCAGATTGTCGGCAATTGTACCACTGAAGAGAAATGCTTTCTGGGGGACAAAACCGATCCGGTTCCTCAGCGCTTCCGTTGACATATAGCGGATATCAATGCCGTTTAACAGTATAGAACCGTAACTGACATCATAATAACGCGGAATAAGGTTTATAAGTGTTGATTTCCCGCTGCCGGTGCCGCCGATAATCGCGGTTGTTTTTCCCGCTTCCGCTAGAAAACTGATTGAACTCAGCACGGAGGCTTCCGCGCCGGGATAACAGAAATAAACATCCTTGAATTCAATGGCGTTGCTTGCTTTTTTGTCGGATATTACCGGAGTTAAAGGTTCAATGATTTTTGTTTCTATTGATAGAACTTCATTGATTCTTTTTGCGGATATGGATGCGCGCGGAAGCATGATAAACATTTCCGCTGCCATGGCAACCGCTGAAATCATCATAAAAAGGTAAACCAGAAAAGCCTGCAGGTTGCCGACGGTATTTTCAATCTGAAGTTTTTGAAGGGGAATTGACGCATCAAGGCCGTTGAGCTGCCGGCTTGTTATCCCGACGATAGAAACGGTCACCAAAAATATCAGCAATACGGAAACGGGCATTATTCCGGCCATCAAGCGGTTTATTTTCAGCGCGAGCGAAGTAAGATCCAGATTAGCCTTTTTAAATCTGTTGTCTTCGTAACCTGAGCGGTTGAAAGCCCTGATAACTCTTATGCCGCCGAGTTTTTCACGCAGCATCTGATTTAGCAAGTCTGTCTTTTTTTGCATTTTATCAAACATCGGAATAACCATCTTTGCGACGATTACCGCAATAAGAATAACAAAAGGAATAACAAAAAACATAATTGAAGAAAGCTCTTTGTTCATGCTGAACGCCATAACCGCACCGCCGATCATCATGATCGGCGCTGTGATAAGGGTACGCATTATAGTCATAAGCATATCTTGAATTTTATTGATGTCGTTTGTATTGCGGGTTATCAAAGACGGAGTGCCTATACTGTCGATGTCACATTGTGAAAGACTTTCAACCTTAAAAAAAACGGCTCTCCGCACTGTTCTGCCGAAGCTTGTCGCGGTTCGTGCGGAACAATAGTTTGATGTTATTGCGGCCGCTAAAGAGAGAGCGGACAAAAACAGCATCAAGGTACCGATTAAGAGAATATATCCTTTGCGCTCATCGGTTATGCCTTTGTTTATGATTGACGCCAGCATTTTTGGAAGGAGCAGTGACAGCCCGCTGTGGGCAAGAGAAAAAATTATGGTCAAAGCCGCGAACAACTTTAACGGCTTCAAGAATTTCATTAACTTCAGCAAACTTTCGTCTCCCTTGCAGGTGATTTGCGCAGATACAAATACAAACAATAAAATAAAAGCCTTATACAGTTTAACATTGCAAGCAGGCTTTTTCAATTAACAAACTATTAATTTTTCTTTATGTGTTAAATCAGTTCAGTACTTTTTTAATTTCAGGCAGGGAGGTGCTTGTATCAATAAAGGAAAAACGATGCGAATCTGTTCCGTAGTTGAAAACCGCGCCTGTTTCTCTCCCGAGGTTCCAAAGTCTTCTGCCGAATTCCGGATCACCGAGAATCGCCCCTGTATTCAGCTCCCAGGCAGTATAATGAGCGTTGCCCAGCATAAGCAGGTCGCCAAGTTCGCTGTCAGTCATTGCTTTTGTTACAAGCGTTCTGTCTTCAATATGCTTGATAAAACGGCCGATAAAAGGATGCGCGATACAGTCCGCAAAATCCGATTTTATCAGCGAGGATATTATGGCAATGGAATACTCGGCATATCCGCGGGCGGATTTATCTTCCGGCTGGCCCCAAAAATCCAAATGGTAATGGTTGCAGGAATAAAGCCTGTAATCAACAATGTCCCTGACTGACTGGCTTTCGAGTGTTTTCCCGGGAGCATAAGCTGAAAGCTCATTGCCGAACAGTACCCTTATCCCAGCGGCGGTCTTCGCAGCTTCGGCGCGCAGAAAGATATTGCGTTCAATGCACTCACTGTCCGAAATGTCATCGTTAAAATGGTCAGTCAACGCAATCATTTCAAGCCCGGCAGTTTCGGCTGTTTTAATAATTTCTGAAACCGTCATTTTCTCTTTGGCACATTTTGAAAAGTTTGTATGAATATGCAGATTGTGCTTTGACAGTATATCAAGGTCATAGATTGGTTCATGAAAATACATGGGAACCTCACTTTGCGTTTATAATAACAACATACAACAGAACCTGCTAACTCGCGTCGCTTGCCTGTATTGCGGCTATATAATAAGGTATCGCCGCATCCCTGTCCCTCAGAGTAATTTTCATATATTTGTTGGGTTCAGGAGGAATATAATTGCCGTCATCATCAATCTTCCAGTCATCCGAGTTGGTATTCAAGCTGTAATATCCGACGGTTAAAATGATGGAATCACCCTTTTTATGAATGTCGGTTACTTTTGGCTTGAAGGCCTGAAGCGTGTCACCCAGCGGTACAATATACTTTTTTGCGGTGCTGTCATAAGTAAACGCGATTGAACCGCCTTCGACCGTCATATTTTCAGGGGTTCTCTCGTCACCGAAAAGCTCTTCAAAAGCTATATCGACATTTGCCTCGGGAATAGCATAAGCATAGGATGTTGTTCCGTCGTCGTTCTTTTTTTCAAAATAATATTCCGAAAATTCCCCTTCATCGGCATCTATAAAAAGCCTTTGAACCGAAGAAGCTATCAATTGGGACATGGTTGCCCGGCTTAAATCGTCAAAAGAATCGGGATCGTTTGCCACAACCGGCTCAAGGAATTTTTCGTACTCGTTTTTCAAACTGCTGTCGTCAGTCATATTTTTAATCCCGTCGATGCCGGCGTTGATGAGATTAACCGCTCCGACAACCGCAAGAATGATGATTGCCAAACCTAAAGGGAATGCCCAGCGGTGGCGTCTCCTTTTACGGTGGCGGGTTTCAATTATTGTTTTATCTTCCATTTTGGCGCCTCCAAAGCCGTATCGGTAACCGGCTGATTTTATTGCGTGCCGTCGGATCGTTTATCGAATCTGACCCGAGCCGTATATGATATATTTTTCACTGGTAAGGTTATCCAGGCCTAACGGCCCTCTTGCATGGAGCTTTTGTGTGGATATCCCGATTTCGGCACCGAAACCGAATTCCCCTCCGTCCGTAAAACGAGTGGAAGCATTCACATAAACCGCGGCGGCATCCACTTCGTTTAAAAATCTTTGCGAGGCTTCATAATCGTTGGTAACAATGCACTCACTGTGCCCTGAGCCGTAAACGGCAATATGGCTGATAGCTTCATCAATGTCCGATACCACTTTGGCGGACAGAATGTAGTCAAGATATTCCTTCCCCCAGTCATCATCGTTGGCGGGAACGGCATCAGGCAATATTTCACAGACAATTTCATCGCCTCTGATCTCGACTGATTTTTCAACCAGCTTTGCATTTATGGCAATCAATGCAAGCTCCGCAATATCTTTATGAATCAACAGGCTTTCGCATGCATTGCAAACAGAAGGGCGGGAGGTCTTTGCGTTAAAAATAATATTCACGGCCATGTCAATATCGGCAGCGCGGTCAACATAAATATGGCAGTTGCCGACACCTGTTTCGATAACAGGGATGGTTGAGTTTTCCATAACGGCTTTAATAAGCCCGGCGCCGCCCCTTGGAATAAGAACATCAATGGTCTCGTTCATCCGCATCAGTTCATTTGCGCTTTCACGGGAGGTGTCCTCAACCAACTGAATGCAATCTGAAGGCAAACCCGCTTCTTTCACTGCGGTTCGCATACACTGTACAATTGCTTTGTTGGAATTGATCGCTTCTTTGCCGCCGCGCAAAATGACTGCGTTGCCTGATTTTAAACAGAGCGCCGCCGCGTCAGAACTGACATTTGGCCGGGCTTCATAAATAACCGCGATGACTCCAAGCGGGACACTGATTTTTTGAATTTTTAATCCGTTCGGGCGTGTTGTGCCGGAAATGATTTTACCGACAGGATCATCCATGCCCGCTATCTGACACACACCGTCAGCCATCGCTTCAATTCTGCCCTTGTCAAGTCTCAGCCTGTCAAGCAGGGAAAGCGACAGCCCGGCTGCATCTCCGTTGCTGAGGTCGATTTTATTGGCGGCTATGATGTCATCGCTCTTAGCGCGCAATGCGCAAGCGATAGCGGCGAGAGCAGAGTCTTTGATACCGCCGCGCGTACAAGCGAGTATTCTTTCCGCCTTTACAGCTTTTTCGCCTATTTCTTTCAGTCCCGATACCATGTTTGCACTCCTTTGCTAAACGGTCATTTTTTATTGGATTCGGTTGTATTTTACGGTTTTTCCGGAACAGGCGGAGACGGGTTTCCCTCAAAAAAAGTACCCGTTTGCCGTCCGTCTAAAAGTTTGTATAAATCGGCAGGATCCGCGCCGTTCATTACAACGGTATCTATCCCTGCCCCCGTTGAGAGCTTTGCCGCCTGCAATTTTGTTATCATGCCTCCGGTGCCCTGCTTTGAAGAACTCGGGGCGGCCAAGGCCAGGATGTCATCGGTTATCTCGCCGACATAGGGAATCAGTTTTGCATCCTCGTCTTCATGCGGGTTACCGCTGAAAAGACCGTCAATATCAGTTAAAATGATCAAAGCGTCTGCATTAACCAGTTTAGCGACATTCGCCGAAAGACTGTCATTATCGCCGTACACAATTTCTTCAACGGCGACGCTGTCATTTTCGTTAACAATGGGAATCGCACCGTACTCAAATAATTTTTCAAATGTATTGAAAAGGTTGCTTCTGCGTTCGCCGTTTTCAATGTCGCTGCGGGTAACTAAAAGCTGGCCAATGATCTGACCGAATTCTCCGAAAAGTTTATCATATATAAACATTAATTCACATTGCCCGACAGTAGCGGCAGCTTGTCTGCCCGGGGTATCCTGAGGCCTTTTTTTCAATCCGAGTTTGCCTACCCCGACGCCGATCGCGCCGGAGGTAACAAGCACGATTTCCAACCCGGAATTATGCAAATCCGAAAGAACAGTCGCAAGTTTTGCCATACGGCGGATATTTGTTTTCCCGTTTTCGTAGGTGAGTGTCGATGTGCCGACTTTAATAACAATTCTTTTTGCGGATTTAAAATGCTGCATTTAAAATCACCTTTCGTATAACCGAACCCTGAATATGCTGTGTCGGCTGTTGTTCAAAATAAATAGTTACCGCAAGCCGCTGAATTGCGGGACATTTTTAGACTGTTTTCTGCGCGGCAGTTAACCGGATGCGGCAGTCAAGTCACTTTCTTTGCAATGGGAATATCGCCTCTGACACCGCCGGTATAAAAAACAAGTGACGCTCCTCCGAGGGTGATGATATCCCTGTCTTCCAGGAATACTTTGCCTTTCGCAGGTTCACCGTTGACATAAGTGCCGGTGGAAGAACGGGTGTCAACAATAAACCACCCTTTGCTGCAGGGTGCAATCACAGCATGTGAGCGGGAGACGGTATCATAGTTTAAAACAATATCGCACGATTTGCCGCGGCCGATGGAGGTTTCTTTATTATAAAGCTGTATTTGATCGCCGTTTGCGGAGTTTTGCAGATATGCTCCTGTTTCCGGCAAACCCCGTTTTCTGAACAATGAAAACAGGCTGTAGAAAATTACCGCCGCGCCAAGCAACGGCAGGATGAAGCGTCCGATTTGAATAAATGACTCCATCTTTTATCACAGCCCTGCAAAATTATATAATTAATGATATTATTTATAAGAGGAAAAGTCAATAAAACGACGAAATATATCCTGCGATTTTCATGTTTCAGCGATGAAAAAAAGACGGAATAATTGCAAAAGAATGCAAAATATGAAAGACTAACCAATAAATGTTGCAAAAATAGCCAAATAATCGCATTAATATGTTCAAATCAACGAAATATTGAAACATAAAAAAAAATACTTGCATTGCCAAACATGAAGGCGTAATATATATGCAAGGCAAAGACGCCACAGGTGCAACCGGATTATATCCGGTTGCGTCCAAATTTTTTTGAAGGAGAAAAGTTATGAACTATGTTGACAGAATTATTCAGACAGTAAAAGACAAAAACGCGAATGAACCGGAATTTGTCCAAGCGGCGGTTGAGGTCCTTGAATCCATCAGGCCGGCCGTAGAAAGAAACCCGAAGTATGAGGAATGGGCTCTCCTCGAGCGCCTTATCGAGCCTGAAAGAGTCTCCGTATTCAGAATCCCCTGGATTGACGACAGCGGCAAGGTTCAGGTTAACCGCGGTTTCCGTGTTCAGTTTAACAGCGCCATAGGCCCCTATAAAGGCGGACTTCGTTTCCATCCCTCGGTTTATATCGGCATCATTAAATTCTTAGGATTTGAACAGATATTCAAAAACTCACTTACCGGTTTGCCCATCGGCGGCGGCAAGGGCGGTTCGGATTTTGATCCCAAAGGCAAGAGCGACCGTGAGGTTATGAATTTCTGCCAAAGCTTTATGACATCGCTTTGCAGAGTTATCGGTGCAAACACAGACGTTCCCGCAGGGGATATCGGCGTTGGCGGCAGAGAAATCGGTTATATGTTTGGCCAGTATAAGCGCATCACCGGGCTTTATGAAGGCGTGTTAACAGGCAAAGGCCTTGCTTTCGGCGGTTCGCTTGCAAGAACGGAAGCAACCGGATACGGCCTTGTTTACCTTGTTGAAGAAATGCTCAAGGCACACGGTATAGAAATCCCCGGCAAAACCGTAGTAGTTTCCGGTTCGGGCAATGTTGCCATCTATGCGGTTGAGAAAGTTCAGGCTCTCGGCGGCAAAGCTGTTACTGTCAGCGATTCAAACGGTTATGTGTATGATCCGGCCGGCATCGATGTTGCTGCTCTTAAGGAAATAAAGGAAGTCAAACGTGCCAGAATTAAGGAATATCTCAATTACCGTCCCAATGCGAAGTATTTTGAAAACGGTAATGTTTGGGAAGTTGCCTGCGATATCGCTCTTCCGTGCGCAACGCAAAACGAACTGAACGAGGCGGACGCCCTTACTCTTATTAAAAACGGCTGTATAGCTGTTGCCGAAGGCGCAAATATGCCTTCAACCGCAGAAGCGGCAGAAGTCTTTATTAAGAATAAAGTTCTTTTTGCGCCCGGCAAAGCGGCAAACGCCGGCGGAGTTGCGACATCTGCGCTTGAAATGAGCCAGAACAGCACCCGCAGCAGCTGGACTTTTGAAAAGGTCGACAGCGAACTTAAAAATATTATGGTTAATATCTACAACAACATGGCTTCCGCCGCGAAAGAATACGGCGCTGAGGATAACTTTGTTGTCGGCGCGAATATCGCCGGTTTCATCAAGGTTGCCGATGCGATGATGGCGCAAGGCATCGTGTAAAATCGAAAAGCAAAACAAAATTACAGCCCGCACGGTGTCAGCATCGTGCGGGCTGTTTCTGTCGAATAAGCGCAAACATCGGCAGATGCCGGCGTTATAAATACTGTTAATATTCAGCTTAATTCAAAGCAAAGGGATCGCCGTTAATTTTTGATTCGGATTTATCCCGATAAACACCGGTGTAGTTAATCATAAAAATGATTGTGTAAACGCTCAGCATAGGCAGGCTTTCAATCACGCCGTTTTCTTCGAAAAGCATAAGAAGCACAAGCATCAGCACAAGGATGCCGGCAAGAAAAAAGAGTGTGTAAATATATCTGCGGTTGGAACTGAGTTTGCTGATTAAAAACAGAATAACCGAGGCCGCGCAAAGAGCTCCGAACGAAAGCGCCGAGATCCAGTGGACATAACCCCGCACTCCGCCGATCGCATGCGGCACCACAGCTGTCATTATAACACATATAAAACTGGCATAAAGCAGCCTTTTTCCTATTTTACCCTCATAATCATTATGGCGGTACATATATTTGACATTTAACGACAACGCCATAACAGTGCATAATATCCAAATGTAGAAAAGAAAGCGGTGATCAACCGCGATGACACTTGCTGTATGATAAAGCGGATTTTTCAGGAAACCGAACCACGTGATATAGGTTGCACCGATAATCAGCCACATCATGCAAAACTTGCGGTTATCCGCCAGCTGTTTATATTTTATTCCCAGTTTTTCCATTTTTTGCATCCGATTTGACAGTCAATCGGAATATTTGCCCCCAGTCGGAATGATATTGATTTATCTGAGTATATGAGAGAAAAAAGATGCTTAACAAGACTGCCGGATTACTTCAGCAGTTCTCCCGTTTCGGCGTTCACAACCTGCTGAAATACAGCTATATGTGTGCTCGAAATATGTTTGTCGATGTGCATGGAACCGAAAAACCATTTTTTAAATTCACAGGAGCTGCTGAGTTCTTCAAAATAAGCGTTAAGTCCGGTGACTCTGACAGAATCACTGTCTTTCAGTTTTAAGAAGCCTTTAATTTTTTGAGGCGGCTCATGTGTTACGATAATATCGGCTTTGCATCCGGCCTCTTCAAGGCTTTGAGCGCCCTCTAAAAGTTCTTCTCTGTCCGGGATTTCAAAGCGCGACCAAGTGCTGTTCTCATAACGGAGTTCAATATCCGGGCTTTCACCGCCACCCATTGTGAAAATTTTCAAGCCGTCGACAGTGAAGATCTGCCCTCTCATTAAATGGTATAGATTGCCGCAAATATGGCGAACCTTTCCGCCGTTCCACTCACTTATCTTATATTTATAAAGCAAATCAAAATTTTCGTGTGTCCCGTCAATAAAGCAAATATTATATTTCTTTTTCCCGAGTTTCTTTAAAATCTTTTGTTCTGCTTTGCTGTTATCCCAAATAAAGCCGAAATCGCCGCAAATAATCAAAGTGTCGCCTTTGGAAAGTTTTTTCATCTTTGTTTGCTGAAATCGGCTGTAATCTCCGTGGGTGTCGCCGGTTATGAAGACCATTTTTGTTTCCCCCGCACTAATAAATCAAACTGTTATACTATTTATTTTTAGCTGCAAAGCTGATATAATACTTTTTAATAATACATCATTCAGAGGTGGGTTGTCTATGAAAAAGGCAATAATATTTTTTTGCTGTTTCGTATTGATTATTTGCGCCGTGCCGGTTACTCAGGCACGGGCTTTATATAACCAGGTGCTGGAAACGATTCCCCACTATGCCGATATAATTTTATTGGAAAGCCTTGATGACGGCAGTGTTATTTTTGAAAAGAATGCAGATGTTGTGACACCGCCGGCTTCGTTTACAAAGATCATAACGGCGGCCATTGTGCTTAAAAACTGCAAAAACCTCAATACCGTCATTACAGTTCCCGAATATACCATTCGTATGCTGGACGGGACCAACAGCTCTAATGTGGGGTTGAAACCGGGAGAAAAAATATCGGTATTGAACCTCCTGTATTGTCTCCTCGTTCCAAGCGCCAATGACGCGGCTACCGTACTGGCGGATTATGTGGCCGGCAATATGGATAAGTTCGTTGACATGATGAATGATTATGTGAAGAGTATCGGATGCAGGAATACTCATTTCGTAAATCCGCACGGTTTAGATGAAGATGGCCAAAAAACCACTGCAAACGATATGATGAAAATCGTCAAGGAAGCGATGAAAATACCGCTGTTTGTTAAAATAACTTCAAACGAAAACTACAGCGTGCCGGCTACCAATTTAAGCGGAATACGGAAATTGAACAGTACGGTTTTACTGATGAACGAAGGTTATAAGGATTATTATTGCAAATATGCATCCGGTATTAAAACAGGATCAACCACGGGAGCAGGACGCTGCGTGATATCAAAAGCCAGCAAAGACGGGTACAGTTATCTTGCTGTTATTATGAAGGCGCCTTTTGAAGATATCGATAAAGACGGTGTAAATGAAAACTGTGCTTTAGTGGACTGCAAAACGCTTTTTAACTGGACTTTTGACAATATTAAACTTCGCACCGTTGCGAGATCAACCCAGATTATATCCGAAGTTCCGGTAAAACTTTCCTGGAGTGTCGACCATGTTCAGCTTATGCCGAAAGAAGATGTGCTGGCGCTTGTGCCTTCCGGGATCAATGCCGGCAGTGTTCTGATTGATGTGGTTGAGAAAAGCGTGCCCGAAAGCATCAATGCTCCGGTGAAAAAAGGGCAGGAGATTGCCCAGGCAAGAGTATTGTATGCAGGGGAGGAAATAACACGGATAACCCTTGTTTCCGGAGAAGATGTTGACAGAAGCTTGATTCTGTTTATAGGATCGCTGGTCCGTTCGCTTGCTTCAACTGTGGCTTTTAAGATAATTGCTGCCGTGTTATTTCTATTTGCGGCCGCATTTGCTTGCCTGATTTTGTATTCAAGGCTTCACAGGCGAAAAAGAAAAAGGCTGAGAGTTCTCAATTACCGGGATATTCAAGGCAAATAGAAATGAAATCGGGTATAAGTTAAGGGGCGGATTATCCGCCCCTGTTTTTGTTGTTATTGTTATTTATTAACCCCAAGGGTTTTCAAAATAACTGAATACATCTGTAGTGGCTTCAGTTGTCGGCGTGCTTGATACGGTGGTGCCTTTGTCCTCAACAAGCTTAACCTTCACATCAAAGTTGGAGAATTGATAGTTGTTGTTTGCGATACTCACTCTGCATAGCGTCAGGGTTATGGTGTCGCCAACCTTGCCTTTGTCGATAATCTCAAGCAAGACATTTGCTGTATCAAGTTTTTTTCCGTTAGCCGCGATAATAAGGTCGCCTGCTTTTGCTTTGGTGTTTGCAAGGCTGCTGTCGGCACTGATTTCGTTGATTATCAGCGAACCGCTCGGGAGGCCTTTCAATTGAACAATCATGCTGTATGACTGGTTCGAGTCTGCCGAATAGTATGTGATACCGAGTTTTGGCCTGTTCGGCACATAACCGTATTTGATCAGGCTGTCAACAATCGATTTTGCGGAACTGATGGGTATCGCAAAACCCATGCCTTCATAGCTTGTATCTGCAATTTTAAGTGAGTTGATACCGATAACCTGACCGTAAATATTCACTAGGGCACCGCCGGAGTTGCCGGGATTAATCGCTGCATCATGTTGGATACATTCCATTGTGTAACCGATTTCACTGCTGATCGGGCGGTCTATGGCCGAAACAACGCCGCTGGTGAAAGAACCGAAAAATTCGGTGCCTCCCGGGTTGCCGACTGCGAAAACCTGCTCACCGACCTGAAGGGAGTTTGAGTTGCCGAATTCGGCTGCGGTTAAACCTGTCATTTTAATTTTAATAACACCGACATCTGTGCGCAAATCGTAACCGACGATTTCAGCTTCTTTTTTAGTGCCGTCAGACAGCTGAACCGATATACTCACACCTGTATCGCTGATGACATGGGCGCAGGTTATAATATAAGTATATTTACCGCTGGTGTCTGTTCCCATAATGATGCCGGAACCTTCACCGGTTGCCGAGTCAGAGTTACCGTTGCCGGAAGAAGATGACGGCCATACACTTTGGGTTGAATATACCAGAATGCCTACCACTGACGCTTTTACTTTGTTGGCAACCTGAACGGTGGTTAAAGCACCCGACGCGTTTGTTGACTGGGTTGAGGATTCGGGCGTATCGTTGATTTTGAGTGTCGCACCGTCAGCTGTTGTGGTAGTTGTATCTTCTCCTCTTGTCGCAACCGTATGTTTCCCGATAGCGAAACCGCCGATTACCAATGCGAAAACCAACAGAACGGAAAGAAGCGAATAAAATATTTTTGTGCCTTTTTTTCTGCCCTTTTGCGGCGGCGGAGTGACTGTGCCGTACTGGGCTGTGGCTGTATACTGCGGCTGTGTATAATATGGCTGCTGCGGATTGCCGTAGTAATATGGCTGTTGCGGGTGCTGCTGGGTATATTGCTGCCCGGTATACGGCGGATATGACGGTGGGGTATATGGTGTACCTTGTGTCTGTGCGCCGGTATCTGTTTCCCGGCTGTTTCCGGCCGAAACATTTTCATTCCCGGGGGTTTGGCCTGCGGTTTCGGCCGGTTCGCCTGCAGTTCTCTCTATCGGTGCATCGCCGGATAAACCATCAGGCTGGTTAGAATTTTGAATATTATCGTTTTCGTTCATTTGTATACCTCCCAAATTTGTTTAACTGTGAGTTTAGTATAACGCGTATTGTTTAAAAATTTGTATGAATCATGTGAAATAAATTTGAACATTCGGTAAATAATGTTAGGCGGAAAATTTTATCTGTGGATGATACCTCTATTATATTAATGGAAGCTTAAATACAAATTCGGTGTAAAGATTTTCAACGCTGCTTACACTGATTGTTCCGCCGTGCAGTTCAATAATTGATTTTACAATATAAAGCCCTAAACCTGCACCGCGTACATCAAAGCTACGGGATTTATCGACCTTGTAAAACCGTTCAAATACTTTTCCGATTTCTTCGGACGATATGCCGGCACCGCTGTTTTTAATTCTTACGACGGCCAGTTGGCTTTCCTCGCATGAAGATAATTCAATTGTACCGTAATCCGGTGTGAATTTAACCGCATTATCAACAAGATTATAGATGACCTGGTTAATCATATCCTCATCCGCTGACAAATAAACACTCCGCATTTGGTCAAGCCCGATAATATTAATGTTTTTTTTCTGAATAAGCTGCTCAAAAGCAAGCATCGTCTTAAAAATCTGCTCCGAGATATCAAAACGAATCGGTTTAAGATTCAATTCTCCCGCCTCAATTTTTGACATATTAAGCATGCTTGTCACCAACCTTGAAAGCCGCTTAACCTCATCGGAAACAATTCCAAGATAATAGTTGCGTTTTTCTTCTTCAATCGTTCCGTCGAGTATGCCGTCGATGAACCCGCCGATAGTAGTCATCGGCGTTTTCAGTTCATGTGATACATTTGCAACAAAACTTCGTCTGGATGATTCCAAAGTAGCCAAATCTTTTGCCATCGAGTTAAAAGCTCCGGCAAGCTCCGCAAGCTCGTCATCGCCTTTAATATGAACCCTGTAACTGAAGTCACCCGAAGCAAAGCTTTTTGTAGCTTCAGACATTTGCCGTAAAGGCTTTGTCAGTCTGTATATCATAAAGTAAACGGTCAAAAAAGCTATAGCAAGCGCAAAAATTGACGCAAAGGCAAACATTTTCAATATGGACATCACATATGGCCCCATCACACCAATAATAGGCTGTGCCGCAAAAACAACGCCTATTGCCTGCCCGTTCGCAAAAATCGGCTCCGCAACCACTAAATTATCACTGCTGTAAATACCGTTCAGGTCGCTTACGGTATTGTAACCTTTATTTTTGATGGCATTTTCGATAATTTGCTTCGGAATGTTGTATTTGCCGTGGATTTCGCATCCGCCCGGCATAACAATCATATCGGCACGCAGCAAATCACGGCAGTAGATCACTTTTCCGTCTGTGTTGGTAATATAAATGTCCGAATCGATTGCGGAGGATACCAGCGAAAGTGTGTTGCATATCATCAGGACGGAACCGTTTTCATTTTCACGCATATAACCCGATTCCACCAGTTCACTGGTGGTTCCCGCGATACTTTCCGCGTTTTCTTTTAAAAGAAGATCCTTTTCCGTTACCCATGATTTAGAAATAAAAAAAAGCAACGCTCCCCCCAGGATGATAAAACTTGTAAATATCACCGAGGAAATAATTAACACATATTTTCTGAAAAGAGTGTTCTTTTTCTTTATGCGCATAGTTTAATCCTTTGTTTCAAACTTATATCCTACGCTCCAAACTGTCTTTAGTTCCCATTTTTCAGATACGCCTTCCAGCTTTTCGCGCAAACGCTTGACATGAACATCCACAGTCCTTGAGTCACCGTAATAATCAAAGCCCCAAACTTCATCAAGCAGCTGATCCCGGGTGTAAACCCTGTTTGGGTTGCAGGCAAGGTGGTAAATTAATTCCAGTTCTTTGGGCGGCGTATCAATTTTTTTGCCATCCACCTTAAGCTCATAGTTTGTAAGGTTAATGCTCAGTTTATCGAAGTTAACCTCTTTAACAACTGTATCGGAACCGGTTGAGCTTCTGCGGAGAACAGCTTTAACCCTTGCGACAACTTCTTTGGCGTCAAACGGTTTAACAACATAATCATCGGCGCCAAGCTCCAATCCGAGCACCTTGTCAAAGGTTTCTCCTTTTGCGGTGAGCATAATGATGGGCTTGTTCGAGGACTTGCGTATTTCCCGGCATACCTGCCAACCGTCCAGTTGAGGAAGCATGATGTCAAGAAGCATCAGGTCGGGCTGACTTTCCTGAAATACCTTGACCGCGGAAACGCCGTCATGAGCAAGTACTACCCTGAATTGTTCTTTTTCAAGGTACAATCTCAGCAGTTCGCATATATTGGTGTCATCATCCACAACAAGAATTTTTTCGTTTGACACAAAATCAACTCCGTTTTATATAATTTATCCCTTTCGGGAAAAGCACCGGTTCAGTATTTATATTTATATTATACACTTTTAATTTTGTCTTTTCTGTGAATATTAAGAAAATATTTTGTGATGAATGACCGCTGATTGTTTTAATATACATCGATTGAGCATATATAAAACAGTCAGCGGTCAATAAAAGTTTATTCAGGATGTGTATGTTGAAAACTTGAAAGATGTTTTTGAACGGAATTCTTCGCCTGCTTTGAAAGTGCATTGCGGAAAGCTTGGCTGGTTCGGGGTGTCGGGATAGTACTGCGTTTCCAGACAAAAGCCTGTGTATTGATTCATTACAGTGCCGCCCTTGCCCGGGACATTATTCAAAAAATTACCCGTGTAGAGCTGCACGCCGGGCAAGTCCGTAAAGACTTCCATCACCCGTCCGCTGACCGGTTCCCAAACGACCGCCGCGGAAATATCCGGAGTGCGTTCATTAAGGCAGAAGTTGTGGTCATATCCCTTGCAGTTTGTAAGCTGGTCGTAAGCGGCGTTGATTTCAAGGCCGATCGGTTTGGGCTGAGTAAAATCAAAAGGTGTTCCTTCCACAGGCCTCAGTTCGCCTGTCGGGATACTGTATAGATCCGTCGGGGTGAAACAATCCGCGTTAATTTGAAGGATATGCCCCAGAACATTGCCGGCATCAAAACCGCCGAGGTTGAAATAGGCATGGTTGGTCAGGTTGATAACCGTATCTTCGTCAGCCTTTGCACGAAAATCGATGACAAGCTCGTTTTCATCGGTAAGGGTATAAACCACTTCAGCGTTCAGCTTTCCGGGGAAACCGTTTGAACCTGCCGGGCTTGTGTACTTCAGTATAAGCGAGCTTTCTCCGGAAGGCTCTGCGGACCAAACAGCATGTGAAAATTCGCCGCCTCCATGCAGGCAGGTGGTGTCTTTTTCATTTTTGGTGACACTGTATTTGTTGCCGTTTATAAAAAATTCTCCTTTTGCCAGACGGTTAGCGTACCGGCCGACAAGCTGGCCCTGGTAAGCTGAATGCTCCAAATGTCCTTTAAGGCTGTCAAAACCGATCAGAACATCTTTAAAATGGCCGAGTTTATCGGGCATACTGAGCGAATGGAGTGTGCCGCCGTAGGTTAAAATCCCGGCGGATGCTCCGCAACTGTTTTTTAACATCCAGAGTTCAACATCTATACAGTCATCGATTTTTCCGAACGGCAGTTTTTCAACACTCATTTTTTATTACACCTTTCTATCAGTTCAAATATACCATATAAATCAGGAGAGACAAAATCAGCGCCGGCTTCTTTGAGTGAATTTTCAGTAAAAGAAGTGGTCAGTGCAAGGCAGTGCATTCCGGCTGCCTTTGCGGCTTTTGTTCCGGAAAGGGCATCCTCGACAACAAGTGTTTCATCGGGATTAAAGCCGGCGATTTTTGCGGCTGTCAGAAAAATGTCCGGATGGGGCTTTTTATGTTTGACATCGCTGCCGGTTACGATTGCGGAAAAAATGTCCGGATTAACGCCGATACACTGGAGGTTGCATTCAACTTTTGTGTAATCCGCTGCGGAAGCGAGCGCGATTTTTATTCCTCTTTCTTTTAATCCGTTCAGAATTTCTTTGGACCAGGGGTATACTTTTACACGGTCTTTTGCTGTTGATACATAAATTTCATAAGTTTTATCTTTCATATCCAGCGTGTACTCTGCTCCGTACAGTGCTGCCACTCCGCCGAGAAATTTATTTTCGCCCATGCCGGTAAACTGTTTGAAATCTTCAAATTTAGCGTTGATTCCCCAACAACTCAAAGCTTCCTGCGCCGCGAGCGTTATCGCTTCTTCTGAGTCAATAAGAACTCCGTCCATATCAAATATCAGTGTTTTTATCATGTGAAAATCTCCGTTCTATTATGATAAAGGGAGCAACTTGACCGAAATCAATGTTACTCCCTTCGAATTATATCAGTTTTTTAACCGTCAATTCTTGCGACTCCGCTGTCTTTTGCGGCTTTGGCAACCGCCGCGGCAACTGTTTTGCCGACTCTCGGGTCAAACGCTTTCGGGATGATGTAATCAGGGGCAAGTTCTTCATCCGAAACAAGCGAAGCAATGGCTTTCGCCGCAGCGATTTTCATTTCTTCGTTTATATCACTTGCCCGCACATCCAAAGCACCTCTGAAAATACCGGGGAAAGCAAGCACATTGTTTATCTGGTTCGGGAAATCACTGCGGCCGGTACCGACGACTTTTGCTCCCGCTTTCAGGGCAAGGTCCGGCATGATTTCAGGTGTTGGGTTTGACATAGCCATAACAATAGCGCCCTCGTTCATGGAGCTTACCATTGCTTCGCTGACAATACCGGGTGCCGAAACGCCGACAAATATATCCGAACCGGCCATAGCGTCCGCAAGGGAGCCTCTTCTGTGGTTTTTATTTGTGAAGTCCGCAAGTTCCTGCTTTGCGGGTGTGAGGTCGTCGCCGTCACAGACAATTCCTTTGCGGTCGCACATGATAACATCCTTGACACCAAGCGAAATAAAGAGCTTGGCAATTGCGACTCCGGCTGCGCCTGCGCCGCTGAAGACAACCGTGCAATCCTTCAAATCTTTCTTTACATACTTGAGCGCATTGATAACGGCGGCCATACAAACAACTGCTGTGCCGTGCTGATCGTCATGGAAAATAGGAATATCGCATCTTTCCTTAAGCCGGCGCTCAATTTCGAAACAACGGGGCGCGGAGATATCCTCAAGGTTTACGCCGCCGAAACTTCCGGCCAAAAGCGCAACTGTGTTGACGATATCATCAACTTCTTTTGAACGGATACACAGAGGGAATGCGTCAACA
The DNA here is from genome assembly GCA_964402095.1 of uncultured Eubacteriales bacterium. Classification (GTDB taxonomy): domain Bacteria; phylum Bacillota; class Clostridia; order Oscillospirales; family Acutalibacteraceae; genus UBA1447. The sequence continues at coordinate 1,048 of CAYOAW010000002.1, read as the reverse complement.
CCGCCGAATTCTTTAAAAAGGACACATTTGCCTTCCATAACGGGCATACCGGCTTCGGGACCAATATCACCCAAACCTAAAACAGCTGTGCCGTCCGTGACGACAGCAACCATATTCCAACGGCGTGTCAGCTCATAACTCTTATTGACATCTTTTTGGATTTCAAGGCAAGGCTGTGCGACACCGGGTGTGTACGCCAGGGAAAGCTCTTCTTTGTTGTTAACGGTGGCGCGGGCGGTAACTTCAAGTTTGCCTTTCCATTCATAATGCAGTTTAAGTGATTCTTTTGCATAGTCCATTTTAATTTACCATTCCTTTATATTGATTGTAAGGGAGACTGTCCGCTATCCCGCTGAACAGAGTATAGACGGATGGCAAAGCAGATATCAAATATACGGAATCCGGTATCTGCGTTACAATTTATTAGTTTTCCCACGGGAATTTGTATTTTGTCAGGTTGAGTTGGTCGCGGACCTTAATGAATTCAAGCTGAACAGCATCATTAATCGGTACGCCGGAGTCTTTGCGCTCAAGCCAGACTTCATATTCTTTTTCACCGGCTGTAAAGATACGGTCATGGCCGGGGGCCTTTTCGGATGCGCGGAGTTCGCGGAGGATGTCGCCGGCTGTCTTTTTAAACTCATCCAAGCCCATGAAAGCGTTGGTATCGATGGCTATGAAGAAATGGCCGAGATGATAAGGCACAGGTTTGCCGTCCTTTATACCGGTGAGCATTTTCATGTAGTTGCCTTGCTGAAGAGCGGCAGAAAGCACTTCAATAACAGTTGCATAACCGTAGCCTTTGTAACCCGCGAGTTCTTCGCCGATGCCGCCCAAAGGCGCCAAAGCCGCTTCGCCGGTGTTCAAATCAATCAGGATTTGGTCTGTGTCTGTCTTCGGTTCGCCGTCTCTGCCGATAACCATGCCAGAAGGAGTGGCTTTGCCTATTCTTGAATAATACTCCAGCTTGCCGCGCTGTGTGATTGATGTTGCACAGTCAATGTTAAAATCAAATTCTTCATCGGTCGGGAAACCGATTGTAAGCGGG
>CAYOAW010000001.1:30940-54696 GCA_964402095.1 uncultured Eubacteriales bacterium | reverse complement strand
TGAATACGCCATCTGTCGGTGCAGCAACTGTCATACCGGTAGGCAAAACATTGCCAGTACCCGTCGCACCGATAATATCCGTAGCGTCCAGGTTCGTTTTCCAGTTGTTGTTTGCAGGAAGGTCGGCGGTAATAACCAGAGAGCCGTCGTTGTTCGTTATTGATGCGGAAAGTAGCCCTGCGCTGACTGTTGTGCCTGCAGAGAACCATGCAAAAGTTGCCGACGATAATGCTATCGCGGAAACAACGAGCATAGCAACCGCTGACAAAATAGCGCGTTTTTTGGTGTGTTTCATTGTTTTTCCTCCTGTTAAAATTTGTTTGTTCCGTTTTGAATACCTAACGGCGTTCAAAGTTTGTTTTTTATCCATAAAATGCCTGGATACCTTTGGTTTCAAAATAAAGCTGCATGAGTCCAGCCTCCCGACAAACCTGTCTCTCCTCCCCAACAGGTTAACCGGTCGTGCTTGCCTCTTCCAGAACTTTGAAGTTCATGGACAGCTTTACCTCTCCTCCCTTGATATTGTCGACACATTCAGGATCCCATCCTTCAATCCAAAGGACAATGGTGTATTTGTCTTTCGCGCCCGCTTTAAAATTCTTATTGGTAACTTCCATAACTTTGTCACTTGAAACAAAGTACTTGTCAATGGCAAACTTTGCATATTTTGCATCCGGGTCTTTGGGAACTTTGCCGTAAACAGTCGGTACGCCATTTCTGAAAACCATGACACGGATAGCGTCATCTGTGCCTTTTGCCACCGAATCTAGATCAAGGCTGCCGTAATAGCCCGAGTCTTCCGTGCCTGAATTCCTGATCCAAAAAGTGTAGGCTATATAGTTTTTACCGTTATGATCGCCGTCAATCTTATCAATTTCGGCAAAGTCCTTATAAGTCGGGTCATCCTTTTGGTAATTAAAATTATCTTTATTGGCAGGATCGTTTAAAATCCATTCTTTCGTGATGTTATCCATATTCTCGATAGCAGTGCCTTGCAGCAGTACGGTCGGGTCCTTGAAATCCTCGGTATCGGATATGGACAGGCCATACTTGCTCATTGACTCGGGATCGAGGTTGATGGTGAACCGGCCCGCTTTGTTTAAAAAGGTTGAGCAGCCGAAAACGGTCGACATAAGAAGCAGCATCAATACTAATATAATGAGCAAAAAACGCATAATCTGTTTGCGCTTGTTAAGCTGTTTTGCAGTGGTTCTAACCTCGCGCTTATCTTGTTGGCTCAAGTCCCATCCCCCCTTTCCTTTTTTTCAGCTGATTTTCTTTTCCGGCATCGGGGCGCCGAAAAGCTTGCCCTTCATTTGGTCGATACCCATAATTTTAAGCAGATTTGCTTTTTCCTGAGTATCCACACCGTTGATTCTGGTTTGCGTTTCAAGCTTTTTGGCGAAATCGATAATCCCCTGCAGCATGTTCTGCGCGCGTTCATCGTCAGCGACACTGTCAAGCATGCTTTCATTGATGCCGAGCCAGTCAACTTCGTACTGGCCGAGGTGTGAAAGAGAGGTATATTCAACGCCGAAGTCGTCAATCGAAACTTTAAAGCCGTATTTGCGCAAGTCTTTTATGTTCGCGACAATTTGTGATTTTTCCGCCTCAAGGATGCTTTCATTTATATTGAAACAGAATTTGTCCGGATTGATGCCCTTTGTTTCAATAATTTTAGTCATTTGAGGAACAAAGTTCTTTTTTGAAAGATGTTTGACCGAAGTAAACAAAATCAGCATATTAATATCGACTTCGCGCATCTCACAGCGGAGAATACATTCGCAGGCTTCCTCAAGCGCCCACTTGCCGAGTTCGCAGATGCGGCTGTCCTTCTCGGCTATCGGGATAAAAGAGTGGGGCATAAGAACGCCAAGCTTCCGGTCGTTTATACGCATCGTTGTTTCGTAATCAATTGCCATATTCAGGTGAACATCAAACACCGGCTGGTAAAGAAGTTCCAGGCTCCTGAGCCCTTGCGAAGCGCCCGGCCGGGATATTTTTGTTTCTTCCATGTTGCACTCTCCGTCATCCAAAATGGCATAACTGCCGAAAAAGAACATTTATCGCAGGCATAATAAAGACATAATAACCATAATACTACCATTATTCAATATCATACTACCACTCGCCCTATTGAATGTCAACAAAAATAAATCCAAAATCCGTTAAAATCCGTAATTATTTTCGGTATAAATTTTCGCTTGATTTTTTTGCCGGCATCCAAAGATTTCCGGCAGGAAAATACAAAAATATTTTTTAAAATTTTCATTCGGCAGCGGTGAAATATCTGCCGCATTTCCGCGCTGATTTTGAAAATTTCCGGCATAAAAAAACAGCGCGTAATCCGCGCTGTTTCAAAAAATTAAACCGGGATGTTTTTTTGTCAAAACCTGATGGAAGCAAGTTCTCTGATACGGCACATAACACGGTTTACCCGCAATGCCGTATTTCGCGCATTTTCGTAATCTGCCCTGTTCGGCTCAATATCCGTCACATAACGGAAGAAATCGCCGGCTTCAAAACTCATAACAACCGGTTTCGGCATAAACCCCATCAGTTCCTCGCTCTTATTATAATTATTTATTATATCTATATTAATAAGCTGCGATACCGACTGAACCGTGACTGTCCCCTCATCACCCATGATCTGCGAGCACGCGCGGGACTGCCCGACCTTTGAATAAGTCAAGGTTATTTGTTTGTCCGCATAGTCCAAGACAGCAGCGCCGTATGCATCGGCTCCGTTTTGCAGCAAGCCTGCCGAGGCGGAAATCTTTAACGGCTCACCGAAAAAATATACCGCGGGATAAACACAATAGCAGCCCAAATCCATTAAACATCCGCCTGCCAAAACGGGGTTGAAAATGTTCGGAAGCGCGCCGTTTTTAAGCGCCTCGTAACGCGAGGAAAGCTGCGAAAAATCGAAATGCGCGCTTGTGATTTTTCCAATTTTTTTCAAGGCTTCTTCCATTATTTTTTTACCCGGAGAATGCATGGACATCATCGCTTCCATATAAATCAAACCGCGGTCTTCAGCGAGCGCGAACAGCTCTTCCATTTCAGCGGTTGTTACGGTCGCCGGTTTTTCGCAAATAACATTTTTGTTATTTTTCAGAAATAAGCGGCTTTGCAAAAAATGCAAACTATTCGGCGATGCAATGTAAACGGCATCAATATCCGACTGCGCAAGACAGTCAATATCGGTAAAAACTTCCGGAGCGCCGAAACGTTTCGCGAAGGCTTTGCCCGTTTCGGCTGAGCGCGAATATACGGCGGCAAGCTCCATGCCTTCGACAAGAGAAGCGCCCTGAATAAATTCTTCGGTTATACGGCTTGTGCCGATTGTTGCGTATCTAAGCAAATTTTTCAGCTCCGTTTTCGTTTTTACGGCGGGCATACCAAACCCAAGGTTTGGCATACCTGCCCTGCTGTTTACCTTAAATCCATCCCCATTACGGTAAAGCCGAACATATCCGCGACTTTTTTGAAACCATACTTTTTATAAAAGTTGATACCCTTTTGATTGCGTGAACCGCAGACCAGCATCACACCCGGCACATGCCGGGCTTTGAGGTTGCCGATATTGGCGTCCATCAGCAGGGAACCAAACCCCCGGCGCTGGTAATCCGGCAAAATATCAATATGCAGATGGGCGGGATATTTTTTTGAATAAAACCTTACGGGGAAGGTTGTGAACCAAGCCATGATGCCTTTGGCAAGGCTCGCCTCCCTTGCGGCAGGAATGTACTTTTGACGAAAAACCCTGTAATAACTGCGGCAATCCCGGGCGCAAAATATGTACCCGACCGCATTGTCGCTGTCATCTGCAACGACAAAACAGTTTTCCGGCTCGTTTTCAATATAATAATCGCAGAAACAGGCAAGCAGCAAAGCGCGTTCTTTCGGCTCATAAGCGTTTGAAGGGCCGGTTTCAAGGCAGACTATCCTCACATTTTCCTTATCCTTTTGCGTATACGGTCTCACTGCCGCCAAAAACAACACCTCCAAGGTTTTTATAAATGCCTTTTTCCGTCACAATCGCGGTAATAAGCCCCGCTTCGGTAATATCAAAAGCGGGGTTGTACACAGCAACTCCTTTGGGCGCCACAGGTGTCTTATACCACATATCGGTCACTTCGGCCGCCATCCTCTGCTCAATAACGATATCGGATCCGGTTTTACAAGCGGTGTCAATCGTCGATTCCGGCGCAAAAACATAAAACGGAATGCCGTAATGCTTTGCCAATACCGCCACGCCCGATGTGCCGATTTTGTTCGCTGTGTCGCCGTTTGAGGCTATTCTGTCCGCTCCGACAAAAACAGCGTGAATATTCCCGCGTTTCATTAAGGAAGAAACCATGTTGTCGCATAGCAGGGTGGTGTCTATCCCCGCCTGCGAAAGTTCCCAGGCGGTAAGCCTCGCGCCTTGCAGCAGCGGGCGGGTTTCATCCGCAAAAACTCTGAACGCATAGCCTTTCTCCGCGCCGACATATACGGGTGCAAGGGCCGTCCCGTATTTAACGGCGGCAAGGCGGCCGGCATTGCAATGGGTAAGGATACCGTCGCCGTTTTCAACCAGGTTAAGGCCGTTTTCACCGATACTGCGGCATACCGCGATATCGTTTTCCTTGATTTCAAGCGCCTTTTTAAGAAGCAGTTCTTTTATAGCGGAAACGGTGGCGCCGGTATTGGCCCGCACGACCTGTTCCATTTGATTGAGCGCCCAGAAAAGGTTGACAGCGGTCGGGCGCGAGGATTCAAGATATTTTTTGGATGACATAAACAGCAAGGCAAACTCCCCGGAGTCAGCCGTCTTGATATTTTGAGCCAAAACCGCCATGGCGATAGCCGCCGCGACACCTATCGCCGGCGCCCCGCGGACGCGGAGGTTCAGGATAGCCTCATAGATATCCGTAATACTGGTAAGGCTCAAAAAAACAGTCTCGCCGGGCAAAAGCGTCTGGTCAAGAATAACAAGGCTGTTTTTTTGCGCATCGTATGAAACGGTCTCAAAGTCCATAAACAATCTCCCTAACCAAGGTTTGAAGCTCCGCTGATTTTTTATCGCCGATCTCAATCACTTCTTCGCCGCTCAGCGGCTGTTCAAGCACGCCGGAAGCCATGTTGGTTATCAGCGAAACAGCAAGAACGGGCAGCGAGCAATGGGAAGCGGCTATCACTTCCGGAACGGTAGACATGCCGACCGCATCCGCGCCGAGTAGCCTGAAAGCCCTTATTTCCGCCGGCGTTTCATAGCTTGGACCTGTGCAGGCAAGATAAACGCCCTCATGCAGCTGCATACCGCATTTTTGAGCCGCTGCTTTTGCAATCTCCCGCAAATGCGGGGCATATGCTTTGCTCATATCGCAAAAGCGGGGGCCGAAACTGTCATTATTGGTGCCGATCAGCGGGTTATTGCCCATAAAGTTGATATGGTCGCGGATAAGCATAAAATCGCCGACATTGTAGTTTGTATTCACGCCGCCCGCCGCGTTTGTGACCAGCAGCGTTTTGATGCCGAGGGATTTCAGCACACGGACCGGGAAAACAATGTCACGCATCGCCCAGCCTTCATAATAATGAAAACGGCCCTGCATACAAACAACTTTTTTCCCCGAAAGCAAGCCAAAAACAAGCCGCCCTTTATGCCCGGGCGCTGTGGATTTAGCAAACCCCGGTATGCCCGAATAATTCAGATAAACCGGATTTTCCAATTTCTCCGCAAGCGAGCCGAGGCCGGAACCGAGTATAATGCCGATTTCAGGTTCAAAATCCGTAAAAGATTTGATATAGGAAACCGCTGCATCCGGCATAAAACTTCCTCCATTCAAATGTTGATAAGTTTACTGAATCATTATATCACAATATTTGATTTTCACAACAGATAATCAGGTTGACATAACCGGATAAAAATAATACAATGCTCGTTAGAACACCCTGTGTTCCATCCTCGACATCCGAAACCGAAAGGATCTGTGCTTGATATGGCTAAATGCCCCAACTGCGGATATCATCTGAAGCTTTGGAATGTTAGGGCCGAATGCCCCAGCTGCAAAGTCAATATCCCCAACTATGACTGGATCAACAGGCTTGAGCAGGATTCGGTTGTTGCCGAAGCGGCCTTACTCAAGATGAAGCAAAAATTCGCACGGATAAAATACGCTTTCGTAGGCACCAAACTGAGAATCGCGCGGATTCCTGTTTCCGTCTTGCCGCTCCTGTCGTTTTTTTTACCGCTTTTCACGCTTGACTTTGCCCTGCCGTATTTTGACAAACTGAAATCATTCAATATTATCTCACTGATCAAGCAAGTGTTTGAATTTGATTTCGGCGCAATTCCCGGATTTATCGCCTCACCGGTGCTCGGCGGCGCCACAATCAGGTTTTTGCTGGCAATTGCCCTTGTTTTCCTGAGCCTGTTAACACTTGTGCCGGTAAGCCTTTTCTTTTTAATAAGAAATTATAAAAACCTGCAAAGCAAAGCGCTTTTTATCACCAACCTTCTCTCCGCGCTGATGATGACTGCAAGCGCTGTCCTTTTCAAAAGCTTTTCCGCCATGCAGCAGGCAAGCACCGTGAATGCTTTCAGCGGCAAGCCGGGATTCGGGCTTATTTTGGGTATTGTGTTTTTTCTGGCTTCGGCCGGTATCAACCTCGCGGTGGCAAAAAGCAAAGCGGAATTGCCCGGAACGGCGCAGGAGAAACCGAACGCGCAGGAAAATTCAGCAAATTCTGACGAAAAAACAAATCCTTAAAATAATTCATCCGTAATAATGATCAAAGGAGCGGCATTTTTTGCCGCTCCTTTTTTTAACCCGCAACTGTTATCAGCTTTTCCAAAAAATACCACCCGACCCCGGCAGCCCCCGCGCCCGCCATCACATAGATAGGATTCGGCTTAAAAATGCGCAGTATCAGGAAGCAGACTGCAAGCATAGCAAAATTGAATAAATTCACCCCGGCCATACTGTCCGGGATAACACCGTCCTTAAAAAGAGCCAGCAAAAGCACGGCAAGGCTTGCGGAAGCGATCATCCCGACGACAGCCGGGCGAAGCCCGCCGAGAACGCCTTCAACGCCCTTGAAACTTTTATATTTCGCATAAAGAAAAGCAAGTATGAGCACAATTACGCAGGAAGGGAAAACATTGCCGAAGGTGGCGAGAACCGCGCCCGGAATGCCCGCCATCTTTATGCCGACAAAAGTCGCGGCGTTAATGGCAATCGGGCCCGGCGTCATCTGCGAAATTGTCAGGATATCTGCAAATTCGGAAATACTGAGCCAATGATGAACATCGACAACCTGGTTTTGGATTTGAGGCAGCGCGGCATAACCGCCCCCGATGCTGAAAAGCCCGACCTGAAAAAAACTCCAAAAAAGCTGAAGATAGATCACTTTGCCCCGCCTCCCCTCTTTTTACCGTGCTTGTAGGTGACAGCCACACCGATTGCGGCGCAGACGGCAAAAATAATCAAAATATTAACATCAAAGAAGCACACCGCCGCAAAAGATGCAAGCATAATGACAGCCGACAGAATATTTTTTGTTTTCAGGATATTTTTCACCATTGTTATGACAACATCGATAAGCACTGCCGCAATGCCGATGCGCATGCCAAGCATAGCGGCATTGACGACCGGATTGCTCCTGAAAGACGAATAAAGCACGGAAACAATCGAAATGACAATCAGAGGCGGCAGCACCGTGCCGAACACGGCAATCAAAGCGCCCGCTATACCGGCAATTTTATAACCGACCAGGATTGAAGTATTGATCGCAATCGGCCCCGGCGAACTTTGGGCAATCGCGACAAAATCGAGCATTTCCTTTTCATCAATCCATTTGAGCTTTTCCACAAACTTTTTTTGCATTAAAGGCACAATAACATAGCCCCCGCCGAATGTGAAAGCACTCAGCGTAAAGGTTGAACGGAACAGTTTGAAATACAGCCCGGCGTTTTTTTTGATCGGTATCACCTCCGAGATGATTTTTTTCATTATATATCACACGGCTATATTAGTCAAAGCAATTGATAAACAGCACTTGAATAAATGCAAGGCATCCTTTATACTTTAAAAGATAAAATTTATTTACAGAGGTGTTATTATGTCAAAATACGCAATAGGCGTCGACTACGGCACTCTTTCCGGAAGGTCGCTGCTTGTCAACATTGAAACGGGAGAAGAACTTGCAACCGCGGTTTTGGATTATCCTCACGGGGTTATGAGCGAGGAGCTGCCCTGCGGTAAAAAACTGCCGCACGACTGGGCGCTGCAGCACCCCCGGGACTATATTGATGTTTTGGCAAGCACCATCCCCGAGGTTTTAAAAAAAGCCGGTGTTGACAGCGGAGATGTTATCGGTGTCGGCATCGATTTTACCGCCTGCACCATTTTGCCCACCCTGGCCGACGGCACCCCGCTTTGTTTTTTGGACGAATACAAAAGCGAGCCGCATGCCTATGTCAAACTGTGGAAACACCACGCAGCGCAGGCACAGGCAAACCGCCTGAATGCCGTTGCCGAAGCACGCGGCGAAAAATGGCTGAACAATTACGGCGGAAAGGTTTCGTCCGAATGGGCAATACCGAAAATATGGCAGCTTTTGGACGAGGCGCCGGAAATCTACGAAAAAATGGACAGATATATTGAAGCGGCAGACTGGATCGTTCAGCAAATGACCGGTGTTGAAACGCGCAATTCCTGCTGCGCGGGATACAAAGCGCTTTGGAATAAAAACACCGGTTTCCCCTCAAACGATTTTTTCAAGGCGCTTGACCCGAGGCTTGAGCATGTGATAGATAAAAAATTCGGCAGAGAAATTCTGCCGCTGGGCACCAAAGCCGGCGGCATCACTGCCCAAATGGCCAAACTCACAGGGCTGAAAGAAGGCACGGCAGTCGCTGTCGGCGATATCGACGCGCATATTTTTGTCCCCGCCGCCGGGATCAGCAAAAACGGCGAAATGCTTGTTATTATGGGCACATCAAACTGCCATATGATGATCAGCGATGTTGAAAAGCAGGTGCAGGGCATCTGCGGTGTTGTGGCCGACGGCATTATGCCCGGTTTTTACGGTTATGAGGCCGGCCAAGGCTGTGTCGGTGACCATTTTCAGTGGTTTATAGACAATTGCCTGCCGAAAAAATATTACGATGAAGCGGCAGAACAAGGCATCAGCATACACAAATATCTGCGCAAGAAATGCGAAACGCAGAAACCCGGCGCGAGCGGCCTGCTGGCGCTCGACTGGTGGAACGGCAACCGCTCCGTTTTGGTTGATGTCGATTTAACGGGCATGATGCTTGGCATGACGCTGCAGACAAAGCCCGAGGAGATGTACCGGGCACTGATAGAAGCCACTGCGTACGGCACACGCATGATAATCGAGACCTTCCGCGAATACGGCGTTGACGTCAATAATTTTTACGCTGCCGGCGGTATCTCACAAAAAGATCCGATGATGATGCAGATTTATGCCGATGTTATTAAGATGCCGATTAAAATAGCCGCTTCCGAACAGGGCGGCGCGCTCGGCTCTGCCATTTTCGGCGCGGTTGCGGCCGGAAGCGCAAACGGCGGTTATGATTCGGTTTTCGAGGCGGCAAAAGTAATGGGCAAAGTTAAAGATACCGTTTATTACCCTGACGCAGCCAACTCGGCAATCTATGACAAGCTTTTTGAAGAATATAAGATACTCCACGATTACTTTGGACGAGGCGCCAACGATGTGATGAAAAGGCTGAAGGCGCTAAAGTAAAATCCCCCTGTCATCTGTGGATGACATCCCCCTTTAGCAAGGGGGACATAACTTACCTCCCGTCTTGCCTCCCTTGTTAAAGGGAGGGGGACCGCATAGGCTGCAGCGCACCTGCAGCCGGGCTAAAGCCGAGCTTTAGCCGCGGTGGTGGGATTGAGATGAAGGGAAAGTGCAAAACAATGAAACAATATAAATTCTATTTTATTGTCGGCTCACAGTATCTCTATGGGGATGAAACGCTCAAGCAGGTAAATAACGATGCCGAATTGATGGCCGAAGGGCTGAACGCCAGCCCCGCCATCCCCTGCACCGTTGTTTACAAGCCCTGTGTAAAAACATCGGAAGAGATTTTTTCGGTAATAAACGAAGCGAACACAAATCCCGACTGTGCGGGTGTCATCACCTGGATGCACACTTTTTCGCCGTCCAAAATGTGGATATCAGGGCTTTCCGCACTGCAAAAGCCATATCTGCATGTCAATACCCAGTTTAACCGTGATATCCCCTGGGACAAAATTGACATGGATTTTATGAACCTCAACCAAAGCGCGCACGGGGACCGGGAACACGGCTATATAGCCGCCCGTATGCGCCTGCCGCGCAAGGTCATTGCGGGGCACTGGCAGGATGAAGCTTTCATCGCCGAAACAGGCGCTTGGATGCGTTCTGCTGTGGGCGCTGTTGAAAGCAAACGGCTCCGGGTGCTGAGAATCAGCGACAATATGAGAGATGTTGCCGTGACCGAGGGCGATAAAATCGAGGCGCAGCTGAAACTCGGCTGGCAGGTGGACCATTACGGCATCGGAGACATTGCCGAGGCGGTCAATGCCGTAACCGAAGAACAAATTGACGTTCAAATGTCCGCCTACCGGGAGCTTTACACAATTGATACGGATGATACCGCCGCCGTGCGTTACCAGGCCGGTATTGAAATTGCTTTAAAAAGCTTTATGGAAAAGGGCGGTTTCGGGGCGTTTCACACAAATTTTCAGGATTTAAGCGGCTTGAAGCAACTGCCCGGCCTTGCGGCACAGGACCTTTCAAGGCAAGGCTACGGTTTTGCCGCGGAGGGCGACTGGAAAACCGCGGCGCTGGCAAGGGTCATGAAACTCATGGCGCAGGGGCTCACCGGCGGTACCGCTTTTATGGAAGACTATACCTACCATTTTGAACCGGGGAACGAAATGATTCTGGGCGCGCATATGCTGGAAGTCTGCCCTTCGCTCGCGGCCGAAAAGCCCTCGATACAAGTCCATCCGCTCGGAATCGGCGGCAAGGAACCGCCCGCGAGAGCCGTATTCAAGGCAAAAGCCGGTAAAGCGATTGTCGTTTCGCTCGTGGATATGGGCAACCGCCTCCGGATGATTGTGAACGATATCGAATGTGTCAAACAGCCAGCCGATATGCCCAAGCTGCCGGTAGCCGGGATATTGTGGAAGCCCGCGCCAAGCCTTAAAATATCGGCAGAGGCATGGATATTGGCAGGCGGAGCGCACCATTCCGTGCTTTCATTCGATTTGACGGCACAGCAAATGGCCGATTTCGCGGAAATAACCGGCATTGAATTCATCCATATCGGCAAGGACACCGCCATCCCGGATTTCCGCAAAGAGCTTTTCTATAATGACGCAGCGTGGAGAGTGAACAACTGATGCTGGAATCACTGAAAAAAGAAGTATATGAAGCGAATATGATGCTTTTCCGTTATGGGCTGGTCCGGTTCACCTGGGGCAACGCCTCGGGCATTGACAGGGAAACAGGGCTTGCAGCGATCAAGCCATCCGGTGTGCCGTATGAGGAACTATCCCCCGATATGATGGTTGTTATTGATCTAAAGGGCAACATAATCGAGGGCAAATACAATCCATCCTCGGATACGCCTACCCATATTTATCTTTACAATACTTTCCCCGATATCGGCGGAATCGTCCACACACACTCGACCTGGGCAACCATTTGGGCGCAGGCCGGAAGAGCTATCCCGCCATACGGCACAACACACGCTGATTTTGCGTACGGCCAGATACCCTGCACCAAAGAACTCACAAGGCCGCAAGTCAGGACCGATTATGAGCTGAACACCGGGAAAGCCATCGCCCTTTGCCTGCATGACAGCGCCGCCAACCCGCAGACAGTACCTGCCGCGCTTGTAAAATCACACGGGCCGTTTACCTGGGGGGAGAACTGTATAAAAGCGGCGGAAAACGCAGTTATACTTGAAGAAGTCGCCATGATGGCAAAACACACCGAAACACTTGCCAGGGTCAGGCCGATTGAGCAGTATCTGCTTGACAAGCACTACATACGCAAGCACGGCAAAGACGCTACATACGGGCAGAAAAAATAAGGAGCCAGACGGCCTCCGGTTTCAGCAACTGAAACCGGAGGCCGTTTTTTATACATATATTTGCGTATCAGGCAGGATACGATGTCACAATTTTCTTAAAATTGTGTTCTTGCCGGGGTCAAGCTTCATCGTTTCCCCGCGAAAGCTGAAAACGGCATCGATGCCTTCGTCGATATAAATATCAACATTGATCTTGCCCGGCATTTTCTCATAAGAAAGGGATATTCTGCCCCGCGCGGTTGTAATATATCCGTTCGCCCTGTTTAAACCGTTAACAAGCACCGGCGCTATAACAACCTTTTCGAAACCGGTGGAATTCTCCGCCTGCCGGATGCCTAATAAATAATAGAACAAAAACCGTGTCACCGCGCCGAACATCGGATGGCTGTGAGAACTTTCGCCGTTCCAATTCTCCCAAAGTGTTGTGGCGCCGGCCTGCTTCATATGAAAGAACGAAGTCTCCTTTTCCGACGCAAGCAACGAAAACGCAAGATCGGCTTCACCTTTTTCAAAAAGGATGCGGGTCAGGATATCCGTGCCGAAAATCCCGGTGTCATACATACCCAACGTCCGGTATTTTTTTACAACATTGCCGAACGTCTTGTCAATACCCAACCCGATATCAAGGCCGAAAGCATCCGCCCCCTGAATACCGCCCATAAAGGAACGGGTATGAGGGCTGTAATAAGCATTTTTAAGCGCATCCGAGGAACGTTTGATACGCTCGTCAAGGTGTGCCGCGCTGTTTTGCTCATTCAACGCGGCAGCCGCCTTTTGGGCAGTCTTCATCAATCTGATATAAAAATAAGTATTCACAAAACTCTCGGGCATTTGCATGGGTTCGGGCGTGCACCAGTCCCCCAGGCACCAGCCGCCTTCTTCCTCCCGGACAACAAGCCCGTTTTCACAGCGGCTTTCCATATAATCCAGATATTTCAGCATGCGTGGGTAAAAAAGGCTGAGGGTTTCCGCATCGCCGAAATGTTTGTAATAGGTGTAAGGCACCTCCACAATTGCGCCGCCCCAGCCGCCCGGGCCGCCGCCGCCGCCCGAAAACGGAGCGGTATGCTGAACATGGCCGGTTACCGTATCCTGGCAGTCGGCAATGTCATCCATCCATTTTTTATAAAAAGACCTGCTGCCCAGCAGCAGCATTGCCGCGTCGCAGCACAGCTGGCCGTCACCCGTATAACCGAGGCGCTCCCTGTGGGGGCAATCGGACGGTACGGAGCCGTGCATATTGCTCAGCTGCGTGCGGATATAAGCATCATAAAGCCAGTTGAGCGTCTCGTTATCGCATTCAAACGCAGAGGTTACCTCCACATCGGAGTGAACCACAGCGCATTTCACAGCCTCGGCATTGCCGCTGATTTCCGCGTAACGGAATGCATGCCAGCAAAACTTCGGCGAGTATTCCCTACCGGGTTGCGCTGTTATAAACACATCCGTTTGGATCTGCCTTTCCCCGCCGGATGAGCTGAAATTCAAGCTGCCGTCCGCGTTTATCTCATCCGCATAGCGGACAGTTATTTTCTCCCCTGCTTTCGGGCATGCAACAATCATAAAACCGGAAATATTCTCCCCGGCATCATATATAACCACGTCTCCGCGGTTTTTAATGCGTTTCGGAGATGTAAAGCGAATCGCCTTGTCAGACGGGCAATCCTGCAAATAATAGCTGCTGACCGGCGCAGGGACAATTTCAGCCTGCTTCCAGACGGAATCATTGAAGCCGTTTGCCGCGAAGCCCTGTTTTTCGGCCGCGTAATCGTGCGTTTCCCCGTAAAAAAGGTTGTTTTCCGTGATATGGCTCGGCGCCCATTTCAAGCTTTCATCTGAAAGAATTTCGTGTTTTTTACCGGATTTGTCAACAGCCTCGATTTTAAAACAAAGCTTATTGCTGCCGAATTTCATACAGCCTTCATCAAGGCGGCGGTATTGGTTGTACCAGCCGTTGCCGATGATAACGCCGATGCTGTTTTCGCCGCGCAGAAGGTATTGTATTATGTCATATTTCAGGCAGTAAATCCGGTGGGAAATGGTGTCATTAATCGGATAGGTAAAATGGTTCAGCTCCCTCTCCTCATAATCCGAATTAGCCGGCACATACATATCATCACCGACGCGCCTGCCGTTTAAATAAAGCTCAAAAAAACCGAGGCCGCAAACAGTTATTTCTGCCGATACAATTTCGTCCAAACAGAAACTTCCTCTTATCAGTGGCGCTTCGCAATCCGCGGTTGAAGCAACCCATTTTGCTTCGCCGAACATTTCTTTATGAGTCAAGTTAATTCCTCCTGTTGAAAATCAGATAGTATACTGTGCAAATCTTCCCACTGAACCAGCAAGTCCTCCTGCATCAGCCGCAGTTTTTCCAGTTGTCCGCTGATTTCGAGGATTTTTTCATAATCGGCTGCCGTTTCGGGCATAGCGAGAATTTTATTTAATTCCGCTGTCTTGTTTTCCGCTTCATCAATGGCGGCTTCACAGCGGGCTATTTTGCCTTTCAGCCTGCGTTCTTCGCTTTCCCGTTCTTTTCTGAGCTTATACCCGCTGGGTTTCGCCGTTGTGTCCTGCACCGTTTGCCGGACCTGTGCCGCGGCTTTTTCCATATAATTGTCATAGTTCCCGGAATACTGTTCGATTTTATCCGGCATAAGCCTTACGATACGGGTAGCAAGCTTGTTGATAAAATAACGGTCATGCGAAACAATCAGCATAGTGCCCTCAAAATCAAGGAGCGCCTGTTCCAGTGTTTCCCTGGAAGTGATGTCCAAATGATTGGTCGGCTCGTCAAGCAGCAGAAAGTTCGCGCCCGAAAGCATCAGTTTCAGCAGAGCAGCCCTTGCCCGTTCACCGCCGCTGAGGCTGCGCATTTTTTTATAGACAGTGTCCCCTTTAAAAAGGAATGTCGCCAGCGCGTTTCTTACTTCTGTGGTTGTCATTTCCTTATGTTCATCCCAAATCTCGTCGAGAAGCAGTTTATCCTCGCTTAAACCGGCAAGATTCTGGTCAAAATAGCCTGTTTTCACATTCGCGCCGAAGCTCATGCTGCCGGTATCGGGTTGCTGTTCACCGGTTAAAATACGGAGCAGTGTTGTTTTGCCGCATCCGTTCGGCCCTAAAAGGAAGGTTCTTTCCCCCCGCATAATCTGCAGTGAAGCATGGCGAAAAAGCTGATTCCCTCCGAAGGATTTGGACAAATCCTCCGCAGACAGAACCTCGTTGCCGCCGACAGCATCCGGTTTAAATTTAAACCGCAGCGTCTCTTGCGCCGACTCCGGTTTGACAAGCGCCGCGATTTTTTTATCAAGCATTTTCTGCTTGCTTTCCGCCGTGACAATGTTCTTTTCCCTGTTCCAGCGCCGCTGCTGCTCGATAATTCCCTCGATTCGGCGGATTTCGGCCATTTCGTTATCATAATGCTTCCTGTCAATGGCCTCTTTTTCATGCTTTTGCCTGACAAATTCCGAATAGTTGCCGTTCCAAAGCGTTACATGCAAATGCTCGATTTCAAGTGTTTTCGTTGTTACCCGGTCCAAAAAATAACGGTCATGGGATATGATCAGCGCGGCGCCTTTAAAATCGCCCAAAAAGGCTTCAAGCCATTCCACACTTTCTATATCAAGATGGTTGGTCGGCTCATCCAGCAGAAGAAGATCTGCCCGGCTTAATAACAGCTTGCCCAAATTCAGCTTTGAGTGCTGGCCTCCGCTGAGCTGGGAACAAAGCAAACAAAAATCGGACTCGGTAAAACCAAGCCCCAACAGCGCTGCCCTTGTCCGGCTGCGAAAGGTTAAGCCGCCAAGCTGTTCAAATTCCTCCCGGAGAGAATGCTGGCGCGAAATTAGCGCATCCATGCCGGAAGGGTTTTTGTTGAGCCGGTCGGCAAGCTCATCCAGTTCGCGTTCCATAAGCATAAGAGGCTCAAAAACAGAAAGCATGTCATCATACAGGGTTCTTTTTGAACCCGAGCTGACATGCTGCTCCATATAGCCGAGCGTTAAATCCTTTGCTTTGAAAAGGCCGCCGTCCGAAGGTTCCAACTCGCCGGTTATCAGTTTAAAAAGGGTCGTTTTGCCGGCGCCGTTCGCGCCGACAAGACCGACCCTGTCCTTTTCTCCGATATCAAAACAGGCGTTTTCAAAAAGAATCGTTTCGCCGAAGCCCATATTTAAATTGTACGCGTTAATGACCGCCATAATTAAACCTTATCCGAATCCAAATTAATTTTTTATATTGACACAGCATGCTGCCCGGCTTTTTAAACAGAGCAGCGTTTTTTTGATTAAGCATTGATTGCAATCAGGTCCAACGCTGGATTCATATTATATTCTTGTTTCAAGTATTGTAAGCCCGCCTTCAAGGGTAAATTCACCGCAGCCGGCAGGGATAAAGATGCTTTCGCCTTTTTTAATCGGCAGCGCAACTCCGGCGCATTCAAACTTGCCGCTGCCGTCAAGGGCAAGCAAAGATACGAACGAACTTTCATCCGCAACACCGGAATATTTGCCATTCACTTCAAGGGTATAAAATGTAAAATATTCGCAATTAACCAAAAGCGTTCTGACGGTACTGCCAATGGTTTCCGCTTTACGCTGCGCCGGACTGTTATATACATAGGGCACCCGCTTTGTCACATCAATCGCGCGCTCAACATGCAGCTCACGAGGTTTGCCGTCGAACCCCGGGCGGTTATAATCATATACTCTGTATGTCGAATCGGAGTTCTGCTGAACCTCGGCAAGCAAAACACCTTTACAGATGGCGTGGAGCGTTCCGGCTTCAATATAAAACACATCGCCTTTTTTCACCTTGAATTTTTGGACAACATCAAGGATTGTATCATTTTCAATTGCCTCAAGAAACTCATGTTCGCTTATTTCGCGCTTAAAGCCAAGAATCAGTTCCGCGTCATCATTGCAATCCAGAATATACCAGGCTTCGCTCTTGCCTTCCCCTTCGCCGATAAAAGCGGTATATTCATCGTCAGGATGGACCTGCACGGATAAATCTTTTTCAGCATCGATAAATTTAATGATAATCGGAAACTTATCATACCCTTCGGCGCTGAAACCGCATATACCTTTATTTTGCGTATAAACCGATTGAAGTGTTTGACCGGCAAATTCACCGTTTTGAACAACACTCAGCCCTTCCGGATGGCAGGAAAGCACCCAGGCTTCGGCAGCGTTTTTTTTATCGGTCACCATACCGAATTCGCTTATAAGCCTTTTACCCCCCCATAAAGCATCGGTAAAGCCCGGCGTAAGTTTCATCGGGTAAAACATAAAATCACCTGTCTTCCATGATTGCAGCCGAATTGCGCGGCTGAATTTTAATGCTCCGTCATTTTACCATAATTATGCCGAAATTACCATAGCTGCCCAAGCCGAAATTTGGCCGGCTGATAATATAAAAGTAAAATGCTCCGCATTTTTTAGCGGGAGCGTGCAATTTTTTCAAAATTGCTATTGCATTCTTCATAGAAATCATTTATAATACTGCTTGCATTCATGGAACAGCGATGCAAATACGGATGTTTAGCTCAGCTGGTAGAGCTTTCGCTTGACGTGCGAAGGGTCGGGGATTCGAGTTCCTCAACATCCACCATGAAAAAAGCCGACTCTGGTCGGCTTTTTTCAATGATATTCGCCTTTAGCGAACGTTATTCACAATGTGAATGATATGGCTATGCCATGATATACGCTGTGGCGCATAAGTTATGGCGAATATTATATCATGTGTTAGCATATCATGCGGATATTCCGCATATCATGACGAAGTCATACAATTCATGACTTTACATAAAATTTGCGGAAAATAAACAAGAAATATGGAAAGTACGAAACATGAAAGAAAATGTGCTTCTTGATTTATCCAAAGAGTTTGCAAAAGAGATCATCTTTTTATGCAGGGAGATAAAAGTGCGAAAAACCGAATATACTGTTACAAATCAGTTGCTTAGAAGCGGAACATCAATAGGGGCAAACATTCACGAAGCACAATATGCTCAGAGCAAAAATGATTTTGTTTCTAAATTTGAGATTGCACTGAAAGAATGCTATGAGAGCGAGTATTGGCTTGAACTGCTGTTTGAAACAGATTCAATTGACGAACAAAAATATGCTAAAATGAAAAACGATTGTGGGAAGATTCGAAGACTACTTATTGCTTCATGCAAAACGATAAAAGAAAACATAGGCATTAGAACGCAGCCAAATAACTAATTGAAGTGCTTTTAGAAATATAATGCAAAAGCCCAGTAATTCAAGGGTACTGAAAAAGTCCAATCCATCTGGGATTCAATCCAGGTTGGGTTAGACTTTTTCAGTGCCCTTTATTTATAAGGATTTCTGGGGTTTTTTTCTTATATTCTTTAGCTGATATTATTCTGTTGTGGCGGGGCGTTTTTTATTTAATAGAGTTTTTATAGTCAATTACTTATGCTCCAAAACCCATCTGCAGTAACAACCCAAAAGTATGAGTAACCGCTTTTTGTTTCAACAACACATTCCCCGCTGTATGCGCTTATCTCGTTTACAATCAAATCAGGGTAATCTGACCCTACTTGATAAAGCTGAACGATAAAGTTACTGTCTCCAGTATAATTAATTGATAAGACGGATTGCTCACCTTTCCCTTCAAAAATATCACTGACATCGTCACCGGTTCCGCTACTTCCAATTCCGTAACCTTCACCGATCACACTTATTTCTACTTTCCAGTCTCCGTCTGCTTGAATTTGCAGTAAAGTATATTCATTCCCGGTTAACAGTACGGTTCCAGAATAAAACCCAATCGCATTAACAAGCAAATTTTCGTATCCGCTTGTTTTATTTTCAACAATAAAATTACTTGAACCAAAATGCGTAATCTCTGCCTTGAAGTACCCTACCGGCAGACTTATATCGCTTAACACCTTATCTCCGGTTCCCTCAAAGGTAAGCGTTTCAAATGCTACATGCGTTGTTTCGGGCTCTGTTTCCAGATTGTTATAGGCGTTTGTTGTAATGTCAGCGGCGTTATCGTTTCCACCGAATATAGCGGATATGGCCCATATAGCGGCAACAACAATAACAATCGCCACTACGGCCGTGTAACCTTTTGGCGGTTGCTTTGTTTGCGTTTTGTTGAATCTTGAAGAGCTTTTGATTGGTTTAGTTTCCATAAGCTCCCCGCATTCGGGGCATACAAGAGTATAATCCGGCATTTCATGACTGCATTTTGCGCACTTAACCCACGGCCTCTCGGCAGACGCAATCTTGTCCCGGTAATGGGTTGTGTCTGTCGTTTTCGCCGTGATTTCTCCCGGAATATTTGAAATATCAATCTTTTGTCCGCACTTCCCACAAAATTGGTTAGACCCCGGATTTTGTTCTCCACAGTGCTTACAAATCATCATCACGCCTCCAGTAGCTTTGTTTTCATCTCTTTCGACACCCGGAACTGTTCCGCATTTGGAAACTCAATAAACTCAGTTGTTTTGTCGTAGTTTTTCTTTACAACAGCTTTCACTTCTTCAAGAGTAACATTAAAAAACTCACGGCGCAGGTTAACCATATTAAGCTTTTTATTTTCAAAAGCTTTGTGTAAAGCGTTTTCAAGGCCTGGAGCATCATCCGAAAATATCATAGCATGAATGTCAAAATCAAAAGGAACGGATGCGTCTCCCAACTCGTCAATACGTTCTTCAGGGTCAAGCCTTCTTGTCATGCCGATTTTATATACATTTTCGCCAAATGAACCGATATTCGAAATTATATAAACATATCCTGCACGCTGGTTTGCTTCGCGATAGTCAATGTCTTTAATCGCCTTCTCGGTGTCAGCAATTTGCAGTTCAATTTCAGCTTTTTTCTTTTCGAGTTCTTCTTTGCTGCTTTCGTCAGCCATCGCTATCTGCTGCATTACTTTTGCAAGGGCGTTTTCGTAATGGCTCATTTCCTTTTCAGTTTTTTTACGTGCCTCCTCAATTTCCTTTATAAGTTTTGCTTCCTCACGCTGCTGATCGCGTGCTTCTTTCTGTGCTTCTTTTTCTTCCAGCTTCTTTTGCTGATACTCCAAAGCGAGACTCAGCTCTTTAACCTTGCTTTTATAATAAGCGTCAGTAATTACTATATTCATAATCTTCCCAAGCTTTGAAATGGCTTCACAGGACGCGGTAATTCGTTTGACTGAAGCGTCATAATTATTGAATTTCACTCGGTCAACTATCTCATCACATTCGCTGTTAAACGCCCTGAGCAATAATTTTTGCATATCAGAGACCATTTTGCGCCCTTGCGCCGCGCTATTATTTACAGTCCAGTTAGTATTGCCTGAAACAGCTGTGCCGGACTTTATCATATCTTTTTGTGTCTGTCTTATCAGCTGAAGAGCGCTCTTATATCCATCGGAATTACAAAAGCTGAACTGCGGCTCGTACAAACCAAATTCTTGTAATAGTATCTGTTCATCAAGTTGGATTATTTGAGATTGTTTCTGCTCAATAGCGCTCATAAGTATTTGAAGATCCTGCGCTTTCTGACTTAACTGCCCATTCAAACCAAGTATTTGGTTATTGAGGGAAGTAATTTCAGCTTGCAGATTTGCGATTTGCCTGTGCTCAGGCGTCAGCAATGCTCTAAGCCTCAGCAATTCATTTCTTTGGCAATCGTCGCATAAACCTTCTGGGCTTACCTTTAGTAACAAACTCTTCTTTTTACAATTTATACACTCTGCCATACTTTTTCTCTCCTTATCTTAACTTAATACTGAAGTACCAATAATCGGGCACTAATTCATTGGAACGAACAATTGTTCTTTATATAATCAAAGTCAGCTATAAAATTTATATGAAAGAAGTATGATAGAAGATGAACGAAGCGGACTTAAATGAACAACTGAGCAATGAAATCAACCAACTTATAGCAGCGTAAAAACAAACAGTATAGAGTATGCTATTTATTTAATGAGCGAATCCAAGTTAAAAGAGCCTGCTTCTGTTCATCCGTCATACCATTAATAAACTTTTTCAATTGTATATCAACATCAGTCTCCGGCGCTTCAGCTCCGGGGCGTTTTTGTCGTCATCAAGAAGTTCTTCTGACTTAACACCTAACGCAGCTGCTATTTGAGGTAGCTTCTTTAGATATGACTTCGTTTTTCCGCTTCTCCACTCGGGAAGAGAGGACCTATACGCCCCAGCTTTTTCGGCAAAGTCTGTATCGCTGAGCCCACTGATTAAAACCAATCGTTGAATTTTGTCTAAGTATCAAAAAGTAACCACCTTTTTGTTTAAATCTACAAACTTCTACTGTATGCAGTTATTTTCTACATTTTCTATTGACTTGTAGAGTTGTGTAGGGTTATATGGTTTTATTTGTACTTAAATAATTATATTACAGGTAATACAACTTTGTCAATGAAAGGAGTAATAAAATGTTCGCTTTCTCGAATAACGCAAAGAGACATGTGAGGGGTGTTTTATATTATGCCATGATTGAAACATGGACAAAAGAATTCGGTGTAAAATAGCGTCTTTTTATTTCTCGACAGGAAATGCAACCCCCTCCGACCTTTCGTGCGATTATATCATTTCGAGGTACTTTAGGCACATAAAAAAACCACCAACCGTTTTTCGGAAGGTGGTTTTTTCATATCTTATTCTGTTTAATGAACGCAAATTATCATTGCTGGTTTAAATAATCGATTCCCTCTTTGATAAGAGCGAATATCTCATGAAAATCTGTCAGAACAAGAAAGAGAGTTTTCACCACAGCTGAAAATTTGTCAACAAAACGCCGCACGAAGATAACAGGTTTTTCCTTTTGAAGAGTTTCGGTGTTCGTTGTATCCCCTGTTATTTCATAATTAATACAGACTTTTGTGGAAACATGATCCGTATAGGTTTTACCGTTCTCATCGGTGTATTGAATATATTGAAGCGACCCGGCGCTGAGTTCAACACCCCCACCGCTTTTAAACATCACCTTGTCATAGGTCTCATAAAAGGACGGATGCCAGTCGGCACCGTTGTCATAAGCGCAGTCGCCGTTGTTGTAAAGTTCGGCCCAGCAATCCTTAAGATCAGCCGTTTTTACCAGATTGCCGTAAAGGTCATCAACACCGTTCCTGTCAAAGGTTGTATTGAAATCGCCGGCAACTATGACGGCACGGTCACAGGTTCTTGAATTAATCAATTCGGCAAGTTGGCGATAGTTACCGGCTCTTGCCTTAGCGGAATTTGCATCGTTCGAGGCGTCGGCATGCAGAACATAAAAATCTATATACACACCGTTGCATATTTCTATAACGGTCGAAAGAATTCCCTTTTGGGCAAGCCTGTCCGTGCCAGAGGAAAGGATGCCGTACGAATCGTTCCACTTTATATGCTTAACATTATAAAGCGGGAATTTTGAGAAAACGCTTAGTCCGTCCCCGAGCGGCACACCGCCGCTTGAAAATGTCTGACAGATATAGTCCGGCATAGCTTTGGCCAAAGCGTTATGGTTATCAAAATCTTCCTGTGTGCCGATTATATCGCAGCCGGATTCATTGTTGAGAATTTCGCCTATTTTTGCCATTCTGGCATTGCCTTTCAATTCTCTTTGTGTCCCCTGAAAATCACCAATTACAGGGATTCCCGAAACATTGTAAGTCATTATTTGAAGCGAACCTGTTTTGCTTTCAGCCGCGGAGGCACCGATGCCCAAAGAAACCGAAAACATTAGTACCGCCATAAAAATTGACAACAGCTTTTTCACAGTATTATAACCCCCTTAATAAGAAATATGAGTCCTGTTCATTTATCAATCACATAAGCGCGCTCAAGGTTTTGGAACAGATTGCAGCTGTCAAGAATAAAACAATTATGCGATCACAATCCCGAAATGCGTTTTCAATGCTTCCCTTCGCATCTCCCCGCTCTCAAGCGTCACCTTATGCTTGCCGTTTTCATCCCAATAAGTAAGCGTATCGCCCGAGATGGAGTTTTTGCCTGCGAACCCGGCCTGTATCGCAAGCATATCGGCTTTAATAAACGGCGAATCCGGGTGCTTTTCACAGTAAAACGACGGCATGACAAAATCAATGTCCAGCTGCGGTTCATCGGTAAATGCGAAAAACCGGTCCCAGACACCTTCATAGCACTGATGCAGAACCGTACCTAAAAAATCATCTTTCGTGATTTTATACTGTTCATTTCCGATCTGCTGCACCTCATGTGTATCCAAGCTGACTGGGTAGATGGGATTTATCATCCCCACCCCGACATCGCACAGGAACAATCCGTTGGCGCACCGCACCTGCAGCACCCTGTGCCTGCGCATCGGAATTTGTGTTTCGCCTTTTAAAAACCTTGCCATGCAGTCGGTCACATCAAAACCGAGCCCGCGCAGCAGCGCGCCGAAAGCCCCGTTCAGTTCAAAGCAATATCCGCCCCTGTGAGCTAAAACGATTTTATTATACAAGCTTTCGCTGTCCAGCTTCAGCGGCGTGCCCGCCAAAATGTCCAGATTTTCATACGGAACAGCGGTCATATGGCAGTACTGCAGTTTTTTTAAAGTTTCGTAATCATTTTTGACCGGGCCGTCAAAGCCGATTCTTTTCAAGTATTCAGAAGTGTTCATTTGTCTGCTCCCGATAATAAATATTTGCCACAATA
>CAYOAW010000001.1:25756-30840 GCA_964402095.1 uncultured Eubacteriales bacterium | reverse complement strand
TGCGCAGGTAAATATCTTGTCTTCCTGCGTGCAGGCAGCCGCGTTTCCAAGCGCGTACAGTTCGCCGAATTGCTTAAAAGCATAGTATGTCTTGCTCGGTTCCAGAGAGGGAACCTCGAACAGCCCGCCGTATTCGAGCCAAAGCTGTGTATCATAATACATAGCCGAATCAACCGGATTGCGCTGCATTTCATAAAGAGCCCCGGCTGCGTGGGAAGCGCCTTTGTTGTTGCGCATATTGATGTAATACTGTGTTCGCGTGTCGTCGGTCTGAATATCGCAAATGGTACAGTTCCATTCCGCGTCAATTTTTTCCGTTTCGGTAAATCCGTAACGGTCAAGGGTCTGCTTGACGAATTCGCTTTCCGCCTTTATTTTGCGCAGGCTGCCTTTGCCGATATAACCGTGCCAAGTAAAAAAATCAAGCGGCGCTTTTGTTTCCGGCGCGGTTATATAGTCAAGGAAACCGGTGAAGAAACTTGTCTGACCGGGTGTCCAGACACCGGCAACGTTGGCGCCAAGGATATAACAGCTGGAATAACCGCCAACCTTGATAGCCGGAAAACACCTTTTTAAATGAGAAGCTGTGACCGAATAGAGGCGGTAATATTCCTGCGCCGAACCTGTCCAGTTCGGCGGGCCGAACGGCTCCACTTTCGGGTCCAGCCCGTCCGGTTCGTTCCAGATTTCCCAGTATTCGATATTCCAGTGATACCCGTTCGCCCAGCCTTCATTATAGTGGCGGACAATGTGCTCACAAACAGCGGCCCATTTTTCCGGATTTTCGGGCGGATGAATATGATATTTTTTGGGCGCATGCTCAATAGTGACCCCCAACCGGTAAAAAATCGCAATACCGGCATCATACAGCGCTTTCAGATAGAGGTCGGTCAGCGCGAAATCGTAGGATTTCTCGCAGTCCGCATCTGCCTCAAAATCCGGAAAAACATTGGGTATATCCACATAATGCCCGCCTCCGTAAGGGTAGCAGGTATCGTGCAGACGGGCAAACGGCGGCTGAAGCGCCTGAAAAGCGGGCAAAAGCTCTCCGTAAGGAGTCCGCCTTGCGCAGTTATTGAAGCCGTGAACCGGCTTGATTTTGCCGGTGATGTTCTCAAAATCCGCCGTTATGTTTATCATTCGATCACCTTTCCTCAGAAACGGTATAAATACAGCAGTTCACCCGAACTGTGTGTGCCAAGCTTTTCAAATCCGCAGTGTTCATAGAGTTTCTGTCCGCGCAGATTGGTTGCCGCGGTCCTTAGAAGAATACCGCCGTATCCCCGGTCTGACGCATAGTCCTTAACCGTATCAATCAGCCGCCTGCCGATATGGCGGCCCTGCCAATCATCCCGCACGGCAACACCAAGCCAGGGGATTTTTTTATCGATATCCCAAATAAAAACAAGGCCGGCCAT
Source organism: uncultured Eubacteriales bacterium (assembly GCA_964402095.1). Lineage (GTDB taxonomy): Bacteria > Bacillota > Clostridia > Oscillospirales > Acutalibacteraceae > UBA1447. The sequence continues at coordinate 29,422 of CAYOAW010000001.1, read as the reverse complement.
CAGCTCCCCCGAGCCGGTTTCAGCCGTTGCCGCCCAAAAGATATGGTCGCTGCGCTCGCCGCGAAAAAAGCCCATTGTTCTGATTTCGTTACCGCGCCCGACATTAAAAAATGAGCGGGATTCCTCGCCCATACTGTCGAAAAATTCCTGAACCATTTCCGCGTCATTTTGCCGGAAGCGCCTGATTATTACCGTGTCAGCCGATACATTATCCATAGGTACATCTCTTTCCGTTCTGTGTTTTTCCGACGGTATAATTTGAACCTTTAAATATTATTATGTTTAAGCGGTATGAAGTTTATATAGTAATTGCCAGCCAAACCGCGCGGGCAAGCCTTGACAGGATATAAACCCACGACTCCGCGCCGAATACCCCCCATAATTTCACCGGCTGTTCATCCGGCCCGGCCAGAGGTGAAATTGCCCGGGTTGCTTCGTCATAGCGAAGGAACTGCGGATACGCTGGATTGCCAAAGACGGTGACCTGGTTTTCGGCATAAAGGATATAGGTCTCAATGCGGTCATAGTCACGGAAGTAGTGCATATGGAGAAGCCCTTTGACAAACCATGTTTGTTCCGGATACGCGCAGGTGGACGCGTCTATCTGCACGTCGGGCGAGAGATGGTTATACCCGTCTTCCACCGCCTGCCGATACCCTTCGCCGAGCGTACCTTTAAGCGTTGAACAGGTTGCGCCGAAACTAGCGTACACGGTGTCGATCACGCCGTCGTTCATGTCGTCCCAGCTTTCGATAACGGGCGAAACCTGGTTTCCGTATTTTAAGACAATACCGAACTTAATGCCTCTGGCAATCGCTCCGTTGATTAAGTCCTTCAAATGAAGTTGGACATTGTAGTGATAATTATCGATTCGTTTGATAAGCGCCGGATTGCCGCTATCCCCTAACATAAGTTTTTTGGCGTTCTCGTAATATTCATCCGGAATCAGGCTCCACATGCCGGGCATGGTGGCAAAAGTCTGCGGCATAACCTCGGCATATATTCTGTCAAGGCAGCGGTCAATCGCTTTGTTGGCTAACCCGGCCGCGGCGCCAATCACACCCGCTTTATAAAGCACGGCGCTTATGGCGCAGGCAAGCTCCTTCTTCGGGTTATCACTAAGGATTGTTCCGATATACCGGTAGACCGCCAGCGGATTCACCTCAACCTGCTTGTTATATGGCTGGCCGGCGCACTTGACGCCATTGCATGCGGGCGCCGAAAGAACCAAGCCCGCGATTTTATCGTATCCGAACTGCTCAATATAGGCCATGGTTATAATGGAGCCCATGCTGAACCCGATGATATTTACTTTTTCATGGCCAGTTTCCCGGCAGATATACGCAATGAAATCGTTGAGTTTTTTGGCGGTATCCATCGGGTCCAAGCGCCAGTCATAGCAGAATTCAAAACGGGTATCTCTGCCGTAGGCGGTGACCGGCCCGTAATTCCAGTTGATTCCCACATCCGGTTTTGAAGACCCGTCGGGATTGCATGAACCGTCCGCGAGAACTCTGCCGGCGGCGGGAACAAGGGCATTTGTCAGCTTATCCCAGTTCCCCGTGGCGGCGAAAGCCGCCAAGTTGAGATAGGTGTTCGCATCCATTGCCTCAATAATCTGATTTGCCGAAGGCGGAAAAATCACTTTCTCCTTAGCGGTACCGGGATATTTGACGATATCCCGTGACGCGACGCCGCAGACATAGACGGTCGGAACCAACTCATAACCGGAGGCATAGCAGGATGCCCGCATCTGCGGTACGCAGGTTGCAAGAAGAACGGCTGACATAACCACCATAAACATTTTTAATAATCTGTTATCTGACATAATTTTGCTCCTCCGCCGCCTGCGGCGTTTCAAAGAATATCAAGATATCATTGTGAGGGCTTTTCGTTTGCCTGCCCCCTGAGTGTCTTTATTTGGCAAGGGCTGTCCCGCTGTTGTTAACGGTGAAATTCAGTATTCTTTCATTTACCGGTGTCGGCGAGCCAAGCAGCGCAAATACAACCGTAACACTGCAGTATTTGCGGACGGCTGCGGGCAAAACTCTGGTAAAATCAATTCCGGTTTGTTCGCCTGGCTTCAAAACGATTAATTCTTTCGGTTTAAAACGGATATTCAAATCGCCGCTGTTGACCGCAATGATTACCATAGGATATTTTTTGGAAAGGTTTGTAATCTTTAAAGCCGTGTCTCCCGGGCCGATATATCCCTCTTTGCTTTTATCAAACGCGCCGAAAACCGATGCGGAAACATTAGTTGTCGCATGAAGACGCGGGTAAGCAGGGTCGGAATAGACGCTTTTTATTTCATCTGTCAGCAGCAGTTTAATCAGCAAAGAGGCGCTATACGGGTCCTTATATTCCATACCGTGGAATAGCCCTTCGACAAACCAGGTATTATACGGCAGGTAGGCTGTTGACGCGTCAATTGTCTTTGCCGGCGAAATATATCCGTTTTTGCCGTTTATAGCCTTGCAGCCGTCAGGAAATCTTTTCCCAAACGGCGCGGCAGTTGCTCCGGTCGAGGCGGCCACTGTGATAATTCCATCCGAATTCTCTTTTAGTCCGGTCAGCACCGCATTGTCCGTGCCGGCAATAATTGAAACATTCATCCCGTATTTGTCATTGCAGCGCTGAAGGCTTTTTGAGAAAAGCGGCATAAGTTTGTAATGCATATAATCGCTTGAAGCAATCAGAGCCGCATTTTTTGTTTCATCTAGATATTTTTCTTTAATCGCATCATAATATTTTGCCGGAATCAAATCCCACACACTTTCCCAATTGCCGAGGAATTCAATCACATAAGGCTGAACCGCATTCAATATATCATCAAGAAAGCCAAGCTGCCCGGCTTTTAATAGCCAGTGGTAATCGGTTTCCTCCATCATACCGTACTCAAAATAGCGAAGCAGCTCCTCCTCATCAAAATCAAAATCGCCCGCAAACACATCATATGCAAGGCCTGCGCCCCCAATTGCGGGAACATTAAGCACCGCATTGTCGACTTGCCGCTTATATCCGTATTTTGTCAAGTATGCAGCTGTTATCTGCCCGCCGTGGCTGACAGCGATTATATTGACCTTATTGCTGTCTGTATACCGGAGAACATCCTGAATATATGTATCAAGCTTTTTTGCGCAGTCGGCAACGCTCATCCTAAAATCACAGTTGAAATTAAAAATATTTTTATTGCCGGTATATTTTGCGACTTCGGCCATAATCTCAATCTCGTGGCGAAAACTGCCGTCGGAATATTTTTTCATCAGGTTGGCACTGCAGGTTTCCTCTGCCGAAGTATAGTACAATTTCAGATTATATTTACTGGTGCCGTCATCGTTGCAAGCCAGCTTTCCGAATAAATCCACCATATTTTTCCCCACTGTTTGGGCGATATAATCCGCTTTGCCGGCGGCAAGCATACCAAGGCCTTTCCCGATTTCGGCAATATTATCGAAAACTTTCGCCTGAATAATATCGGAACCTATCCACCAGACTTGTTTTTTAGCGCCTTGAGCATCGTTGTAATACAGCTGGCTTGAACTGTAACCGGGTACGATAACAACCGGATAACGGGTCAGGCTGTTTTTTTCAAAAGCCTCGCCGTTTAATGAACAAGCACAGATTAACATTGATAATACGCATATGACACCGATCAGCCTCTTC
>CAYOAW010000001.1:22798-25656 GCA_964402095.1 uncultured Eubacteriales bacterium | reverse complement strand
CCATTACGGTTTTCAACACAGGAAAAACCCAATAAGGCTTTTGTAATATCGCCGTTAATCCCTGCGTGCATATGACCGCTGATATATATAACATTCTTATATTTTTCAAGGATTGCCCTCACATGAGCGCTGTTTTCCGTCCCCATGGAACCGTCTTCCCAAATAACATTTTGCCCGTTCACGCCCTCAAGAGGCCAATGGCAGATTACAAACGCCGGCTTTCCTTCCAAAGCGGCTTTCGCCAGTTCGCGGTCAAGAAAGCTCAGCTGGTCCGCATTGATATCGGGATAATCCCAGCTGTCATCGCTCTGGTCCCCCATAACAATAAAAGTATAGCCTTTGACTTTCATACTGTAATAAATATGCTTCATGTCTGAACCGATATAACGGTTGTTGTATTGAATAAGCCTTTGCCTTGCCTGCTCATGCGTCACATCTTCAACATGCCCGATATCGTGATTTCCCGAAGCAACCACCCATTGGCCGGCGTCGCAATGCTTTTTAAATATATCATAAAATGCTTTTACAGATTCCCCGTCACCGTAATTTGTCAGATCGCCGGAGACAACAACCGCATCCGGCGGCACGGATGAATCCGCCATATCTTCCAAAGCTTTGACAAGAAGGAGCTGTCCTAAAGGCAGGCGATAATCAAGATGCGTGTCGGATATAACGCTGATATTCAGCAGTATATTGCTTTCTTTAGGTGAATAATTCAAGCAAGGACACACAATAAAAACGAGCGCGGTAACAAGCGAAACAACTCCCCTGACAAGTACCATTCATATCACCTCCGCATAAAATATCCGTTACTTAATATTTCTGATGAAATATTTAATTCCGCCCTCAAAAAAATCAGGTCTTCGCATGGCGAATTCCCCGAGAATATCCATCAGTTTAATGTGGCCGGTTTCAAAGCCTCCGCCTTCATGCAGCTCGATGATTCTGCCGCCTCTCAAATCATCATGCGCAGACATATCATAGCCGACACAGGAATCATACGCAAGTGTTATGCCGCAGTACTTGCCCTGAAAATCATTGAGATGTTCATGTCCGCTGAAAATGCCCTTGACATCGCCCCTCTGCAGGCAAGCCATAAACAAACCTGAATTCATCTCCGAACAATAGACCGCTTCACGCTTGGAACCGATCATACCGCATTCCTCCGGATTGCGGTAAATCAGACAAAACTCAATAATCGGCACATGCATATACATAATCGCGGGGATTTTTTTGCCGTTTTCCCGCTCGCGCCGCAAAGATTCATTATAATACCACATCACCTGGTCGAACATAGGGGAAGCCTGAATTTTGCCGTCGCCGAAACAATCAGGCATGACAATACGCTCATCCTCCGGGAGTAAAAACTCCTTGATATAATCGCAGTTTTGCCGGTTTGAATCCAATGCCCAAATATTATAAGCAACGGTATCATCCTTTGAGGACAGCACCGGCAGGCAATAGTTCCCGACGCCATAAACATTCTCCGGCCCGGCTGTTGATAAACATAAAGGAAACCGCTCATAGACAGGTTCCTGCCGTTCATTGCTCATCCCGGCCTCACGGTCATGGTTGCCGAAAACATGCGCCCACGGAATTCCCCGGCTGTTGACAGGTTCGAGCACAGCCGCCAGATAATTATACAATGTTTCTTCATTAAAAACATCAAAGCAGCCGCCGGCCGCTTGGTCACCGCCAAGCAGCACCAAATCGGGTTCGGCTTTCTTGACAAGAGCTTCTATCCCGGCAACCAGCTTTGGATTGAATCTTGTGCCAGCGTGGAAATCAGATATCATCAGTATTTTAAAAGACCCGTCTTTATGAAAGCGCAGTTCTTTTTTTGTTTTTCCGTCCATCGTTCAATCTCCCAATCTTCTGTTTTAAAAAATCTGCTAAAGCAGTGATAAGACAAAGCAATGTTTCAATGCCAGGCTGCCGCCGCTGCCGATACTGATAACGGTGCCGCCGTTAAAGCCCGGCTGATATCCGGAGCCTTTGCCTGCTTTCAGTGTATACGAAAGCCGCACCCCGCGGTAAACAACAGAGAAATCATTCATATGATCGTGCCCGCAAATGATATTTTTTGTCGTTCCCGTTTCAAGCACCGCGGCAAAAAAGCCGTTATTCACCGGTTGTCCGTTTTGGTCACGGTCACAGCATATTTTTTCATTCAACGCTCCAAAAGCGTCATAACCCGGCCGCCAAACGCCGTTTTCCCCGTCCCATGCCTCATCATACGCGTACTGGTATTCAGCAAGCGGGATGTGAAAGAAAACGCTGCTTGAAACACTTTTTCCGCAGGAGTCGCATATCCCCTTGGCCGCCCATTTATACCATTCTGTCTGCATAGCGCTGACATGTGTCTTGTTCGAATCCATAAAAATCAGCGAATGGATGATACTCGGGCTGCCGGCCGGATTTTCCTCCGCGATGTTAACGACGTAATTGCCGATACCGAGCGCAGGATCGCCTTTTTTCAACAGGCAAGTCCGGCTTTTCATCATAACATCGGCAAGATAGTTATAATCGCAGTTTCCCTCCGCGTCGTGATTGCCGAAAACAGGCGCCCACGGGATGCCGAAACTGTCCATTAAACCGGTAAATCTTTTTATGGCATAAACAGTTGATTCTCCGCAAACTATGTCACCGGTGACGGTTATCATGTCCGGTTTCACTCTTTTTACAAGTTTTTTGACTGTTGCGATTGCAGGGAACGCCATCCATGCGCGTATATCATAATCGGAAAAGTGAATATCGGTCAGGTTCAGAATGATAAAATCTTTTCCTTTTTCTTTCATCACAACGGCTATATTCTCCGGTTCATACAGATCCCCGGGGCTCCATTTATCCAAACCGGC
>CAYOAW010000001.1:16456-22698 GCA_964402095.1 uncultured Eubacteriales bacterium | reverse complement strand
AAGCCGGTTCACCTTCCGCCGTTCATTTTCCCAAAAGCCTCTTTCACGGCATAATACGATGGTTTTTCCCTTCCGGAGCAGTCGACGAGCCCCCAGCGGGTCTCGGTCGGGCAATCGCTTTGGCCGCAGATATAACAGCTTTCCGAATCACTGTAACAATAGATAAACATTCCGCATAAAAAGTCCATTTTATAAAGGCGGGGTATGATATCACGATAAAAAGCCGCCTGTCCTTCCGGTGAATGCGGATACCCCGGAATATGCGTTTTTTTCGGCAGTTCGCGGTAATAGTGATTGACCAAATCACTTTTAAAAATCAAGTCAAAATATCGCGTTGAATCCCCTTTGCCGACTTTTTCGACATGCTGTTTCAGCTTTTCTGGAAGCTTTTCGACAAAAGCAAGAATATTATTCCTTGCCTCTTCCTCCGAACCGACTCCGCAGTTCCTCAGAATATCCAGCTTTTCCTGTGCGGATTTTGCCTGCCCGCCGCTGATATAGCCAAATTCCTGAAGGAGCAGCGGCTTCCCGGTGAACGCCCAAAGATAAAGCAGCAGAAAATCAAAAAAGCGTAAATATCCGCCTACATTCGCAAAACAGCCGATATAAATATCTATTCCGACATAGTCGCAGTACTTATGAAAAGGTTTCATTTTTAAATGAAGATCCGCCTGGGGGCCGCCGGAATTGTACCCGATGAGAATTTCCCCTCTGTCCGGATACATCGCCTGAAGCTGCAGCCCGATAAAACGGGACGCCTCTTCCATCGTCAGCGGAAGGGTAAAATGCGGTATGCCCATCTCGTTTGTAATCTGAAACGCGGAAACAATGCCCCTGAGATCGTTGAGCATAAACAATGCCGTCTCTTTGAGCTTCGCTTCGCTTTCCTTAAGCCTTATATCAATACCGGCGTTTATATAATCCCTCGGATAAGGCGTTACAGCCATAACCTTAATGCCTTTTTCGGCATATGTTTTTGCATACTCCTTAAAACGGAGATAGCTTTCGGTCAATCCGCCGTTTTTGTCAAACGGAAAAGAAATATCAATTCGTATCCAGCCGATATTCGCGTTCTTAATCTGCTCGAAGTTCCCGTTCGGATGACATACCCCTTTTATATAACCGCTGCTTCTTAACGCTGCCGTTTCTTTGGATGACGACGGCATAAAAAATGATTTGGCAAGATTAGCCGGAATATATTTCAGCCCGAATTTAATCTGATCGGTTACATATTTTTCCACCTTACTTTTCTTCCTCCTCAAACATTTCAATCATTTGTTCCACATCCTTGTTCAGCTCGTTTTCCTTCGCCATCAGCGCACGGCGCTCGTTGAGCTGAATATACATTTTTTCCCGTTTTTCCCCGACGAGATCATAGAAAAAATACGGCACAATTCTCACAAAATGCGGCAGCAGCTGAATACCGGTGAAAAGGAAGAAGACTTTCTGATATATCATTTTGCTGCCCTGCGACCACGGCAGCATAGGAATTGTTGTGTCATAACCCGACCACTTGAACAGCTTTACTGTCAGCAAGGCATTTAACGGCGAAGTAACTTTGGTAATAAGGTCCGTTAAAATATTGATCGTGCCATCCGGCCTTTCGCCTGTCATGTATTCCGTATAATCATTGATTTCCCTGCCAAGCTCACCCTCAAACACATTCGAAGGCCCGTTGTTAATAGCGTCCAAGCCGTAAAAAAGAGCATATATACCCATGATAACCCATTTTTTATCCACAAAGAACCAGCCGAATCCGGCCAGTGACAGCGAGGATATTAAATCCCACAAGCGCAGCCAGATAACCGCGCGTTTATTGTTGTTTTTAAAAAGCTTTTGAAATTTCGGTATAAATGTAATACTCAGCGGGTCAAGAATAGTATGCGGCAAATACGCAAGCGCCGAATAAGCGGCTCCTCCGAATATCTCCATTTGTGTGACAACATCCCAGGAATATCCGCCGCTGCTCCACCAGCTGACGCAAAAGTTCGCGATAAAATTCCTGCGGGCATACTTATTCTTCAAAATATAAAACATCGTTTTGGATGTCGGCGCCGGATTCGGCTGAAGAATAATTCTTTCCTTGCAGTTCATTGCCATTATTATGTTGCTGACGGCCCCGATAAGCGCCGTTATCAGGGTTACGACCGTAAAAATCGATGACATCGGCGCATGAATATACCCTTTGTTGTTCAGTTCCATCAATGGAAGAAAAATGATATAAACAAGCTGCGCTCCGATTTCACCCACATAGGTGTTCAATAAACCCACAGTGATTCTGTCTTTCGGATTCGGCGACATCAATGTAACCATATTCCCGCGCGGAATGGAATAAATCGTCGAGAAGGTCTCTTGAGCGAATAAAAGAACAAAAACGAAAATGATCTTTTTCGGATCATCACCCGCGCTGTTGCCGAGAAATGACGCGCCGCTGTAAAGTATAGCGGTGCTGAGGAAATAAGGTATAGCCGAAAACATAACATAAGGGCGGGCTTTTCCCCAGCGGGTTCTGGTCTTATCATACGCCATTCCCATAATTGGATTGTTAAGGACATCATATATACTGATCAGCGTTAAAATTGCCGTAACATAAGTCATATCAATCTTAAGAACATTAACAAAATACAGCATTTTATAATAGGTTATTCCGCTGAGCAGCCTCGACGCAAATTCCGCCGCGCTTGGAAATGCAAGCTCCTTTACAGTTAAAACCCGCGTATGAAACATCTTGATCGCAATATTGCTGTAATTGTTCAGTTTGTTTTTTTCGATGGATGCGGCAGAATTATTCTCCGCACCAAAAACCGCCTGTGACATATTTTTTTTTCTTTTGCTCATCAGGTTACCTCCACTTTGCAGGATGCTTTAAAATAACCGTCGTCCGAAACAGCATAAATACCGGTTTCCCCTCGGCCAATGGCTGTAACCTTGCCATTTTTATCAACTGCGGCAATTTTTTCATTCTCGGAAAACCACTTCACGCTTTGAATTGTGGCTTTTTTCGGTTTCACGCGCGCTTTGAGCAAGCAGGATTCCCCGATGCCCAGCCGCAGCTTTCTTTTTGAAATGCGAATGCCCTCAACGGAGGTCTTAACATGAACAATACAGGTATCGGAATAGGTTTTGCCTTGAAATTCAAACGAAGCCGTAACTTTGACAGAACCGTTCTTTTGATGGCATTTGATATACCCGTCACTGTCGACGCTTGCGACAGAATCGTCAGAAACTTTCCAATTGACTACCGCCGCTGCCGGATCAGCGCATGTGACAGCGGCCTTCAGCAACTGGCTGCTTTTCCGGTTCATCGAAAGCTCTTTTTCGGAAAATTCGATTCCGGGCCAAGTAAAGCTAGTTTTGTACTCTTCAGAAACGGTAAAATTTGCCGGGACAGTTCCCATAAAGCGGTAAGCGCCGGAAAAAATAAGCTGAAGCGAAATATCCGTATCCGTTTTGTATGAAAGGCTTTGGATTTTATCGGTCAGCCTGTTGATAACCGCTGTAATAACAGCATTCCTGCGCAGCAGCCGAGGATTTCCGCACCGGTAAAACCCGCCGGAATTATCCCTGAATATTTTTCCGATATCGGCACTGTTTTTTAACGGGAAATTATCCGTTACCGATCCGGAACCATTTTTAAGCTTAACGGTTACGGTATAATCGTTTCTGTATCTTTTTTCAAAACTCTTTTTGCCGCCGCAAACCGGGCACTCGGACAGACAAGCCTCGTTTTCCTCCCCGCAAACCGGACATACATAATAAACAAAAGAACATTCGCACGCAAGAATGTCCTGCAAGCTGATTTTAAGCGCCGGCAATTTCTTTGAAATATCTTCCCCGTAATCGGATGAAATCAGACCGGTGCTGTCTTCCAGTCTATTCCCGATTTCACTGCTGACATACTCTGCGGCAGATAAAACAAGGGCCTGTTTGCCTGTTGATAACGACTCTTTGTTAATATCACAACTGACCGATGATACTAATTCCGGTTTTTCCGCAACGGCTTTTTCAATGGCTGAGTTAATATAATCAATCACAGCAGCCCTGCCTGCGGGATAGGCGCTTAAGCTGCCAGCGGCAGAATAAGGTTTAAGCGTGCCTTCCATTCTAAGCACACTGTCTATTCCCCAAACAATGCCGCCAACAAGAAAAGCACAAAGCAGCACAACAATTGCTTTCGGGAGTATCTTTTTGTAATCAAAGCCTTTCACAAAGATACTCCTTCCTTCCCGGAAAACTGTTTCTGCGCTTTCAATATCTCATCGTCAATTGCCCGTGTTGCTTGTGTTTCGACAATCGGCTGAGGAAGATCGTCTATGTTTAATTCACCGGTTTTTACCTTGTGCGCAATCTCGGCTCTCTCAAGATCTCCCTCGTCATATTCGATATGCAGCCCGTTTTTCGCGATTAAAAAATTGAAAGCAAATACTGCCGCGAATCCGGCCGCCGCAAAAAACATCCCATAGGAAAGCGTACCGTTAAGCAAACCGAAGCTTGAAGTCTGCGCCGATTGGCAGAATAATTTCAGCCACACAAATACGGCTGCGGTTCCCGCTGCCCCGCAACCCGAAACCAGACACAGCCCCGCGGACATCTTCTTTATGCTGATAAAACAAAGCAAAGTTAAAACAACTGCAAGCGCCGCCGCGAACGCAGTTCCCGCATAAGCATAGATTGCGTTTCTAAGCAGCACAAAACTCTGCTTGTCGACAACCGAAGACGCCGCCATGGAAGAAATAAACCGGAATGTACCGTCCGTAAAAATCCGGTACACCTCAATCATATTCAATGATATATTTTTCAGCACAAACGAAAGAGTGATCACCGTTTTGCATGCCGGCAACAGCAGCAGTATCAACGGTAAAAAAGCCGAAAACAGCCTCGTTTTCGGCAGCCATCCTCCGATAAAAGATGTTTTAAACACGCGCAGCTTTATATGCATTTTCGCAACCGACAGCTCAGCTAATTTCGCATCACGATAAAATCGTTCCTCAAAACCGTAAAACCTTAAATTCACGCCGCAATGCGGGCAGTGCTGCCCAATATCAATCAGGCGAAGTTTATTTTGACATTTCGGGCAGGCACTCATATTATTCGGCCCCTTCTTAACAGATATCGGATACTGAAGATTAAACAGATTTCAGATAGTTCCGATGCAATATTCCTGTTGCAGCCGTATGTGTTCCCTTCTGCGCGTATCACAAATGATTTGCCAACTCTTTTATTATAAATGCCAATTAAAAAAAAGCAATGGATAATTTCTTGATTCAGTTATATTTTGAAATTATTGTTGAATTTTGAAATGCAGGCTTTTATAATACAAAGTTGAAAGAGAAGTGTTTGTATGAAAAAAGCAGTGACCGAAAAGAGCACAAAAAATTTGTCTGACAAGAAAAGCAGCGCAATCTTCGATAGCTGCAGTTCCGGCAGGCTCACAATTCTTTCCTTCATAAAATCTCCGGAGAATATTTTATCCGCCACCGAGCACTCACATGCGGATTATGAGTTTCTTATACCGCTTACCCCCATACCATACCTGACGAATAATGACGCTGTATATTTCGGAGAGGTCGGCTGGATTTACCCTGTCCTGAGCGGAAGAAAGCATGGCATAAAATATGATATCGGAGATGTAGCGCATAACAGCATTGTGGTCAACAAAAAGTACTTTGACAGCCTGCTGAACGATAAAAATCATTATGGCGCCCAATTCAATTATGAATTCAAAGCAACAGAAGAATTGAAAATCTATATAGAAGCTTTTAAAAAGGAGTTCCGTAAAGCCGGTGAACCGGACAAAAACAAGCTTGGCCATCTGACCGCGCTTATTTGCGGTGAACTTATTGACGCCGGCACACTCTGCGATATTGACAATCGAAAAGAAATTTCAAAATATCAGCGCGGTATGCGTTCGGCGGCGGAATTTTTTAACAAAAATTATGATAAGCCTGTTTCATTATACGAAACAGCCTGTTTGTTCGGCATGTCGCAGAACTATTTTTCAAGCTGCTTTAAAAACGCATTCGGGCAGACGCCGTTTGCTTATCTGACAAAACTGCGTATTTCAAAGGCTAAAATACTGCTCGGCACTACCGACAAGCCCATTCATGAAATTGCGTTGTTGTGCGGTATAAAAAATCTCAGCACCTTCTCCGAATCATTTAAAAAATCCACCGGGATGTATCCGAGCCAATTCAGAAAATATTGATTCTGCCTGCCATAGATTCGATTCACCCATACCGCTC
>CAYOAW010000001.1:0-16356 GCA_964402095.1 uncultured Eubacteriales bacterium | reverse complement strand
CCGCCGCCGTTGACAATCGGGAAGAAAACAGCGCTTTCCATCACACCCGACAGGAATAGATTTAATTTATTGATGACTGCGGCAGAGAAACCTCCGCCAATCATCAGGACGACCGGAAACCAGCTCCCAAATGCGCGGCCGTTGTTATCTCTGTTCCTGCGGTGCTGAAAACGCCATGCGACAAGCGAATAAACAAATGAAACAAGGAACGCGACAACCAAAAAAGCATTCAGCTCCGACTTTGAGCCGGAATTCTGATGCCATTTTTGCATAACGCCGATTAAGCCTGTGCAAAAAAAGGAAATCATACAATAAAACAGCCATAAGAGGGAAGCTTTTTTTTGGTCCCGCTTGTTGTCCACGGATAAAATAAGACAACCGGCCATCAGTGCCAAACCGGCAATTTGGGGCCAAACAATATGCTCATTCCAAAACAGCGTCCCGGACAGCGACGGAATCAGGGCAGACAAAGAAATAATCACCGATGTATAAGCCCAAGGCCCCCGCTCCATCGCTTGCAGGCTGGTTATCTGCTGAAGCGCGGTTATAACGCCAAATGCCGTTCCCAGGATCAGCGTGAACATCGAAACCGAAGAGATACCGCCCCAAAGCAGCAAAATTACAGCGGCGGCTAAACTGGTCACACCATTATATGCCTGGCGGTCACCGGGTCCATTGGATATTTTGATGCAAAAATAATTTTTAACAATACCGCCGCCCAGCCCCACTGCCATGGATACAGCCAGCAGCAGAGCGACAGGAATATGTTCAAGACTCATTACCGCACCCCAATCCAAACCATACGCGCCGACCTTCGCTCCGGTAATACAAACACGCAACCGGCTTCTCTCAACTCTTTTCCGGGCATTAAAAGTATTGCTTCGCTGTCCTCATCCGTTAATTTATAGCCGATACCGTCCTCTGCATAAGGCAGCCGTACAGTCAAACGGTCTTCAGAGCAGTTCTCCATACGGAACAGCAACAATACGCCCCGCTCAACTTCAGCGTCAAAGAAACTGTATGCGGTAAAACCGCTCTTGTCATCCTTGCTGTGCCAGGGAGTCAACACATAATAATCCTTCAGCATATAAGGGCAAAGTTTTTTCCATTCCCGCAAACCGGCCCGAAGCAGGTCAAAGTTTTGATGCGGATCTTGTGTGAACTGAGAGTCCACATTCAGCGACGGAAGGTATGAAGCCCGCCAAGTGTACATATCGCTGCGCCCGGTAGGCGCCAGCTGCGATTCCTTTTCCTTGGTATTTGCACCGCAAAACGGAATCCACCTGTTGAACGCGGCAGTCATTGACAGGCGCAGCGCTGTTGTAGTCCGGTCATCATCACTGCGCAGCAGCGGGATACCGCGGCGCAGGGATTCCAAATCGTTGCGGCCGCCTCCGCTGGCACAGGAATCCACAAACCCGCAGCCGCCAAAACTCAGCGTACAGGCAATTATATCATCCCACATTTTATAATGTGCTGCCACAAACTTGCATTCGGTAATGCCTGTCCGGCCGGCACCCTCCAATGTATCGAGATAACGCCATAGGCTGCCCGGATCGCTGTTATTGTCTTCCCTGTACATTTCCACCTTATTTTCACGCAAAACTTTGCAAATACGGTTGGTTGTCCATTCCAGACACTCCGGAATACCGATATTATTTGAAACAGAACCGCAGCCTTCGCGGCGGATTGCCCATTCCGGGCGGTACCCGTAATTTTCAGCAAGTGATTCGGGATCTGTCACCCGTTCAGGTTCAAACCACATCAGCGTTTTCATTCCGTGTTCGCGGGCAAAATCCGTGGACTCGCGGAAACTGCTGCCCGGCCACTTGGCAGGATCCAGCGTCCATGTGCCGACAGTTCCCCACCAGTCACTGACAGGGCTTGAACCGTCCGGCGCGACATACCAACCGGCGTCAAACCAGCGAAAATCCACTTTGACATCTTCGGCCAGCATCTTTTCCAATGATGGCCGCCAAGTCGATGCGCACTCGGAAATACTGCCATCCGAATTCGGCAGCCCTGTATCCGAAGCAAGACAGCAGCTTGAAAACGGTTCCGCTTGGTTTCCGGAAGCATCGGCGGCCGGCATATTGCATGTAACAAACCAGCTGCGCCAATAATTCACAGCATAGTTTTCATTCCTTACTGCGTATGGTGCCCTTACAAACAAAGCTGTCCGAATTTTTTCTCCGGGTTTTAAATAAGTTCTGATCCCCGGTGTGGAACCGGCTTTAAAAGAAACCTCTCCGCCGCCGGAGGCAAAGTCGGCAGTCCAGGTACCGGCCCATCCTATGGCGAGCATAACACCGCTGTCGCTGTACTCCAGATTGAAATAAGGGAAGTTGATATGGGTCGGCCGGCCGCTGTCCGAATAAAAATGAACCGGCATATCATCCAAATCATGGGCATAGGGCCGGTACAGATTAACATGGTCGCCCAAAATTCCTTTCAGTACCGGATGCTCGCCCTTAAAAGTCAGCGTGCTTTCCAAATTTTCCAAAATTCCGCTGTTTTCATTGCTTGTATTCTCAAACCAAACAGTCCATTCTGACGCCCCATAACCGGAATAATAAGCGGTCAGCAAAGTCACTTGCAGACCGTCCGGCATAATCCATGATCTTTCACAGGTTTCTTTTTTATCATCTGATGATATGGAACATCCTGTTTCCCGCAAAGACTCTGCCGGGAAACCGTCATACCGTTTTCCGCAGTATGTAAATGAAAAAGGGAAAGACTCCGGATGATCCAATTGGGTCCGGTACCATGCACCGGCCTGCGGATTTGCATAATTTTTCTTCATATCAAGTATCTTCTTTCCGACCTCTTGACTTTTTGTTACCGGTCATTATCATTTAGTATATCAGTCTGTTTTTAGTATTAATAGGTATTTTTTATCTAATTATATTAATTTTATGTCATCTTGGAGGAATTATCTATGGCTATTCGTTCTTCACCGGTCACAGAACTGCTCAATCTGGAAGGTGTCCGGTTTGATCTGCGGCATATAGACCGTTTTATATCCGCGGATGATCAGAATGATATTGACGAATCCCATATACACAGCTGTTATGAAATTTATGTCAATGTAAGCGGTGATATCTCATTTCTTGTGGAAAACAGGCTATATCCCATCAGGAGCGGCGACTCAGTCATTACGCGGCCGGGTGAAATGCACCTGTGTGTTTACCATAAGCCATGTATACATGAACATTTCTGCCTATGGGTTGAGGTACCGGAAAATTCCGTTCTTTTTTCATTTGTCAATCAGCCCGGATTCTGCAATCTGCTGTCGCCTGACAGCGCAACACGGCAGGATATATTGGACTCGCTGTATCGTTTGGATGAGTTGAGATGGCAGAACAATCAGCAACTGGAGCAGACTTTCCGTTTTCTTCAGTTGTTAACACTGTTGGGCAGATTACCGGAATCCGTCCCGAAAAGCCGGGTTATAATGCCCGGAGAACTGCAGCAGATTCTGGATTACATCAATAAGCATTTTCGTGAAATCCAGCATATTAAAGAAATATATGATATATTCTTTGTCAGTCCGAGCACTGTCAACCGTTGGTTCCAGAAATATATCCGTATTTCGCCCCACAAGTTTCTTGAATCAAAAAAACTTGCCTTTGCGCAGCAGCTGCTCCGGCGCGGAATGACAGTAACCCAGGTAAGTCTGCAGTGCGGATTCACAGACTGCTCCCGCTTTATCGCCGTGTATAAGAAGAAATTCGGAGAAACGCCATACCGGTATAAAATAAACACCAAATCAACGCAGTAACGCAACCGCTTTTTTCGGATTTCGGAAGGAATGTCCACTCCGCCGTAAAGCTTATACACGAATATTATTTCCTTATTTTTCATGAAAACCATATACATATTTGTGATTGATAACGGCCATACAGTATGATAGAATAACAAAGTCATCATATAAATTGAAATAAGGAGACTGAACAATGAATGACAGATTTTCTTCCAGAATTGTATCCTTTGCAATTGCTTTATTGTTTTCCGTTTCATCCATATGCGGTTTTTCATTCGGCAAGAACAACCCTGACCCAACCCTAAAAGCACCCGCATGGCCAACCTGGGTTCATGAACACTGGGTTTGGGAAAATTCGGGAACACAAGATTCTATCAGTGCCCTTGTTAAAGGTTATCAAGATCATGACATCCCTGTCGGCGCTATCATCATCGACCGGCCCTGGTCAATGGATGTCGGTTCCTATACGCCGGACCCGGCCTTATACCCCGACATGGCCAGCGAAGTTCAACGGTATCACAGTATGGACATCGAGGTTATGTTATGGACGACCTGCATGGTCAATGAAGGTGCTCCTAATTTTCAGGAGGGAAAAGATAAGGGTTATTATTTAAGCAAAGGCAAAACCGTTAAATGGTGGGGCGGCAAAGGCGCTTTTATCGATTTTACAAATCCGGAAGCTGTTAAATGGTGGCATAAACAGATGGATACCGTGCTTGACATGGGTGTTGACGGGTGGAAAGTGGACGGAGCGGACCCTTATGTTATGACACTGTTCCCGGCCATGGGCTACGGCGGCCATCACATCACCTGGAATGAATACAGAAAAGATTTTTATGAAGATTTTTATCAGTACACCAGTGAGGAAGTCGGATTAAAAGGTGTTATGTCCGCAAGGCCCGTGAATGATGTGGCATTGAGAATCGGTCTGCCGTTCCGGTTTGCCAGCCGCGACAACTGCTTTGCCGGCTGGGTTGGCGACGATGATAATGACTGGGGAGGAATGAGAGCAGCACTCAACGACATGCTGTCCTCATCGCGGTTTAATTATGTCAGCTACGGTTCGGACATCGGCGGTTTCAGAGGAGATGAAGAAAAATTCAAAGATGTCTTCATCAGATGGGCACAGCTTGGCGCTTTCTGCACAGTTATGGAAAACGGCGGAGGCGGTGAACACAGGCCTTGGATGTATGATGAGGAAACCACTGATATTTACAGAAAATTTGTCAACCTGCACACCGCGCTGATCCCTTATATCTACAGCCAGGCAGCCTATTCTTATGAACTTGTCAAGCCGACGATGAGGCCGCAGGCAGGAACCTATGAATACCTTCTCGGCGATGATCTTCTGGTTGCGCCGTTCTTTGAGGAAGGGAATGACCGCACCGTTGTCTTCCCGAAGGGCAACTGGATATATTTGTTTGACCAGACAAAGCAGTATTCGGCAGGCATAAAAAAGCTTAGTTTCGGACTGGATGAGTATCCTGTCTTTATCCGTAAAGGCGCTATTGTCCCGATGAATATAACCAATGGCACAACCGGTTTCGGGACAGAACTGTCCAAAGATTACACAACCGTTCTGATATATCCGGAAAAGGGTGAAAAAAAGTTCGGTTTGTATGAGGAAGACAAAACAGGTTCCATGATTTCATATAAAAAAGGCAATGATACACTTGGTATTAAATGCACTTCAACAGCAAGATCTATGCTGTTTAAGGTTTACGGTGAAGCTAATCCAAAGTCCGTAAAGTACGGTGCCGATGCAACGATGCAAAAAGCTTCCTCCATGGCTGAACTTGTCACTTTACAGGCAGGATATTTTATTGACGGCACAACGACATGGTATGCTGTAAAAAATGCAAGCGCCGGCACAGAAATACAAATTGCATACTAATCTGTAAGATACATATACAACAGGACCCGCTTCATTATGAGGCGGGGCCTGCTGTATATATGTTATTTTATTTACGCTTTATGAAAACTTTATATTTGTTTTTTATTGAATAAAAAGACCGACAATATAATAAATATTACCGTAAGTCCGCCGGTCACGGCAATGGCAGGATAAAATACAGCAGAATCGACCTGCCGCGACAGAAGTCCGGTATTCAGTGTTGCCAAACTGGCAGGATTGATTTTTTTCAGCTCCGGCGCAATGCTAATCATCATAGAAACCGCAACCAAGCCGAATGTAAACAGCAGTCCGCCGAAATGATTGGTAAAAAGCACTCCTCCGAGAATCAGTGACGCTATCAAAAAAGCGCCAAAAACCCAAAGCCCGACTGCGGAGAGATACAAATTTTCTATATTCGCCTTGTGCCAAAAGCAATCCGTATAATAATAAGTTACCGAGAAACACAGTATATAACTTGCTGACCATACAGACAGCGCAGCGGTAAACTTGGATAAAATGACAACCGGCCTTGAAAGCCCTTTTGTCAGCATATTAATGAGAGTTCCTTTGCTGAATTCATTGGACATGATACCGCTGAAAATAATTACAACAATAATCAGGCCCGTTTGCGAGGCATTCTTGAAAAATTGCGCCCAGGAATCAAACGCTGTCGGCGTTGCCAAAGTAATGCTTATCCCCTTTGGCATCACGCTTTTTAAAATATCGGGCATTACTTTCGCCATCACCGGATTCATGATGCCGAGCAGAACAAATACTGCAAGCAGGACGAACAGCTTATAGGTTCTCGTGATCTCTGTTAATTCTTTTTTAAAAAAAGCGGAATACATTCTCATTGCACAGCCTCCATAAACAGTGTTTCTATACTCGGCTCCATTATTTCAAATTTAAGAGGCAGCAGCTGATGATCGGATAAAATATTCAGCACATCTTTTTCTGCCCGTTTTATATCCGATACTTTTATAGTAAGCGAAGTACCGTTTGACTCGGTTTTATTCACCCAAGAAAAAGCGCCAAGCTTGGATAAAAAAGCATTAAGATCAACAAGAGATTCAAATTCAATAAACAAACCGTCCTGCTTATGCTGTTCTCTCAATTCGGTTATAGTTCCGCAAAGCGCCAGTTTTCCATTGTTTAACAAGGCTATCCTGTCGCAGATTCTTTCCACATCCGACAGAATATGTGTAGAAAACAAAACGGTAGTATTCACTTTAACCCGCTCCAGAATATCCAGTAATTCCTTGCGTCCGATGGGATCGAGCGCAGAGGTCGGTTCATCACAAATCAGCAGTTTCGGCTCATTGATCAGCGCCTGTGCAATACCGAGCCGCTGTTTCATCCCTCTTGAAAAACCTCCGATTTTTCTGTTCGCCTTTTCAAGCCCGACAAGCTCAATTAAATCTATGCACCGTTTTTTGCATACCGAAGCAGAGAGTCCCGTTATTTCACCGCAAAGCATAAGATACTCTTTCGGAGTCATATAATTGTAGAATTCCGGCACATCGGGAAGATAACCGATAAACCGGTTGGTTTTTGTCTGGCCGTAATTAACCGGCTCACCGCAAACCTCAATACATCCCCCGTCTGATTTTAACAATCCAAGAATCATTTTCATTGTAGTGGTTTTTCCGGCGCCGTTCTTGCCGATGAAACCAAAGATGGATTTTTCAGCCACTTCAAATGATATTCCGTCAATTACTTTCGCCGCGCCAAAACTTTTTGACAGATTTTCAATGCTCAAAATGCTCATTCATCTTCACCCTTGCCGAAAACAAAATAGATAATCGGGCCTATAATCTGCACGAAGCACAGCAGTATCCATAAAATTCTGTTGCCAAAACGGTATTTCGGATGCCTCAGCACATGTATCAGCGCAACAATTGTCAGCGACAGTTCAAGGACTATCAGAGGAAGCAGGAGTTGCAGATTTTCTGTCAGTACATTCATATTTAATTACCTCCGTTTAATTTTAATTCCAGATTGTTAATGATATTTTTATAAGCCGGATCATTTTTCAGAAAGGCAAATGCGGGATTTTCTTTGATAATTTTCAAGACATCATGCTTTATCACCTTGATATCCCTCGGAACACTCTTGTTCATATCAAACTCTTCAAGCCACTCGTCCAGCAGATCAAAGAAACTGTCTCCATGTAAAAATACGGCAAAATTCTCCGAAGTGCATGCTGTTGAATAGTTGCCAATCATATCAAGCGTTTTTGCAGGTTCATTCAAACCGGCATAGGCTACAGCCGCTGTATAGTAGAAGGTTGCCATAAGGTCAGGTCTCAGTTTATCGAACTCGAACGTATATGCAATATTTATAAAACGGTTTAAAATCACTTCAAATTTTTCTTTCTCCTGCATATAGAGCGAAAGATAAGACGGCGCAAGGCCTAAAAGATGAATAACATTTTGATATGTACTAATTTGAAGAGCGGATTTTGCTTTATTGACCTGCCCTATCATCTGAAAGGCGCTTGCAAGAACAACCTCATCGCCCGTAACAGGTTTAGTCGTTCCCTCCAAAAGTTCCAGTACTTCCAGCGGTTTCTGCAGAATCAGACAGCAAACCGCCTGAAGAGAGTTCGCCTGTTTTGACAGCCACACATCGTCGCTTTCTCTTTTGACATGTTCGCAAAGACTGACAATTTCTTTTACAATTGCTTCCTGTTTCGCCATATCTTTTTCGAGCGGATAATGATTCAGCAGCAACGCGGCCATTTTGAAAACCAGCGGAAAACAGGAATAATATTTTTGTGTTAACTCATGGCACTCTTTATATACTTCTTCAAAAGGTTTGCAGCTGAAAGCATGAGACAGACGGTTATAATTTTTTCGAACATCTTCTTTCGTCATTTGGGGCAGATAACCGACAAGTTCATCAATACTTATATTAAAAAATGCTGCCAGCCTGGGAAGAAGTGTGATATCCGGATAACTCTGAGCAGTTTCCCATTTTGACACAGATGCCTTGGATACACCCATGTATTCAGCCAGCTCATCCTGAGTTATCCCTTTTTCCCGTCTTTTTGCCGAAATAATTCCGGAAATATTAATTTCCCGCAAACAAATCATCTCCTTGTTCAACATTATCAATCATTTCCTTTGATATTTCAATAGATTAGCAGTTGATTTTAGTTGATTTAATCAACCGTTGAGAAACATTTGCGATTTCTGCCATAATTGTTTCCGGCTGCATGTATACTCTCAAGTGAAAATAAAACCGGAAAAATCTGCCTTTAAACAAATGCAAACTCGTCAGCCTCTCCCTTATTGCAAAAATAAACAACGGGTAATATTTGCCCACTGTTTATTGAATAGAAGTATATTAAAATTCAAGTATGGTTCTGACAGTCCTGACAAGAATCGGATTTATTCCGAAAATAACGGTGTTGAAAGATAACGCTCACCTGTATCCGGAAGCAGCACTACAATTGTTTTACCGAAATTTTCAGTTCTCTTTGCAAGCATTGCCGCGGCCCAGACGGCCGCTCCGGAAGAAATTCCGACAAGCAGGCCTTCGTTGCGCGCCAATGCTCTGCCGGTTGTTAACGCATCTTCGTCTTTTACTGCAATAATTTCATCATATATATTCGTATTCAGTGTTTGCGGGACAAAACCGGCACCAATCCCCTGAATTCTGTGAGAACCGGAAAACCCTTGGGACAGAACAGGAGATCCTGCGGGTTCAACAGCAACAATTTTAATACCGGCATTCTTTGATTTAAGATATTCGCCGACACCGCTCAGTGTGCCTCCGGTCCCAACACCCGCAACGAAAATATCCACTTTACCATCTGTATCATCCCAAATCTCCACTCCTGTTGTTGCCTTGTGAACTGCGGGATTCACAGGATTTGTAAACTGGCCCGGGATAAAACTGTTCGGTATTTGTTCCGCCAATTCTTTCGCCTTTGCAATTGCGCCATCCATACCTTTTGCGCCTTCGGTTAAAACAATTTCCGCGCCATATGCTCCGGCAAGTTTTCTGCGTTCAACACTCATCGTTTCGGGCATTGTAAGTATAATTTTGTATCCTCTGGCCGCGGCAACCGATGCAAGCCCGATCCCGGTATTGCCGCTTGTCGGTTCGATAATGACCGAATCTGCGTTTAGAATACCTCTCACTTCGGCATCATCAATCATTGCCTTTGCAATTCTGTCCTTAACGCTCCCGGCAGGGTTAAACAACTCCAGCTTTGCAACAATTACAGCCGAAAGGCCGTTCTCTTTTTCATAATTTGTTAATTCCAGCAACGGTGTTTTTCCAATCAGCTGAGTCAAGTTCTTATAAATTTTTGACATTTTTATTTCTCCTTTTTTGATCCACCCGCCAATTATTGAAACGGCCGGTATAGTGTATTTCAGTTTTATTTGTTCGAGGCGTCTTCCATGTGAATACATTTCAATAAGAATATAAATTGATTAATCCGGTAAACATATTGTATTGCCGTATTCGGTTCAGCGCTCAAAAGCCTGATCCAGGTCATCAATTATATCGTCAATATGCTCGGTGCCGACAGAAAGCCTGATTGTATTCGGTTTAATTCCCTGCTCGAGCAGTTCATCTCCCGTCAATTGGGAGTGAGTCGTACTCGCCGGGTGAATAACAAGAGATTTCACATCAGCGACATTCGCAAGCAGCGAGAAGATTTTGAGTTTGTCGATGAATGTCTTTGCGCTTTCGGCATCGCCTTTGATTTCGAAAGTAAAAATCGAACCTGCGCCGTTGGGAAAATACTTGCTGTAAAGCTCATGATCCGGATGTGACGCAAGCGCAGGATGGTTGACCGACTCCACTTTCGGGTGCCGTGACAGGTATTCCACCACCTTCAGCGCATTTTCCACATGCCGTTCCACACGCAGTGAAAGTGTTTCAAGCCCCTGTAAAAACAGGAAGGAATTGAACGGGCTTACTGTCGCGCCGGTGTCCCGCATCAGCGTTACCCGTGTCTTTACGATATAGGCAAGGTTACCGGCCGTATCTGTAAACACAGCGCCATGGTAACTGGGATTCGGTTTCGAAAGTCCATGAAATTTATCATTTGCTGCCCAGTTAAAATTGCCGGAGTCTACTATAACCCCGCCGATTGCTGTACCATGTCCGCCGATAAATTTTGTAGCGGAATGAACAACTATATCTGCGCCATGCTCAATAGGCCGGAATAGATACGGAGTCGCAAAGGTATTGTCGACAATCAGCGGAATGCCGTTCTTATGTGCAAGATCCGCAACCGCATCAACATCTACAATTGTTGAATTCGGATTTCCCAGCGTTTCAATAAATATCGCTTTGGTATTTGGTTTAATAGCTTCCGCAAAATTTTTAAGTTCACTGCCGTCAACAAATGTCGTCTCAATCCCGAAATCAGGCAAAGTGTGGGCAAACAAGTTGTAGGATCCGCCGTAAATACGTTTATCGGAAACAATATGATCCCCGGAAAGAGCAATATTTTGAATGGCATAGGTAACAGCCGCCGCCCCCGAGGCAGTTGCGAGCGCAGCAGCGCCACCCTCAAGTGCTGCTATGCGCTGTTCAAACACATCCGATGTAGGGTTCATCAGTCTTGTGTAGATATTCCCGCTTTCGGTTAATCCGAATCTGCCGGCTGCCTGCGCTGAATCCGCAAAAACATAGGACGACGTCGCATAAATCGGCACTGCTCTGGCATCGGTAGCAGAATCGGGTTTTTCCTGCCCGGCGTGAAGCTGTATGGTCTCAAATTTATATTTTTTATTTGTGCTCATGACAGTATTCCTTCTTTCAGTTCAATTATTATATTATAACTATTGCTTACAGTCAAATTCATGCCATCACACATTCGTCCGTTTCTCCAATTTATTCTTAATAATTCGATGAATTTTAAGCCCATATTATAGTCCTCTTTATATACTATATTTCCTACAGGTTTACTATGTTATTATATTACACTGTTGTTTTGCATTTGTCAACAGTTAATTTTCAATAACATCTGTTGTCTCATACAAAAAAATAAAATGGCGGAAGAAAGAAATTTCCGTCATTATATTATATAATGTTATTAATGAGTTAAATAATAAAATCATTCCTGCTTTTCGTTTTTTGCTGATTAACCAAGTCTTCCAATGTAAATTTATCCACATATTCATTGATCTGCCGATACAGGCCTTGCCAGAAATCGACTGTGGCACAACTGCCGCATCGCGCACATTGGTTCGGTGTATCTTCCAGACATGAAATCGGAGACAGATTGCCTTCCGTAATTCTTAAAATTGATCCGACCGTATAATCCTTTGGATCCTTTTTCAGTTTATACCCGCCCTGCGGGCCACGGACACTTTTAACAAAATCAGATTTGCATAGCGAGGACACTATCTGTTCCAAATACTTGATGGATATTTCCTGCCTGTCTGAAATTTCTTTTAACGAGACATATTCGTCATTGCCATGCTCTGCCAAATCTATCATCAGCCTGAGAGCATATCTTCCTTTTGTTGATACTTTCATTTATATCACTTCCTTTTTTAATTATACCATAGGTTAAGTCGGAAATCAATTTTTTAAATATTGACACTCTTCCGAATATCATGTATGCGGAGTTTTACCTTTCAAAAAACAGTTTATTTATTACAAGACGTATGATACAATGAACAAAACCGAAAACCCGTTAAACACTTGGATGCAACCAAAATGTGATGGAATTGTTGAATATAGGAGGACTGAACCATGTTGGCAATTGCTAAAAAACTGCAAGGAATTTTTTTATCGCTGACCATTCTCTTTTCGTCATTATTTACCACAGGCAAGCTTCCAAAATCCATTGTAATGCCGGATTTAAAACCCGGCGTATATGGCCAATGGGTTGATCCTTTTATCGGGACGGGAGGTATCCCCTGGGCATGCGCCATGCTTTTCCCGGGAGCTACGTCGCCTTTCGGAATGGTACGTTTAAGCCCTGATACAACCTTTCCCGGCGGAATAAATCCTTTTACCTGCGGAACCGCCGGTTATTATTACGGGCATAATTATCTCTGGGGATTCAGCCATAACCGGCTTTCGGGCACAGGAGCTACTGACTTGGGGCAATTCCGGGTCACACCGGCAATCGGGAAGGTAAATCCTGCTGACAGATTAAAGAATCCGCTTATTTTCTCCCATGAACAGGAAGAAGCTGCTCCCGGTTACTACGCCGTCAACCTGCCAAGCATTAATTGTATGGCGGAACTTACATCGACGGATCATACAGGTGTGCACCGTTATACTTTCGGTTCTGAAAAAGACGCACATATTCTAATTGACGCAACCAGCTTCCTTCGCGACGGAAAGGCGTCCGAGGGGAAAATTAAAATAATTCCGGATGCCATGGAGATTGAAGGTGAAGCCCGAGTTCTCACCGGTTTTGCGAGCAGATACGGCGGGCTCAAGGGATATTTTGTTGCGCGCTTTAACAAACCGTTTTCCTCTTACTCCACTTGGAGCAACGGTATTACTTCCGCCGGCAGTACTGTTGCGGGCGGAGATGACGCAGGCGCAGATATTAATTTCGGCAATATTAAAAACCAACCGGTTGAACTCAAAATCGGCATTAGTTTTGTCAGCCTTGAAAACGCAAGACTTAATTTGGAAACGGAAGCCGGGAAGCTTGATTTTGAAGGGGTAAGAGACGCTGCCCGCAAAGCTTGGGACCAATCGCTTTCTAAAATCAAAATTGAAACACCTGACAATGAAATTAAAACCATTTTTTATACTGCTTTATACCACGCAATGATCATGCCTTCCGATTTTACCGATGTTAACGGCCAGTATCTCGGCTTCAAAGGCGAAATCGGAAAAGCCGACGGTTACACTTACCGTACCGACATGTCCATATGGGATACTTTCAGAACAGAGCATCCGCTTCTCAATTTAATTGCCCCCGATATACAGCGGGACTGCCTAAAAAGCCTTGTTCGCATGGCTCGAATAGATGGTTCCCTGCCCCGTTGGCCTTCCGGAGGCGGAGAAACAGGCTCCATGTTCGGCACACCGGCTGATATGGTTATTGCGGAAAGTTACCTGAAAGGAATTACAGATTTTGAAGTCGAAGAAGCATACACTTTTATGAAAGCAACCGCTCTTGAAACAACAGAAAGCGGCGGAAGCAACACCGATATTCAAGCATTAAACAAATACGGTTATGTCCCGGCTGATTTACAGGACATTTCGGTAAGCAAAACGCTCGAATTAGCTTGGGCAGACGGAAGTATAGCGCTGCTGGCGAAAGCACTTGGGAAATTGGAAGATTACGCGCTTTTTACAAATAAATCCATGTCCTATAAAAATATTTTTAATCCTAAGACGAAATATTTTCAAGGGAAAAATACCGACGGATCCTGGCAGGAGCCTCTGATACCGAATTTTACAAGTTATTATGATCAAATTCTGCCCAAAAAAGTTTCCGAGGCATATTGCGAAGGCGGCGCACGCCACTGGAGATGGTCGGTTCCTCAGGATACAAAAGGTCTTGTCGAACTTTTCGGCCAAAAAACCTTTGTTAATGAACTCAATGATTTTATGTCTGATGCCAGCAAAGACCGTGCCGCTCTGAACCCCGGATCCGGTTATTGGCAAGGCAACCAGCATGATATACATGCGCCTTATCTTTTTGATGATGCAGGCCGCCCTGATCTGACACAGAAATGGGTTCGCTGGGCACTGGCCGAACGCCATAGCACAGATGTAAACGGGCTTGACGGCAACGATGACGGCGGAACGCTGAGTTCATGGTATATTTTTTCAGCAATGGGGCTTTACCCTGTCGCCGGCACGGATCGCTATTGGTTAGGCTCCCCCAACATTGACAAAGCAGAGATAAACCTTGGCAATGGGAAAGCGCTTACCGTCATTGCCGAAAATCAGTCCGCTAAGAACATTTATGTGCAGAAGGCAATATTAAACGGCATAAAACTTGATACACCGTCGATAGTACATTCGCAGATTGCGGACGGAGGAACATTGGTATTCGTTATGGGGAAAACCCCCGCGGTGAATGGCGGATTTTAGCCCTCCGCTGCCGGCAAAAGCCCGTGTCTGTCAGTTTTTTTGAAACCAAATAAAGAAGTCCGCTCAACATTTTAGCGGACTTCTTTATTTGTATTAATCAATTCAATTGATCGTTGCTTTTTTGTAATTCATCTTCTCTTTCTTGAATTGCTCGCCTCTTGACAGCTCTCATTTGAGCAAGTTCGGCGTACATTCTGTCTCTCGTTTCAAGCGAACCTTTATAGAAAAATTTCGGAATATTGGAAAGCAGCCCGGTTAAACCCGGCAGCAAAGTACAACATGCAAACAATAAATACTTTGTTCTGTCTGTCTGTTTGCCGAATCCGGCTTTAAGAGAATATCCGATTTTAATCATAATAATATTCCGCAAAGGTCCTATAACTACACCGGCAATCTTTTGAATCAGCCCCTTTACGGCAAGAGTTGTCCCTTCGGTTCTGTATCCGTTTTTCCACTCGCAATAATCGAGTGCCTCTGTCATCATCATTTTCGGAATTATTTTATAAACACTTAAAGTCGATTTATAAATAATATCTTTAAATATATAAGCGGCTCCCATTATAAAAACCTTGTGATAAAGCCCGCCCTTTCCCTTTCCTCCGATTGAGCCGATTATAAAAATCAGCAGATTTGTTATATCTTTTTGCATATCCCCAAAAATCCATAAGGCCTTTGTTGAAAACTTTTTTTGCGCCCACGGCAAATAAGTGTAGCTCAATATTGATAACGGAGCACCGGGGATTACAATAATATTTTGAAGTGAAACAGTGCCAAGAACATCAGCGAAGTAATTTTGTGTTCCCGTGTCAAATTTAAAAGTATTCATAAGATCTGACAACATCATTATCATCATCGGCCTGTTGTTCAATATTGTTTTCAGCCCGTCTCTGAAACTCGGTTTTTCTATTGATTGGGCAATCCTTTCTTTTGCGACAGAAAAATAAATCAACGCCGCAATTCCTCCGTAAACAGCACAGAAAGTCCCCATCGATAAATAGGCTGACTCCATGGACATTGCAATTTTATTATGATTGATAAGGTCGATAAGCAAGCCCATAAACATGGATGGAAAGGATTCCCATAGCCCGGAAATCACCTCAGCGACTGTAAAAAGCAATACTTTATCCTGCGGATTAGGTGATATACTGGAAATAAACCCTGTTTCGGCAAAGCTTCTGAATGTGCCCATCAGCTCTCCCGTCATGCCAAGTGTCATAGAATAAATCAGTTTTTTTATATTTTTAGGGTTGCGGTCAAAAAAATACGGTGTCAGCCAGCCGAGAATACCGAAAATTGTGCCCGGGATAGCAAAAGCCAGAAGGTAAGGTTTAAATTTGCCCCAGCGGGTCTGCGTTTTATCAACCAGTAACCCGGAAAAGGTATCGTTAATAATATCCCACACACCGCCGATAACACCCGCTACCGCACCCCAGCCGAAATCAATTTTGACCAAATCAAGATTGAACCGGCCGCTGTAAGCACTGATATTAACACTTTTTGAGGAGTCAAACAAGCAATAGGCTATAGTCTCTTTTGTGCCGATGTAACGCCGGTCATGGAACTGTACCTTTTCAGCCATTATTATTACCTGCCGCTATTTTATTTATCTTCAATCACAGTTTAACAAATAGCTTCATATATAGCAACTTATAAATTA